>JAAYCQ010000183.1 GCA_012729715.1 Syntrophomonadaceae bacterium
GGTCGTATTACGATCCTGGTGAAACGGCAGCGGATACAATCTTTGCAACTGCGTCAGAATCCGCTGCAAAGACGTAAAGGCTTACATGCCTTTTCTATGCTGGTGGCCTCGAGTCTGGGGGGGATGAAAAAAAGGGGGAATAACATGATCGTGGATTTCAGTTTAAAAGGAAAAACCGCGGTAGTGACCGGCGCCAACCGCGGTATTGGCAGGAGCATCGCTAAGGCGCTGGCCGATTACGGGGCTGAGGTAATCATCACCAACAAAACCATGGAAGGACTACCTGAGGTGGAAGAGGAGATTCGGGCCGCAGGCGGCAAAGCCATGTCCAAGGCATGTCACAACGGAGTTCTATCTGATATAGAGGATCTATTCAAGTTTGTCGAGGCAACCTATGGCAGGCTTGATATCCTGGTAAATAACGCTGCGATGAATTTTTACTTTGGCGATATCATTAACGCGTCAGAGGAAGTGTGGGACAAGACCATGGATGTTAACCTGAAGGGTACTTTTTTTATGTGCCAGCACGGAGCCAGGCTGATGATGAAAAACGGCGGCGGTTCAATCATTAACGTTGCGTCTATCAATGGCATAAGGCCAGCGCTGATGCAGGGAGTATACTCGATTACCAAGGCGGGGGTCATTGCCCTAACAAAATCCTTTGCCAAGGAGTTGGCCCCTGCCAATATCAGGGTAAACGCGCTGCTTCCCGGGCTCACAGATACAAAGTTCGCTTCCGTAATGGTAAAGAACGAGGAACTGATGGAGCAGGTTCTGCTGCCGCAGATACCGCTGCACCGTGCTGCACAGCCCGAGGAGATGTGCGGCGCCGTCCTCTACCTCGCATCGGAGGCATCGTCTTATACTACTGGTGCTACCATCGTAGTTGACGGGGGAGCCCTGGCCTAGACCCTGCCCTTGCGAGTAAGCAGGCCGGGGAAGCCTGGCAATAGAGTAGTATTCATGTTTATCACGGTAATAAAAATATCCTGATGGGTTAACTGAAACGGGTTTGGTTCCAGGAACAATCTCCTCGCATCGAGAGAAAGCAGAAAGAACGTCCCGCTACTTCCTTTACTTGTTATAAGCCCGTACATGGGGGATTATGATTATAAGAGCTAACGTTAACAGCCACCATTGGGGACCAGTCAGCAGAGCATATACTCCTACTGCGGCTACTGCAATAATGTTAGCCAGATCCGATTTTCTGGTCAGCGGGTAGGCTGCGACCCAGCCTAATGCAAAAATTAATAGGGGCACGAATTGTCCGGCAACAGCAAGTGCCCCCAAACCGCTGGCCAATCCTTTACCGCCCCGAAACCCCAGCCACACCGGGAAAATATGTCCACTTACGGCCAAACATGCTGCCAGCATAATGTTCGCCCCGAATAATGATGCCAGATATACGGCCAGAGCTCCTTTACCGGTATCTAAAACAAAAATCAGTATAGCCGCCGGCCATCCCAGTACCTTGCGGGCATTCATAGTTCCCAAATTACCGCTGCCGTAGCAGCGCAAATCAACGCCCTGCAGCCATTTCCCCACCAAATAAGCCCAGGGAATACTGCCTATAAGATAGGCAACTAAAAGAATTACCAGCTTCACAATAATCCCCCCTTAATATTTTAATATAATAGGCTTCATTAATTACGCAAGTGAAACCTGAATTTTTATTCTTGTATAGTATAGGGGGGTATACTATAATTAGACGGTAAAGAGGAGGTTATTATGGAAAAAGACCCAAATATAAGATGCCATAATTGTGGTATGGAAACCAACCAGAAAAACCGAGCCTGGAATGACGAAAGCACTGTAAAAGAACTTACGGTTCGCCTTAATCGTATCGAAGGCCAGGTACGGGGAATCAAGCGAATGATTGAAGAAGGGGTTTACTGTGATGATGTTTTAAATCAAATAGCTTCTGCGCAGTCGGCTCTGAATGGAGTAGCCAAGCTGCTTTTGCAGAAACATATGCAATCATGTGTCAAGGAACAACTGGCATCAGGTGATGACCAGGTTATTGATGAAGTTTTAACTACTATTTTTAGAATGATACGATAAATGGAATTTTTTTGGTATGGGCCATATTTATTTTTGCCGGGATAGTATTGTCATTAAACGTTCGAGGGAAGGAGGTGTTGACTATGGAGCAAGTAGTGTTAAATGTTGCCGGCATGAGTTGCCAGCATTGTAAAATGGCGGTAGAAAAGGCATTGCAAAATCTTTCCGGAGTAACCCATGCGGAAGTTGACCTGGCCGCAAAAACCGTAAAAATATCATACGAAACGGCCCAAGTAACTCCGGAAGATTTTGAAAAAGCGGTCACTGATGCCGGATATGAAGTAGTTAAATAGCACCCGTGAGGGTTACGGGAATATCTCATATCTTAATTAGAAAATAGACGGGGAAACAGACGCGGACTCGCTACGCTCGCACGGATTATATTAGGATTTACGCGGATTTTTTATAAAAGGAGATACTGAAATGGAAGAAATAAAAAGCACCATTAAAATCGATGGTATGTCCTGTGCCGCCTGCTCAGCCCGCATAGACAAGAAACTGAACAACACCGCAGGAGTAACCCATGCCAACGTTAACCTGCTTACCAACCAGGCGCTGGTAGAGTATGACCCCCAAGTAATCAGCATTGGTGAAATTGAAAAAGTGATAGATAATCTGGGATACCAGGCCCACCGGATAGATAAAGAGACCCTCCCGGTCGATAGCACAGGCGATGACGCCGAAATCAAGAAATTAAAGCTATTGTTGGTTACTTCTATTATTCTGGCCTTCCCTCTCATCCTTAATATGGTATTGATGTTATTTGAGATTCAGATACCCCTTTTACACAATCCCTACTTACAAATGGCCCTGGCTACACCAGTACAATTCATTATTGGCTACCGCTTTTATAGAAGTGCATTCCTGGCCCTGCGTTCCGGCGGCAGCAATATGGATGTGCTGGTAGTGCTGGGTACTTCAGCTGCCTATCTCTTCAGCCTGTATAATGTGTTTTTCCGGGGTGACCTGCAAAATATGTATTTTGAAGCTTCGGCTACAATCATTACCCTGGTACTATTAGGTAAATACCTGGAAGAGCAGGCCAAAAATAAAACATCTGATGCTATCCGAGCTCTCAGCAGGTTACAGCCCCGTTCCGCCAGAGTAGTACGGCAGGGAAAAGAAATGGATGTACCCATAGAAGCGGTTAGAACCGGTGACCTGGTAGTTATTCGTCCAGGCGAAAGAATCCCGGTTGATGGCATCGTACAGGAAGGCAGTTCATCCGTTGATGAATCCATGCTGACCGGTGAAAGCCTGCCGGTGGAGAAAAGACCAGGTGATGCCGTGGTAGGAGCTAGCATCAATAAAAACGGCAGCCTGAAATTTGTAGTTACCCGTACCGGCTCGGATACCACCCTGGCCCAGATTATTAAAATTGTAGAGGAAGCCCAGGAATCCAAAGCTCCGGTACAGAAGATAGCCGACCAGGTTTCAGGCATATTCGTCCCGGCGGTTATAGGAATTGCCCTGCTTACATTTATCCTGCAGTTCTGGTTCAATGGTGATATTAATACAGCCATTATTACCGCAGTTGCGGTCCTGGTAATAGCCTGTCCCTGTGCCCTGGGGTTGGCCACTCCTACCGCTATAATGGTGGGAACCGGCAAAGGTGCTGAAAATGGCCTTTTAATCAAGGGAGGCGAATATTTAGAGTTACTGCAAAAGCTGGATGTAGTAGTTCTGGATAAAACTGGTACCATAACCCGGGGAGAGCCTGCTCTTACCGATATCATTACCTTGGGTAATTACGGGCAAGATGAAGTGCTGCGCTGGGCAGGAATCCTGGAAAAACGTTCCGAGCATCCTTTGGGGGAAGCCATTTATGCCTGTGCCCAGGAACAGTACGGAGATTTACCTGATCCCGAGAATTTTAGAAATTATCCCGGTCAAGGTGTGGTGGGAAAAAGCAATAACCTGGCATTAACTATAGGCAATCGTAGTTTTATGCACAGCCAGGCTATAGATTCTACCGGTATTGAAACCAAGGCTATGCAGCTGGAGGAAGCAGGTAAAACCATTATGTATCTGGCTATAGACGGGAAATTAGCGGGCTTGCTGGCAGTGGCTGATACCATTAAGGCAAATGCAGTTGAGGCCATTCAGGCACTTAAAGATATGAATCTTAAGGTATACATGATTAGTGGCGATAACCAGCGTACTGCACAGGCTATTGCCCGGCAGGCAGGAATCGAAACAGTGCTGGCGGAAGTACTGCCTGAAAAGAAGGCAGAGGAAGTAGAGAAAATCAGGCAAAGTGGAAAAATAGTAGCTATGGTGGGTGACGGAATTAATGATGCTCCCGCTCTGGCCACTGCCGATATCGGTATAGCCATTGGTACCGGAACTGACGTGGCCCTGGAAACAGCTAATATTGTATTAACGAGCGGTGATTTATACGGCATTCCTGCGGCCATCAAATTATCCCGCCAAACCATGAGAATTATTAAGCAAAATCTATTCTGGGCCTTTTTCTACAATAGTATCGGTATACCTTTTGCCGCTCTGGGCTTTTTATCTCCGGTTATAGCGGGAGCAGCGATGGCTTTTAGTTCCGTATCAGTAGTCAGCAACTCACTGCGCTTAAGACGGTTTGAGGTATAGGTGTCAGGATGAATGTTGTCTCATAAGCATTTACCTATGTTATTGATAAGATAATCCGATTAGACATATATAAAGTTAAGTGCTAATTTATATAGTAACAATTGGTTATACTGTTAATGCCAAAGAAAGGGAGGAAAAAACATGAATATTAGCGCTAGAAATCAATTTAAAGGAAAAGTTGAATCTGTTCAGGAAGGTGCAGTAAATGCAGTTGTTACTTTAAAAACCGCTGGCGGTGAAATCATTACTTCTACTATTTCCATGGAAGCCGTAAAGGAACTGGACCTTGCTCCTGGTAAAGAAGCAACTGCAATAATTAAGGCTACCGAAGTGATGATTGGAGTCGGAGAAATTAAGCTTAGCGCTAGAAATCAGCTTGCAGGTGAAATTGTAAAGGTTGAAGAAGGTGCAGTAAATGCACTCGTTACTTTAAAGACCATTGGGGGGAATACATTTACTTCTACTATTTCAATTGCTGCAGTGAAAGAGCTGGGGCTGGCCTCTGGAGTTAAGGCTAAAGCTGTTATTAAAGCTACATCGGTTATGATAGCAGTATAAATGACCCAATTATTACTACCTTAGTATTACCGGCCTTGTGGTTTTTAAGAAACTACAAGGCCTTAGTATTTCAGGATTCATGACATATCCTTATAAAATCCTGCATGGCGGTAGTCAGAAACTTATTCTTATGATAGACAATGGTCAGTTTTCTGCTTAAATCCATATCTTTCACTTTTATTTCTTTTAACCTACCTGCAGCAATATGTTCTTTTACCAGCAGAAAAGGTAATACGGCAATTCCCAGCTTATTTATTGCTGCATTAATTAAGGCGGTGGCGCTGGTGCTTTCCCAATAGGGTTTAATAGATAATCCCATCTCATTCATCCTTTGCTCAAATAAGTTCCTGACACCGGCACCCTTTTCCCGCAGCAATAAGGGTTCATTACTAATATCGTACGCAGTTACCTCTTTTTGAGCAACCAAGTGATGATTCGGTGCAGCAACAATCGCAATACGGTCATCAGAAAAATAATCTTCTATCAAACCGGATTCATTTAGTACTTCCTCCATAAGGGCAAGATCCAGTTCGTTTTTTCTAAGCATTTCAATTAGAATAGAAGCCCGGTTTACAACCACCCTGATTTTCGCATCAGAATATAAGTTCTTAAATTCTTCAATGTATTTATGTACTAAGGCGACACCAACCGTATAATTGGCTCCTATGGTAAGTTCTTGCTGAAATGCGTTTTCCTTAAGATTATCTTCCAATTTATCAAAAAGTTTAATTATATGGGTAGCATATTGATATAATATTTCTCCTGATTCAGTTACATATAATCTCCGGGATAACCGCTCGAAAAGAAGGACCCCATAATAGTCTTCCAGCTCTTTTATGGCCTGACTAACAGCAGGTTGGGTCATAAACAATTTATTGGCGGCAACAGTCATATTTAGTTCATCGTGTACGGCTATAAATATTCGCAAATGCCGTATCGTCATGCCGACAACTTCCTTCCTTAAGAAACGCCAAAACCGCTTCGCGGGGCTTCTTGGGCGACTTTATGCTTTTATAGAGAATATAGATGTTTCCCGGTCAATGGGTCCAGGCAAAAAACATTACACATCTCATTTAGAATTTGTATATTGGCCAGGCCGATATTCATAACGGTATCATTGCCGCCATAATATATAGCTACCGTATCATCCTTGCCAGTTAATGCCCCACAGCTGAATACTACATTAGGAACATGGACATAATCAGTTTTGCTTACTAAACAATCACTGGCACTGGGCATTAATAACGGTTTGGCGCTAATACGAAGTTTATTTGGATTGGTGGGGTCTTCCAGATCATGGAATGCCACCCCCAGGGTATACGGATTACCAGCCATGGTTGAGCGCACCCCATGAAAGATATTTAGCCACCCATAGCGCGTCCTGATAGGCGGGCTGCCTGGACCAATCTTAGCCTGGAATACACCCGGCCCGTGACCGCTTCTCATTATTACATTACCGATTTGCCATGGTCCGGTAGGATCTGATGCGAAACCTGCCCGTATTTCTTCAAATGAACCACCGATATGACCGGAGCCCGAAACTTCCTGGTTTTTGTCATTTGGACGCAACAAGGCTATCCAGGTTTTATTTTTATCAGGTTCAGGAAATATAACCACGTTGCGCATATCTTGTTCAGATATAGGCCCATAACGGACAACCGTCTTAAAGTCCTGGGTTATAGCCATCATAACCTTAACTCTATCAGGAATCTGTTCGTGGTAAGCACTGTAAGTCAATACATATAAGCCGCCCCCAACGGGATTAACCCGAATATCTTCTACCCCGCCGGCTTCAGATTCGATAATAGAGGCCATATCGACACCCCGGGCAAATATATCATTCTCGGTCGCAGGTAATAAAAATGGTCTGGGGTCAACCTTCCAACCATTTAAGCCATTGTCGCTTACCGCTTTTCCTATTACACTACGACCATCAGCAATGTGGGAACGAAAAAGCATTATTATTTGCGTCTTGCCATTCGTACCAGTCACTTCTGCCATTCCTGCATTATGAACATTGTATGTATATAAACGACTATCATTACCCCAGATTTCATTAACGTCATGGCATGTTAATATGGGGTTATCCGGGTAACGTAAAACCGGTTCATCAATTGTAACCGTTCCCTCAAAGCCATGCCACTCAACATATGCTTTCGTACAGCCCATTTCAACTCCCCTTTTCCATTACGGTAATTATACCGAAGATTTAATCGGCAAACTTCAGTTTTAGTGATAAAATCCTCTAAAAATTATCATGACCGGCGATATAGAATCTGAAGCTAGCTGAAGTGAATATTTACGGCTTGTAGTTATTAGTCAGCAGAAAGAATCTTCTTACATTCATTTTATGTTATGGAGTTTGGATAGTACCCATTCAGCAGCAAACTATCCGTTTAGGATGTTGTGGTTATAAGCATTACTGCACCAAGTACAGCAAATACTCCTCCAACAACCATGCTCAGAACTTTTTCATTAATCGCATTGGCAAACCGTGCAGCTAAGCGACCGCCGATAATTGTACCTACCGATCCAATTATTGCCGCCTGCAAAGGGAGATTAGAGGTAAGGGCATGCCCTATAGTACCCGATGCCGCTGAAAATGCCATGATAAGAGTTGACGTACCTATCCCCTCATGCATGCTATATTGCATAATAAATACTAAAATAAGGAGTATCATAACTCCGCCGCCCGCTCCAATCAAACCGGTTAATATTCCCACCAAAAAACCAAGCAGTAAACCGGAAATGATTATATTGGATCTTAAAAGTCTTAATATAAGGGACGGTTGAGTAGTGTTATCCTCGTCAAGGGACAGTTGAGTAGCGTTATCCTCGTCATCCGCAGCTAATATTTTATTAGCTTTGGGCGTCTTTATTCCTCTACCCCAGAATGTTACCGCCGAAATAAATAAAAATATGCTGAAGGCACTGCTCAAGCCGACATCCGGGACCGATGGTGCTATAAAACTGCCTACCTGAGCACCTACAACAGTACCTGCAGCTATCCAAATACCTTGCTTAAAGTTTAGATTTTCATTTTGATAATAGGTCCATGCTACGATTAATGCAGCTACTGTGTTTATGAAGAGACTGGCTCCTATGGCATCAGGAACAGAATAACCAAGTACAACTAACGCCGGAACCACAATCATAACTCCGCTGGCTCCAATAAGACCCGTTACAACCCCAGCGGCACCACCTATCAGCAAAACAAAAACAGTTTCCATATGATAAATCACCCTTACTTGTTTAATAATCTCATTGAGTCTGACCAGGCTATATCTTAAAAAATTTGTTCGTAAAGCTTTTATATAACCCTAAATTAAAATTATAATCCTTTTTCTTGATTTCATCAATTGCTGCCATTTAGCAAAAAATCGCTGTCAATAAAATCTAATAACTTTTATTAGGAGCTTTTAAACCAATCATTGTTTTTTTTAATACTTCCATTGCTTTGGGCAAATTACCATAAGATGGCATAAATATCTGTTTCTTAAAGCCCTGCACCCCTAAAAAGTACCTGTTTCGTAATATAAGCATTTTGTTTTTGTTTTATCCGGTCATAGCAGGAATGCAGCCATAAGCATCGGGAGCCGCCGTAGGCCGTTGGATAGGAATTTGCTTTTTCCAGATCAGTATACCACAAGATAGAAAATAATGGTTATACATACTTGATCAAAGAAATGGGGTCGGAATTTCATCATATTGCGGAATGTGCAGCTGGTGAGTGAA
>JAAYCQ010000184.1 GCA_012729715.1 Syntrophomonadaceae bacterium
GCATAAACTGCGGCTGCATCTACGGCTGCCATGAAACGCCGTACATTACTGTAGTCCTGGCTGACTATAGCCTCACTATGGCCGGTACCATGAGTATTAATATGCTCTATAGCCTCTTCCACACTATCTACTATTTTCACTGCTAAAATCAGGTCCAAAAATTCTGTATCCCAATCCTCCGGAGCAGCAGCCTTTACATGACGGCCAACTATCTTACGACTGCGCTCACAGGCCCTTATTTCCACCCCGGCCTCTTCCAGTTCCTTAATCATTGGGGGTAGAAAAGCCCGGGCTACTGCTTCGTGAACCAGCAGGGTTTCTGCGGCATTGCATACTGAAGGCCGTTGTACCTTGGCATTAAAAACAATCGGACGGGCCTTATTAAGATCGGCATATTCGTCTATATAAACATGACAATTGCCCATACCGGTCATGATATAAGGTACAGTAGCATTGTTCATCACTGCCTGTTTTAGTCCCTTCCCTCCACGTGGAATTAAGACATCCAGGTAGTCGTTCATCTTCATCATAAAAACTGCCGCTTCCCTATCCTCGCTGTCAATCAGCTGTATAGCACCCTCTGGTATACCGCATTTAACTGCTGCATCTGCTATAAGGCAGGCAATTACCCGGTTGGAATTAAGTGCTTCTTCCCCACCCCGCAGTAGTATGGCATTCCCAGCTTTCAGACAAAGCCCGGCAGCATCAGCAGTAACATTAGGACGAGACTCATAAATTATACCAATAACCCCTATGGGGGTGCGAATACGGCCTACCTCCAGACCATTAGGGCGGCGCCACATTCCCAGTACTTCCCCCACCGGATCGGGTAGGGCCGCTATTTCTCTTAAACCATCTGCCATATCCTTAACCCGGGATTCATCCAGGGTCAAGCGTTCCAGCAGGGCTGAGCTTAGTCCCTGCTCCCGGCCGTTTTCCAAATCCAGCTGATTAGCTTTTAAGAGTTCAGGAATGTTTGCTTCCAGGGTATCAGCCATAGCCATGAGGGCCTCATTTTTTATGGTAGTAGATGCGGTAGCCAGATATCGCGCCGCCACCCGGGCCTTCCTCCCCTGCTCCAGCATAAGTGCCTGTAAATTACTATCCATACCTCTCTCTCCTTTATGTCGTAATCGGCAAAATAATAGAGTCTTCTTGTACATGACTGCGATTATGTAGCTTGACTGGTTGGTTAGGGTGAGGAGTGAAGAGAAATCCGCGGGCGAACACGGGGACAGTCCCTCTGTTTCTTTAGTTCCAGACGAAACAGCAGGGACAGTCCCCATGTTCGCCAACCTAACGCCTTATACTCCGTTCCCCTACGCCTGCCGTCCCACTGCCTGACGCCCGACGACCGTTCCCCTTGACGTCTAGGGTCTGACACCTGACAACCCATGCCTCACGCCTCACTCCTGACGTCTGACGGCCAACGACTGACGACCTATTAATATTCCACCCATAAATTATTGCGGTGGATTACTTCGTCGTAGTCCTTACCCTGCAAGATTTTTTCTATTTCCGAGCTCTTTTTGCCGGCAATTAACCTGATTTCATCGGAGCTGTAATTTACCATACCACGGGCGATTTCCCGTTTATCATCGGCATTGGCTACAGCAACCACTGTGCCCCGGTCAAAATCCCCTTCAACCGTAATAACGCCCGAAGGCAATAAGCTTTTACCCTTCTGTAATAAAGCAACCTCGGCACCGGCGTCAACCAGCACCTGACCCTGGGGTAAAGTGCCAAAGGCTATCCACTTTTTCCGGGCCTGCATTTTTTCTTCCCGCGGTATAAACAGGGTTCCAATTTCCTTCCCGTCCATAACCCGGCGAATAATGTTGTCGCTATCACCATTGGCAATAATCATAGGAATACCTGCTGCCATACATATACGAGCCGCGTTCAGTTTAGTCAGCATACCCCCGCTTGCAAAGCTGCTGCCCCGGTTTTTAGAGTTTTCCTCCATCATGGGGGTAATTTCGTCAACCTCGGCCTGGAGTTGAGCCTCCTTGTTTACCCGAGGATCGGAATCATACAGGCCATCAACATCAGATAAAATTATCAGCAAATCAGCATCAACAATACTGGCAACCAGGGCGGACAAAGTATCGTTATCACCAAACTTTATTTCCTCCACCACCACGGTATCATTCTCGTTAATAATAGGAATTACCCCCAGCTCCAGTATGGCCAGGAGAGCATTGGTGGCGTTTAGATAACGGAGACGTTCATCCAGGTCCCCCCGGGTTAACAGCACCTGAGCCACCGTTTTATTATATTCGGAGAAAAGTTTTTCGTAGAGTTGTACCAGGGCCCCCTGACCTATAGCTGCCAGGGCCTGTTTTTCCGGCATGGTGCGGGGGATTTTCTTATACCCCATACGGGTTGCCCCGACTCCTATGGCCCCGGAACTTACCAGCAAAACCTCCATCCCCCGATTATGTAAATCGGCCAATTCTCTGACCAGACGTTCAATCCTCTGTAAATTGAGTTGTCCATTACTGTATGTCAGGGTACTGGTACCTATTTTAATTACTACCCTGCGACAGGCCTTCAAATTCTTACGCCTGCTCAATTCTTACCCCTCCCAGGATTTATTCACTATATTCAAACTCAAAATCACTTATTTTCACCGTATCTCCCGGCTTAATACCCTGTCTGCGCAGAGCTTCCTCCAGTCCCATCTTCTCAACTATCATTTGAAACCTCCGCAAACCTTCATCCGTATTAAAATTAGTCATAGCCAGAAGTTTTTCGATTCTTTTACCGCTGACTTCAAATACGCCGTTTACTCTTTCAATTCTAAACGTTTCTTCTTCTTCAAAGCGCCGCATAACTGGCTCTTCTCCCTGTATAACAATATCCCGGGGTACGGACTGCAAGAGGCGGAAGGTCTCCTCTACCAGAGAATTTACTCCCAAACCGGTAACAGCAGAAACCGCATGTACCACATGGCCAAATTTTGCCCGCAGTCGTTCATAGTTTTCCTGGGCCTCGGGGACGTCCATTTTATTGGCTACAATTAAAAAAGGCCTTTCCATTAAATCAGGCCGGTACAGTTCCAGTTCCCGGCGTAATATCTGGTAATCCTCTAGTACATCCCGTCCCTCGGTCTGAGCAGTATCCAGCACAAAGAGCAAGACCCGGGTTCTTTCTATATGGCGCAGAAATTCATGACCTAATCCTGAGCCCTGGTGAGCGCCTTTAATTAACCCAGGTATATCGGCTACAACAAATGATTCTTTACTTCTGGTCATTACCACGCCCAGGTTAGGTACCAGGGTAGTAAAGGGATAATCAGCTATTTTAGGCCGGGCTGCGGATATGCGCGAAATTAAAGTTGATTTACCCGCATTGGGGAAACCTACTAACCCTACGTCAGCCAGGAGTTTTAACTCCAGCTTCACCCATCTTTCCTGCCCCGGTTCCCCATTTTCAGATAACGAAGGGGCTTTATTTACAGAAGTGGCAAAGCGGGTATTTCCCCGGCCACCCCGGCCACCCCGGGCTATTACCGCTTCCTGTCCATTTTTGGTAAGGTCGGCAATAACCTCACCTGTTTCATCATCGCGAATTACGGTTCCTACCGGTACCTTTACCGTAAGATCCTCGCCCCCGGCGCCATGCATATTTTTACCCTGGCCATGAGCACCGCGCATAGCCTTGAAATGCCTGCGGTACTTAAAATCCATTAGCGTACTGAGGCCTTCATCAGCTACAAATATAACATTGCCGCCTCTGCCCCCATCGCCTCCGGCAGGACCGCCCATGGGTACATATTTTTCCCGGCGAAATGCTACTATACCGTTTCCGCCATCACCACCACGCACGTAAACCCTGGCATGATCAACAAACATTATTTCAACTCCTTAGACAATTACCTTAAGTGTTCCTGCTTGGGGTTGCTCCCATTCAAACAACATGGCAACCCCTGCCTCAGATTCAGACAAAGAAAGGTTTATAATCGGATCATCGTCTGTACCATTAAACTCGGGTAATACGGATTTTAGACTGCTAAAAGGCTGGTTTTGCTTTTTTAATGTTGTCCAGGAACGAATCTGCAGTTCATTATAATGTAATATTATGCCCAAATCTCGTGCCATCAGTAGTTGCTGATAAAAATACAAGGCTGCTTCTGCGTCCAGGCTTTCAAAGATATTGCGTTGTGTTGCCAATTCTTGCACTATATCGAGTATGTAGTTTTTGGCCTGTTCAGGCCGGTCAAGATCGATGTAGCCCAGAATTACCTGAAGATAATTCCCAAAATCGTGTCTAACTCTTCTTAACATAGCCAGTGCCTGTTCTGCTTCCATTAGCTTACCCCCTGCATTACCTAATAATAACAAAAAACCCGGAAAAGCTCCAGGGATACTGTTTTTCATCAATATACCTAAAAAATTAGGGGAAAGCGCCGCTTTCCCCTACTCTACCCTTTTTAATGCAGTTTTGAACTACATGCTAACACTGTCCAGCGGATATACGCTGACCTGCTTTTTATCTTTACCTTTTCTTTCATATTTAACGGTTCCATCAACTACGGCAAACAGGGTATCATCGCCACCGATCATAACGTTATTACCCGGATGGATTTTGGTGCCCCGCTGTCTTACTAGAATATTACCGGCACTAACTACCTGGCCATCATATCTCTTAACTCCCAGTCTTTTGGACTTACTGTCTCTTCCGTTTTTAGAACTACCAACACCCTTTTTATGAGCAAATAACTGTAAATCAAATTTAAACATATTAAGACCTCCTTACTTCCAATTTTATAAAATTACAATAAGCTTCTTGCATGGCCAGCATTCCTGCTTCCATGGTAGAAAGTATAATCTGGGCTTTTTCCATATCTTCCTGGTCTAATCCTTCGGGAAGGCGGCACTGCAGCCATCCCTCTTCCACCTGATATTCAGGTTGTATACTTAAATTTATACTTAGCCCTAACAAGGCGGTTTGAGCTACTGCCGATACTCCGGCACAGTATATATCCTGCCCCGCAGGGGCAAAACCAGCATGGCCTTTGACCTGAAAAGATATTATATCATTGCCCTGATAATTTATCTTTACTTCAATCATTAGGCTTCAATCGTTAATACCTTTAATCTGGTGAAGGGTTGCCGGTGGCCCTGTTTTTTACGGTAGTTCTTTCTTCTCTTATACTTGAAAACTACAACCTTCTTATTTCTACCCTGTTCCATAACCTCGACTTCAACCCGGGCGTTGTTCACCAGTGGGTTGCCCACCTTAACATTGCCATTCTCATCATTGATCATCAGCACTTTGTCGATAACCAAACGATCCCCGGCTGCGGCTTCCAGTTTCTCCACCTTAAGTACTGTACCTTCACTAACTTTGTACTGCTTGCCGCCACTTTCAATTACTGCATACATTTATAAGACACCTCCATATTTTGAGACTCGCCGGAAACAAGGCAGGCTGTAAGCCATTTAGGAGCCCGCACCGGGCGGTTGCAAAACATGCAACCCACACTAGAAATTAACATAAATAAGGGATTAAGTCAAGTTTAACGAAGGGGCATTTTTATTCCGTGTAGATCTTGTAATCAACCAGAGCCAGGTCGGGGTTGGCTAATAATTTTACTTTTTTCTGGGTGCGCCTTTCTATGTAGCCCAGGTTTTTCTCGTCATTATGGATAAATTCCAGCAAACGCGGGTTTGCTTCACAGATTATTTCCTCGTTCTCCACATAACCCATATTGGCCAGTTTCCTTTTCACTTCACACGAGAGAGCAAAAAGATTAATCATCCGTCCCCGGCCATTGCAATTAACACATTCATCAGTAAAAAATTCGGATACCCCATAACGTGATTTCTTGCGCGTCATTTCCAAAAAACCTAAACCGGTCATGCCTATAATGCGGGTATGGGCTTTATCCTTGGCCAGTTCCTTCTTTAGCACAGCAATTACATTGTCTACGTTTTCTTTCTTTTTCATATCAATAAAATCTATAAGAATGATTCCTCCCAGGCTGCGCAGCCTCAACTGCCGGGGAATCTCTGCCGCTGCTTCCAAATTAAGCTTAAAAACCGTTTCTTCAAAATCATTTTTACCTGTATACTTACCGCTATTAACATCAATTACGGTCATAGCCTCGGTTTCATCAATGATTAGATAACCCCCGTTACGCAGCCATACTTTGCGGCGCAGGGTGCGGCGGATATCTTTTTCCAGTCCGTATTTCTCGAACAGGTCACCCTCTTCAAACTGCACTGTAAAATCAAAGTTAAATTTCTTCTTGTTCATATAGTTGATGATTTTTTCTTGTAGTTTTTCATTATTAATTATTACCCGGCGGATATCGCCATCCAGGTAATCTCGTAAAGTTCTCTCCAACACATCAATATCTTCGTAAATTAGATTGGGGGCACGCATACGCTCGTAGCGCTGATTTATTTCCTCCCAAACTTTCAGTAGCTCCTGCAATTCATCCAGAATCTCATCATCCTCGGCTTCCTGACAGGCAGTACGCAGGATAATCCCCATCTCTGCTGGTTTATGTTTTTCCAGCAGACGGCGCAGATGCTCGCGACGCTGGTCGTCAGTCAGTTTACGGGATATGGATACTTCGTTCTGGCAGGGCAAGAGCACAATAAAATGACCGGGAATAGTTAAGTTTCCGGTTACCCGTGCTCCCTTCTCCGAAAAAGCTTCCTTTTTTACCTGAATCATTATATCCTGACCGCTCTTTAATAGATCCAATCCGTTGCTGCTTCTTTTAACCCCCGGAAACACAACATCGCCGGCATATAAAAAGGCATTCTTGCTCAGTCCTATGTCAACAAAGGCACAGGAAAGCCCTGGTAATATATCTTTTACCTTACCTTTATATATATTACCTACATTTTCGTCCTGATCCGCCCAGAAAACCTCGACCAGTCTGCTATCCTCTACAATAGCTACCCGTGATTCCCAGGGATAAACTTCGGCAATAATTTCTCGTTCCAATGTTACTTCACCTTTTCCAGTGGAGTAAAAAAATTGTCTTTTACTCTGATATAATTACCGCTGCGGTACACATCCAGTATATCTTCTTTATTAATACCGGTTAGTACCAATAATTCCATCAATTCATCATAACGTACATTAACAGGTTCTCCAACACTTCCCCATATATCAATAATAGCAAAATTCTGCCACCTGTTCACTTCAATTTTAAAAATTCCTGGTCGCAAATTCTTATCCAGGTCCTTTTTCTTGCCTCGGCTTTTAACTATTAATTCGTCTTTTTGCAAAATAGTGTCTTTCCATTGCTCCATTACGTCCACCGAGGTATTAACAATAAAAGAATAGCAGGCACAATTTATACTATTCATAAGGGCAGGAGCATTAGGAGCAATTTCTATGCAGTCCGTAATTTTAATATCCCGAGGCAAGTTAAGGTTCATTTTCTCAATAAATTTACTGCAGGTCATTTCCTGTTCCAATTCCAGATCAAAATACTCGCATTTACTCCATAGGCCGACCGGCAGTACAGTACCCATAGAAAGGCGTATATGAGGATTAAAACCCTCGCTCAAAGCAAAAGGTATATCTGCCCGGCGCAGGGCCCGAGCCATAAGCTTCATCATATCCAGGTTGGACAAAAATCGCAGGTCTGACCCCACATTATACTCAGCTCTCAATCGCATCGGCATAACCCTCCTTAATCTGAAGGTCAACCCCCAGAGCCATGCAAACCCCGCAATCCCTGCACCCTTCCTGGCGGCAGTCAGGGGTGCTTATCCCCTTCTCTGCCCTTTCATCCTCTTCAATCAGGTACTCCCGGTCAATTCCGGTTTCGATGAAATCCCATGGGAATACTTCTTCATAGTCACGCCGGCGCAGGTTATAAAAGTCCGGGTCGATATTACATTCCTGCAATGCTTCCATCCAGAGGTCGAAGTGAAAATACTCCGACCAGCCATCGAATTTACAGCCTTTTTGCCAGGCCTTGAAGATAGGTGATGCCAGGCGGCGGTCGCCCCGGGCAATAACCCCCTCCAGGTAACTGGTTTCACTATCATGAAAACTGAGCTTAATGCGGCGCTGTTTTTCCCTCATCATATAGCGGCGTTTCTTATCCAGTTCCTCAATACTGTTCTGTGCCCGCCATTGAAAAGGGGTATGAGCTTTGGGAACAAACGAAGCCAGGCTGGCTCGAATTTCTACCGGTCTCCGGGAGTAGCGGTCACCAATAGCCTTGACCTTTCTAATCAGCTCTATGGTCCCGTCCAGGTCAGCTTCGGTCTCACCCGGCAGGCCAATCATAAAGTAAAGTTTAAGGGAATTCCAGCCTGATTTAAAGGCAGCTTCCACCGCACTAAACAATTGTGCATCACTTACATTTTTGTTTATAACATCCCGCAAACGCTGGGTACCAGCCTCCGGCGCCAGGGTTAAAGTAGTCTTTCGTACCTTTTGCACCTCGTTGGCCAAGTCAATGGAGAAAGCGTCAACCCGTAGCGAGGGCAGGGAGACTCCGGTACCCTGAGGACCATACTCCTTAACCAAATCCTTTACCAGGGGGCTTACCCCGGAGTAGTCCAGCGTACTTAAAGATGCCAGCGATATTTCCTCATAACCGGTACTGGCCAACTGTGCTGCCGCCTGTTTCTTAAGGGTATCCACACTACGCTCCCTTACGGGCCGATAAACCATACCGGCATGGCAGAAACGGCAGCTACGCTGGCAGCCCCGCATAACTTCCAACACCGCCCGGTCATGAACAATATCCATATAAGGTACAATTGGCTTGTCTGGATAATAGGCCTGGTCCAAATCCTCAATTACCCGCCGCCGCACTTTGGCCGGTGCCTCCTTGACCGCAGGGTACATCTTCTTTAGAGTACTATCATCCTTATATTCTACCTGATAAAGGGCAGGAACATAGACCCCTTCTATCTGAGCCAGTTTTAGGAGCAATTCATTTCTTTCCATTTCCCGGTTCTTATATACACAATCCAGAAAC
>JAAYCQ010000185.1 GCA_012729715.1 Syntrophomonadaceae bacterium
GGAGGTGGAAATAATGTTTAAGTTTAAGATTTTAAGTACAGTATCTGCCTTTTTGTTGCTGGTAGCTAGTGCTGGCGTACAGCCTGCTTGCTTGTTCCACTGGTATCAGCCAAAGTTGCCGGAGTAACATAAGGTGTTTTAAAACAGCTTCCAAAATGTAAGAAGGAGCGATCTTTTGATTAAATAAGAAATTCTTGATTATTAAGGATTATCTATGTACTTTTTAGGCTGGAATATGTAGTGTTCAAGTAATTTGGTAAAGCTTGCCTTCATATACATTTATAGTATTTATAGAGAGCGCTCTAATGGATCAAAGAAGGTGGTATAAAAACATTCTTTTAGTAAGTAATAAATCTAAAGGGAGGAATGCCAATGTTATCGAGTAGTAAAATAATAAGCAAACTATTTCCCGGAGTCCTTTTTCTTATACTGATTATCACTATGTCCGTATCTGCCACATCATCCCCGGTGTTTGCAGCATCAACAACAAATAACGTCTTCGATGAAAACAAGATTATTACTAGGATGGATGAACTAGGTATAGAAAAAACTGTTCAGGATAATTTAATTGAAAAAATCAAAAATGGTGAATTGCTAGATTCTGAAAATCCTGAAAAAGTTAAGCAAGCTGCAAAGTATTTGAAGGTTTCAAAACAAAATCCGATAGCTGAATATACTTTTGAGGATGGTTCAAAAATTGTTAAAGGAATAATTATTGAAAAAGAAGAAATTTCTCCTCATGGTATTATCACAACAACTGCAACACCTTTTTATGATTCTGCTTTTATAGATGCTGAGTTTAAAGCTAAGATTATATTAAATACGGATTATCCGGCATCGTCAATCCTAAGTGTATATGATAGCAGAATTACAATTACCTTTGGTGATTATTCAAATGACGTACTAAGTATTATTAAACCTACACAATCAGGTAGTACTCCTGCACATGCCAGACTAGCGTTTAAATATCAGTATCAAGCCCCCGGTTGGAATGTTAGGAGCGGTACGGCTTGGTTAGAATTGTTTGTAGCAGATATTAACTGGTGGGATGATTTTATTTATTAGCAAGTCTTAACCTTATTATCAACGAAATGATCTTTGTATCATTTCGTTGATTTTGGATACTAAATTTTATAGTGCCCCCCGTTGTCAAGACACATTGCAGATAGAAATAAGCTAATGTGTCCCTCCTCTGCTAAATTGCTAATCATGGGCATTTGCTGATAACATTCAGCGGGGCATCTATATTCTGAGCATTTGTGGGTTTTAGCTGGTACTGACCAGCTATCTGGCTCAAGGTCTCCTCTTCTTTCAGGAGTTCCATGACCACTTTGGCTTTAAACTCGGCTGTGTAGCGATTTCTCTTTTCCATACTAATACTTTAGCCTATTTTTTCCCGACAGGTGTCTCACTACTGGGAGCATTATATTTTATACTCACTAAAACTTCTATTTTTATAAGGAGATGGATTATGGAATTAGGTGAATTAGGGTTTATTTTCATTTTATTATTCTTTTTTATTAGTTGAGACTTTTTCAAAATACCTAAGGCTGAAAATACCGGGGTTTTAGTCGGACAGAAAAAGGACTTCACCCCCCATTTTGTCGAATTAATAAGTGACTAAACAAATAACCCGTGAGAGGAGAAGTCA
>JAAYCQ010000186.1 GCA_012729715.1 Syntrophomonadaceae bacterium
GAGTACGGCACACAACCACTTATGAAAATAGAAGTATTTTGTTTCTAACCCATGGCGGAACGGCACAGGGGCCGTTCCCTACACATGACGCGATCCGCGTGAATTAAAATCTATTTTCTAATTAATTTCTTACCCCTAACTCCTCACTTTTCTAATTCCCCGTACAATCAGTTATTCCTGCCCCAGTTTATTTTCGGACAAAAAAAATCCCGCCCTGCGGCGGGTTTTTTTCTTTATTTAAGATACGCTGCCTACCTGATCAATAGCCACCTGAGTAGTTTCATCTTCGGCTTGCACCACTTTTTGCATGGATTCATAGGCTCTTACCACATTAATCAGTTCTACCATTTCTTTTACCGCATTAACATTAGAATCTTCTATGTATCCTTGTAATATACCGGGCCTTTCTAGATTAATTGCTGTTTCTCCTTCTTGAGTGGCCAGAAGGTTATCTCCCTCCCGTACCAGGTACTGGGGATTCTCAAAGCTAACCATTTTGAGCTGGGCTATGGTTTCACCAGCTATTGATATATTCCCTATTTCATCAATGCTGAACTCACCTTCCAGGGTAATCCTTTGATCGCTAGTATCCAGCACCGGATAACCCTGGTTAGTCGTTAAAATCCCCTCATTATTTATTTTAAATTGCCCGTTGCGGGTATAGCGTTCCCCCTGTGGGGTTAAAACGGCAAAATAACCATCACTATTTAAGGCCAGGTCGGTAGCATTGTCAGTTTTCCTTATATTGCCCATAGAAAAATCACTGTATATTTTATCAATTGCTGCCCCGGTTCCCACTCCTCCGATTAGCTTAATCGGTACTGGTTGGTATTCACCTTCGATATTCTTTTCAATTTCACCTAGGCGGCTCATGAGCATATTCGGAAAAGCCTGCGCAACTGCTGTCTGCTTTTTATAGCCACCAGTGTTAACATTGGCCAGGTTATTGGCCACCACATCCTGCCGAGCCATTTGCAGCATCATTCCTGCACCGGCCGTATATAAGCCTTTAATCAAATTAACTCCCCCAAAATTCGATAATGCAAAATAGGCATAGATTAAAAAGCATAAAATAAGAGAGAAATACAAAGTATTTCCACCATAATTCAAAATTCAAAATTAAGAATTCAAAATTATATTATATATATCGTTTTTCTTGAAGGAATTCTTTAATTTATAATACCCGCCGGGCACCTTTGTTGCGGGTGCGGCTTATAACCGACATTTCGTTAAGGGCCTTGCCAGTCCCTATAGCAACACAGCATATGGCCTCCTCGGCTATATGAACCGGTAAGTTAGTTTCTTTGGATAAAAGTATATCCAAACCATCGAGAAGTGATCCTCCGCCAGTCATAACTATGCCGTTGTTAACAATATCAGCGGCCAGCTCGGGAGGGGTAACTTCCAGGACTTTCTTTACTCCCTCAATTACGGCTTCCACCGGTTCATGCAGGGCTTCCCAACTTTCCGCCGAAGTAATGGTAATAGTTTTCGGTAAACCAGTTAAAAGGTCGCGTCCCCTTACCTCCATAGAGCGGTTACGATTATCATCGGTAACGTAAGCCGTACCTACCCTTATTTTTATTTCTTCAGCCGTACGATCACCTATCATTAAATTATATATCCGGCGGACATAGCGTATTATAGCTTCATCGAACTTGTCCCCTCCGATTCGTAACGAATCATTGCAAACTAGTCCTCCCAGGGAAAGGACTGCAATATCAGAGGTACCGCCGCCAACATCTACCACCATATTACCGGTAGCCTCGGAAATATTTATACCTGCACCCAGGGCGGCAGCGAGAGGTTCTTCAATGATATAGGCCTGTCGGGCACCTGATGCTATGGTTGCCTGGCGCACTGCCCTTTCTTCTACATCTGTTGCACCGGTGGGTATACACACTATAACACGAGGTTTAAAAAATAATTTGTTACCCATAATTCTTCTTATAAAATAGCTTAGCATCTTTTCAGTAGTATCATAGTCTGCTATGACTCCTTCTTTTAAGGGACGAATAGCCACTATATTGCCTGGTGTCCGGCCCAGCATTTGCCGGGCTTCTTCCCCTACGGCTATAATTTTATTGGTATTCTTATCTATAGCTACTACCGATGGTTCATGTAAGACAATTCCGCTGCCCTTCCTAAAGACTATTACACTGGCTGTTCCCAGATCTATGCCTATATCTTCCCCAAAAGCAAAACACATCCTCCTTAGGCCCCCTAAACAGTATTTAAGCTATAACCTAATTTTACCTTTTGGCTCTTATTAATTATACCTTAAGCTTAACTAAAGTGTATAATTTTCTTAAGAGCCAATATTATTTGCAATCGATTCTACCTGTTGATAGGCGGCGTATTTCTGGCGGGTTGCTTCCCCTCCTCTTATATGTCTTTCCGCTTTATTTTTTTCCAGAATCGATTTTACTTCCTCTGCTAATTGCTCATCAATTCTGGGCAGCCTCTCGGCCACATCCTTGTGAACAGTACTTTTGCTGATACCGAATACTTGGGCTGTCTGCCTTACCGTATCAGATGTGTTCAATATATGCTGGGCAACCTTTACTGCCCTTTTTCTAATATAGTTTTGCAATCCTCACCCTCCCCCGCATTGTTTATATAAATCTATATTCAGAGGGAAGGTGGTTTATTAATATTTAAGCTGGCTGAATTCTATATCTTTGTAGTAGTGCTTAAGGATTTGGTGGTAACTTTTCCCTTCGAGGGCCATGCCATTGGCTCCATACTGGCATAACCCCAGGCCATGGCCATAGCCCCGGCTTTTAATTTCTACCCGGCTTTCATTTATATTAAAAACACACCAGGTGGAAGGTAATCCCAAAACATGGCGTAGTTTTTCCCCTGATAACTCTCTATTATTTATATTTATCTTTTTAACCCGACCATTGGGGGTGTTTTCGCTAATCTGAACCTGGGGCCGACAGTTATTGTTTACCCCCAGCGAGTTTGTAAAATCCTGTACCGAGAATACCTGTACACTTTCATAATGGTGAGATTCTTTGCAATAACAGCATTTTACCGAACGCAGATAAGGTACGTCAGTTCCCCAAACATTTACGGCGCTTTCGGTTCGTCCCCCACAGGTAGAATGATAGAGGGCATCTATAGGTTCGTTATGGTAAATCATAATCTCTCCCTGGGTTTGCTCTACTGCCTCCCTCACTTTTTTATATAAGTGTTTATACCCGGGGTGGCGCCGGTAGAATTCTTCCTGGCTTATATAAGCCTGGCAGGAATTAATGTCATCGGAAAGGCTAGCCCCTCCAGGATATTTCTTATCCTCCAGAAGCTTGCGAAAGGCATAAGTTCTGGCACAGACTGCCTGTGCCTTCAGGGCTTCCATCTCAAATGAGGCCGGCATTTCTGCCGCTGCGGTACCAATAATATATTCTTCCAACAGTAATTTAATAGTTTTGTTTTCTTGATGTAAATAAAGTTTTACGTAAGGTTCTTTGTAAATAATTTGAGGTTCGGAAGTTTTATTTTTATGCATAAAAAAAATCGGTATTAATATTAATACCGTTGTAATTATGGCTATTGTAAATAACTTTGTTTTTCTATTTTTCATATTTTATCTATATGACAAGGCAGATTTATTAATGTTATTATTTCGTCAGCTTTTAATTGAAATATCTGCACCTAAATGGTTTAATCTCTCAACTATATTCTCGTATCCCCGATCAATATGTTCACTATTGCTAATTATGCTAGTTCCTCTCGCTGTTAAGGCTGCTATTAATAGAGCTGCTCCGGCCCTAAGATCGGTGGCCTTTACTTTGGCTCCGCTTAACTCATTTACTCCTTTTATTATGGCAGTTCTGTCTTCAGCTTTTATTTTTGCTCCCATCCTGCTTAGCTCAGCAACATGCATATAACGATTTTCAAATACGGATTCAGTAATTATACTGCTACCTTCAGCACAGCATAAATAAGCCATAAATTGCGCCTGCATATCAGTGTAACCGCTAAACTAAAATGGACAGAAAACAACAAATAAGAATGAACAGTATTTACCACAATCCTCCAAAACCGCTATGATAGAGCTGGAAATAAAACAGCTTTTATCATAGCAGAGGAGGAAGA
>JAAYCQ010000187.1 GCA_012729715.1 Syntrophomonadaceae bacterium
TCTCCTTTCGTTTTTGCTTGGTTTGTTTTGTCACTAATAAATTCGGCAAAAATGGGGGTGAAGTCCTTCTTTTACTCTCTGAAAATGCCATTATTTCTAAGCTAATTAATTTGCAAAAGTCTCAATTTGAAAAACATACGGGAAATAGTATCCATATTTGACCCCGGAGAAAACCGCTTTGTTTTTGTCAACCAGACCCTGGAGAACATACTAGGTTACACCCCGAAAGAAGCCTTAAAGAGCAACTTGCTGACCCAACTGCTTTTTAATAACGAAAATCGGCCTTTTGATGATTTTCGTAACCTGAGAACTTTATCAGGAGTAATACGAACAAGGAGAGAAGACGGTTCACCAGTATACCTGGAACACGTAGCTATTCCTATATATAGAAAAGGTCATATTAGCCAAATTGTAATTAGCAGTTGGGATGTAAGTGAAAGAATACAAATGGAACGGGCCTTAACTGCATCAAATAAGATGCACCAGGAATTAATGGAGGCCCGGGAGCAGGCTCAAGTTGCCAATATGGCTAAAAACCAATTTCTAGCTAATATGAGCCACGAAATTCGCACCCCCATGATTGGCATAATGGGAGCAGTAGACCTGTTGGCCGAGAGTAAACTTGCTGATCAGGAGTATGAGAACATAGAAATTATACGCGAATGTGGTGAGCAACTGTTAAACATTATTAACGGCATCCTGGATATGTCCAAGCTGGAATTGGGCATGATGGAACTATATCCCAAGGCCTGCAACCTTCCTGACCTTTTCACCCGACTGGTTAATATTGTAGAACCAATGTTAAAAGAAAAAGGTTTATCCATCAAACTAGATATTTCTCCTGATATCCCCGCAATGGTCAAAATAGATGAAGCCAAACTACGCCAGGTATTAATTAACATTTTTTATAATGCAGTTAAGTTTACTAATCGGGGCTATATAACTTTTACTGCCAACATAGAGGAAGTGGCTGCAGTTCCCTGGCTCTCATTGGCCATATCCGATACCGGAATTGGTATTCCTGATTATGAGACAGAAAACATTTTCACCCCTTTCACCCAGGTAGATAACTCCACCTCCCGCCAGTACGGGGGTACCGGACTGGGATTGTTTATCTCCAAAAAACTTGTGGATCTAATGCAGGGGGATATCGATGTAAAGAGTCAGGAAGGCTTGGGTAGCACTTTCTATATAAAAATCCCTCTGGAGGTAATCTCCGACCTGGAAGTTAATCAAAACACTACACCCGGTTTTAATAATAATTACGAGGACAAGCTCCTAACAGATTTTGCTCCTATTCGGGTTTTGCTGGTAGAAGACAACGGTCTTAATCAAAAAATTGTATCGCAAATGTTAGTAAACTACGGTTTTGAGATAACCCTGGCCAACAACGGGCTAGAATGTCTAAGGCTTCTACAGGAAATGCATTTCGATATTATCCTGATGGATATGCAAATGCCAGTTATGGACGGCTATGAAGCAACCCGTATGATTCGTCAATATGAAAAACTACAAAACATTCCCATTATCGCTATGACTGCCCATGCTATGACCGGTGATCGTGAAAAATGTTTGGCCAGTGGTTGTACATCATATATAGCCAAGCCTTTTAAAGCCGAAGAATTAGCTCAGGAGATAAGAAACCATTTCCGGGGTGTAGGCCATAATCCAAACCCCGATCTTAACAGTTTTATAAACGAACTGTTACCCGATTTTATGGCCCAGCTTGATGAAATGATCGATAGCCTCGGTTTAGCTTTTGCCAACCGTAATTTAGAAGCCATAAAGAGCATCAGTCATGATATTAAAGGTACAGCAGGAATGTATGGTTTCCGGCAGATTTCCGACAGTGCGGCAGCGATTGAGGCAGCAGCCCGGGAGGAGTCTTTTTCCCTGGTAAATAGCCGTCTGGAGCAATTATATCAGCTGCATAAAGAAGCTAATAGCCAGGTGGGTTAAGATATCTGGTCGACAATAACTTCTATTTGAGTTTATAATTAGGTAAAATTACTATTTGTAGCAGTGTTTAAGAAGAGATATTTTAAGGGGGGTTTTGTTTTGGAGTTTAATACTGTTTTGTTCGATGTTGGGGAAAATGGAGTAGCAACTATCACCTTAAACCGACCTGAATCATTTAATTCCTTTAATGATACTCAAATAGGCGAAGTGCTAGGTGCCTGCAAATTAGCGGAAGAAAATGATGCGGTGCGGGTGCTGGTACTAACCGGAGCCGGCAAGTCCTTTTCCGCCGGGGGTGATGCCGGCATGCTGGCTACCATGAAAAGTAGTTTTGATGCTCGTTATATATTTGACCGTTCTGCCCTTATGCTTAAAACTATTTATAATTTTCCCAAACCGGTAATTGCAGCCCTGAACGGAGTAGCAGCAGGAGCAGCCACCGGCTGTACCCTGGCCTGTGATATAGTTATTGCCTCGGAAAAGGCCAAATTTGCTGCCAACTTTGTAAATATAGCTTTTGTCCCTGATGGAGGTACCTCTTATTTCCTCTTTAATAAACTGGGGCATCATCGTGCTGCCGAAATATTATACACCGGTAAAATACTAAATGCAGAAGAGTGCCTGCAAGCAGGAATATTCAACCGGGTAGTCCCTCATGATACCTTAATCGATGAGGTAAATAAACTGGCCGAGCAAATAGCTGCCGGACCACCTATTACCTTAAAATATATGAAACAGATACTGCGGGCCTGTACCGACAAGGACCTTGATACGGTAGCCTCACTGGAATCAGGGGCTCAGGTAATGTGCTGGAATTCCGAGGACTTCCGTGAAGGTATCCAAGCCTTCCTGGAAAAAAGAAGACCCCAATTTAAAGGGAAGTAACCAATAGACGCGGATTACCCGGTTTTTTGTAGGGGCAGACCCGTGTGTCTGCCCGGTCGACCACTGAACCCAGTACAACTGGGGTTAATTCTTAATTCTGATATCACTGGTATTGATGGGGGCACCGTGGCCGGGGTAGATAGTCTTAACTCCCCGGCCTTTTAATATGTTCATGCTCTTGATAAATTTACTGTGGTCATGTAAAAAAGGGGCACAGCGAGGTTTTCCTGTAAACAAGTATTGCCGAACAATCAAATCACCGGTAACAGCCCGGCCATCCGGCAAAAATAGCGAAGCCGAGCCCAGGGTATGCCCGGGAGTAGGCAGTACAAGGCCCTGGACCCCAAATTTCTGCAATTCCAACTTCTCCTTGAACACTATATCAGCTTCGATACCATAGCGTTTTTTGACCTTAAGGTGCTGGCCGACTAGTTTAATTGCACCAGCTATCGAATTAAGCGGATAAAGTGGAGCTTGTATACCCTGGTTGAAATAAGGAGCATCCAAACGATGGATAGCTACGGGCGCATCTATTTTTCTCCTTAATTCGAACACACTGCCATAATGGTCAACATGGCCATGAGTTATAAATATCAGGCTAATGTCACTTTTCTTGACCTCGTTTTTTTCCATAGCCTTCAGAATCCCTTTGCTAAATCCCGGATCACCACTGTCAACTATTATGGTTTTTTCTCCAATTACCAAATAGCTATTAGCAAAGCGTAAAGGTATTCTAACAACTTTAGTCTCTGCCATCTGGCATCCCTCCCCAAACATATTGGCATGGGACTTAACCCATGTGTCTAAACAGCCGGGGTATCTCACCCTTATCAGTTAATTAACTGCCTACCCGCGGGCGAACACACGGGTTCGCCCCTACACCTTTTAAGCTGTAACGCATGGGTTCACCCTTACAGGTTACATGCCCCGCCTTACGCTTAACTCCCTACTCCTCGCTCCCAACCTTTCACTCCCTGGCAAGCTTGAACATCTATTTGCTTTTGGTTTATTTCCTCCTTGACACCATATACTAAGATTAGATAAGCTGAGTGAGAAAATTGTCTGAATATTTTGACTACGGAGGTTTTTTATGTCCACCATACTTATTAGTGATAGCACTTCATATTTACCCGAAAATTTGATCAGTGACTATGGCATTATTATAATACCTTTAAACCTTCACTTGGAAGGAAAATCCTACAAAGAAGGCCGGGATATTAGCCACGCAGAGTTTTATAATATTTTTAAATCCAGCAAAATGTTTCCTACTACATCCCAACCATCTGCAGGGGAATTTCTGGAGGTATTTCAGCGTCTGACTCCTGATGATGAAGCCCTGGTAATTTTAATTTCGGCTGAACTCTCGGGAACAATGCAATCAGCCCTTATGGCTCGAAATATGCTTGAAACTGAGCGTCAGAAAAATATTCATATTATAGACTCTCGTTCGTCTTCTATGGGTATGGGATTTCAATTGCTAAAAGCGGGCAAGATGTTTGCCCAGGGACGGACTATGTCTGAAGTTATAGAAGAAGTAGAAAGAATAACAATACAGCAGGAAATATATTTTATAGTTGATAATCTGGAATATCTGGTACGAGGAGGCAGGCTCAGTAAAAGTAGCGGTCTAATAGGCAATCTATTGCAATTAAAACCAGTTTTAACTGTGAGAGAAGGAAAACTGGAGCTGTTTGACAAGGTTCGCACTTCCTCCCGCGCGGTTAAGCTCATGAAGCAGCAAGTGGAGAAGAATAAATCGTGGATTAAGCGACTGGCAGTTATTCACGTTCAAGCCGAAGAAGAAGCATCGAAACTGCAGCAGGATTTGCAGGAACAATATGGTATCACCGCACTTATCAGTGAGGCTGGACCAGTTATCGGTGCCCATACCGGTCCCGGTACGCTGGGCATAGCCTTTTGCTAAAACGGAACGGCACAGGGGCCGTTCCCTACACATGTCTGTTCCACGGTTTCACCTTACGGGTATTACACCATCATGACGGAACGGCACGGGGGCCGTTCCCTACATAAAACAATCTGGTTACGGCGCCTATTATTTTACTAATCCCACGTTATTTACTATCTCTATTATCTGGCGGTGTTTGTTCATAGTATAAAGATGAATTCCAGGTACCCCACTGGTAAGTAGATCGTCTACCTGCATACTGGCATATTCTATACCTGCTTTTTCCATACTATCAGCATCGTGTTCATATTTATCGACCAATTGTAACAGCGGACCGGGGATAGAAGCACCGCAAAGGTAGATAGTCCTGCGAATTGACCGGGCATTCAGTACCGGCATTATTCCCGGCACTACCGGACAATCAATTTTAATAGCCAGAGCTTTGTCGATGAAATCATAGTATATGCGATTATCAAAGAAAAGCTGGGTAATGAGGAAATCAACCCCACAGTCAACCTTATGTTTGAGATTACATAAATCATCTTTTAAACGGGGACATTCAGGATGGCCTGCTGGATACGCCGCAGCTGCCACGCCAAAATCCGCTTTTTTGCAAATGTCATTAATTAACTCATAGGCAAAACCATAATCCTGTTGACTGGGGTCAAAATCGGGGTCATCCTCCGGAAGGTCACCCCTTAAAGCCAGGATGTTACGTATCCCCTCTTCTGCCAGCTGGTCTAAAATTTGGTCAACTTCGGCCTGGGTATGACGAACACAGGTCAGGTGAGCCAGGGATTCGATTCCGTATTCCCTCTTTATCCGGGCAGCTATTTCAACGGTCCGAGCCCGGTTGCTTCCTCCGGCGCCGTAGGTGACACTGATATACCCGGGGTTAAGAGTCTGCAAGTGATCAAGGGTCTCAAATATTGTTTCCAACGGGTAGTCCACCCGGGGAGGAAATATTTCCAGAGAAAGGACCGGCTTTTCCCTGCCATACAAATCAAGAATTTTCATTTATACCCCTCTCCCCCTGGCCAGCGCTTACATGTTCTTAATCAATTCACTGGCAAACTCTGAACATTTAACTTTGGTAGCACCTTCCATAAGCCGGGCAAAATCATAGGTTACAATCTTGCTGGCAATAGTCTTTTCCATAGCTTTAATAATAAGGTCAGCAGCTTCATCCCATTTTAGATGGCGTAACATCATTTCTCCCGACAAAATTACTGAAGATGGATTTACTTTATCCAAGCCCGCATACTTGGGGGCGGTACCGTGAGTAGCTTCAAATATGGCATGTCCGGTAAGGTAGTTTATATTGGCCCCTGGAGCTATGCCAATACCCCCCACCTGTGCTGCCAGGGCATCAGATATATAGTCACCATTAAGATTGAGAGTAGCTACTACATCAAACTCGGCCGGGCGGGTTAATATCTGTTGTAAGAATATATCGGCAATGGCATCCTTAATAATTATCCGGCCTTCAGCTTCCGCCTGCTGTTGGGCTGCGTCAGCAGCCTTCTCACCTTCTTTTTCCTTGATGCGGTCATATTGTTCCCAGGTGAATACATGATTACCAAACTCATTTTCAGCCACTTCATAACCCCAGTTCTTAAACGCACCTTCCGTGAATTTCATTATATTGCCCTTGTGAACCAGGGTAACACTTTTGCGCCCATTTTCCAGGGCAAATATTATAGCTGCACGAACTAATCGTTTACTGCCTTCTTCCGATACTGGTTTAATACCAATTCCTGAGGTCTCCGGGAACCGTATTTTAGTTACCCCCAGTTCTTCCTGTAAAAACTGAAGCAGTTTTTTGACCTCCTGGGAATCACGAGAATATTCAATGCCGGCATATATATCCTCGGTGTTTTCCCGGAAAATAACCATATCCACAAGTTCCGGGCGTTTTACCGGTGAAGGCACTCCATTAAAATAACGTACCGGGCGCAGGCAGGTATATAAATCCAGTTCCTGGCGTAAGGCTACATTCAGCGAACGTATTCCCCCACCAATTGGTGTGGTCAGAGGCCCTTTAATGGCAATTATATATTCACGAATGGTATCTATAGTTTCCTGGGGAAGCCACTCTCCTGTCTGGTTAAATGCTTTTTCCCCGGCATAAACTTCTTTCCATACTATTGATTTTTGTCCCTTATAAGCTTTATCTACGGCAGCATCTAAAACCCGGGAGGCTGCTGCCCATATATCAGGTCCGGTGCCATCGCCCTCTATAAAAGGAATTATGGGATGGTCGGGAACCTGCAACACTCCGTCCCAAACCGTAATTTTTTCTCCCTGCATTAAAAACTTCCTCCTTAAAAACTGTTTGTTTCTAACCCATGACGGAACGGCACAGGGGCCGTTCCCTACACATCATTGTTCTGTGGTTCGCCTTATTGGTAATCATAATTCAGGGCAGATATATGGGCTAAGCCCCACAACCCTTACGCCTAACCCCTTACCCCTCACTCTAAACAATTACTCTAGTAATGAATTCAGCATCATTTACAAGAATACTTCGTAACCGACACTATTTAATCGAAGTTAAAGGTGCCATATTTTTTGAAGTGTTCGACCAGGCCGCCTTCGGAAAGAATCTGCAGCATTACTCCGGGGAGTGGTGCAATCTTAATATCTATGTTTTTGGTCCGATTATGCAGTACTCCGGCCTCCAGGTTAATTTCCAGTTCATCGCCTTCATCAATCTGGTCAGTATCACATTCAATTACCGGCAAACCTGTATTTATACAATTACGATAAAATATGCGAGCAAAAGATTTAGCTACTACAGCGCTGATGTCTGCATTAATAATGGCCAATGGTGCCTGCTCCCGGGAAGAGCCGCAGCCAAAATTGCGCCCTCCAACAATAAAGTCGCCCTTATTGACCTTGGAGTAAAAATCCGGATCCAAATCCTCCATTACATGTTTGGCCAGTTCTTTCATATCCAGAGTCTTAAATTTATGCCGCCCGGAGATTATATAGTCGGTATTAACGTCATCACCGAATTTGTGTACTTTACCTTTTAAGTCCATTTATTCTCCTCCTGAACCTTAATTCTTAAATCTGAATTTTATTTCACGCGGATCGCGCGGATTATATTAGGATTTACGCGGATTTTTTTAGTTTCAAAAATAAAGAGAAA
>JAAYCQ010000188.1 GCA_012729715.1 Syntrophomonadaceae bacterium
TGATTTGTATCTTTAAAGATACGTGATTATTAGATTGAGGGATATTTATGAAAACCGGAGTTTACTATCATCCTGATTTTGCAGATAAGGGTTATACAACTTTAAAACACCGGGTAAAACCCGGTTTCGAGGCTCTTCAGGGTCTAATTAAAGCAGGTAAAATAGAGGTCTTTACCCCGGTTATAACCCAGCAAACAGAAGAATTGCTGAAGCAAACTCACCATAACGATCTCATTAACCGGGTAAAAGCTACTCCTTACCATGAGGTAGCATTGCTATCAGCCGCGGGAGTAATTCAAGCCGCTGAAAAGCTATCCCAGGGGGAATTGGAGTTTGCCTTTTGCTTTGTTGGTAGTGCCGGTCACCATGCCGGTTATAACTACACCTGGGGTTTTTGTTATTACAATGATGTGGCCATGGCAGTAAAGCGATTGCAAACTTTGGGAGTAGAAAAGATTATGATTATTGATATTGACCCTCATTCCGGAGATGGTACCCGTGATATCCTGGCAAATGAAACGAGCATCATTCATATCAATTTTCATGCTGATGAAGAATACAACTACGCCGACCATAAGAGGCAGAATTACGGTATTTTTATAGATGGAGCTGATGACCGTACTTTTTTAGCGGCAGTGGACGAAAACCTGGAGCAAAACTGGGATTATGAGTTCTTAATTGTCATTTTCGGCCATGATGGGCATGGTCAGGACTATGGGGATTTTTATCTTAGTACCAGGGGCTACCAGGATTTTGCTAAAAAAATAAAAACCTTCGCAACGGGAAAGCCGATACTATTTGTACTCTCCGGTGGTTCCAACCCCCAGGTAGCTGCGGAAGTAATTCCCGCAGTTATTGAAGTGTTCGTAAACGATTAGCCGTCAATATGTCCGGGGACTGTCCCTGGACATATTGCTTACGGTTTGGCTGCCAGGGTCAGATTCAGGGAAAGCTTTTTACCCTGCCTGAGTACGTCCACGCTTAGCTTTTCTCCTACCTTTTTACGTTCTACCGCAGCCTGTACATCACTCCCTGAAGTAACCGCTTTTCCATCCAATTTTTGAATAACATCCATAGAGCGCAGACCACCCCGAGCCGCAGGGCTGCCAGCAACTACTTCTACTATTACTGCCCCCTGGGTATCTGCCGGCAGGCGCAGTTCAGCACATACCTCTTCATCCAGATCCAGCATGCGGATACCCATATAGGGACGGACGACTTTTTGCCCGTTCATTAAATCCTGTAATACACCTTTGGCAGTATTAATAGGAATAGCAAAACCAATTCCCTGAGCCTGGGCATTAACTGCAGTATTAATGGCAATTACCTGCCCCCGCATATTAAGTAGGGGTCCGCCGCTGTTGCCGGGGTTAATGGCCGCATCGGTCTGTATCAGGTTTTTATAATTGCGGTCCTGGATAGTTACCGGGCGCCCCTTGGCTGAAACTACCCCGGTAGTTACCGTATGATCCAGGCCATAGGGTTGACCAATGGCTACTACCCAGTCTCCTACTCTCATTTTGTCTGAATCACCCATGGGTACAGTAGGATATCCTTCTCCTTCAATTTTTAATACTGCCAAATCTAATTCATAGTCCTGGCCAACTACCCGGGCTGGGAGGCTCTGTTTCTTACCCGTTAGCTTAACCGTAATCTGCTCAGCATTATTTATAACGTGTTGATTGGTAATAATGTAGCCATCAGCCGAAATAATAAAACCGGTGCCAATGCCCTTTTCATAACGGGATTCGGGATAGATGGGCATGCTTCTACCAAAAAATTCGCGGAAAAAGGGGTCATTCATAAAGGGATCTGACATACCGGTACTTACCTTAATCCTGGCCTCAACATTAACTACTGCCGGGCCTGCCTTTTCTGCAATATCTGCTACCCCCATAGGTAGGGCTGCAGTAGCACTGGCAGTATTAGGCAGCTCTACGTTTTGAACCGGCTCACTTACTCCTGTACCCAGCAGACCGGATAATAACGGAATTCCGGCGTTTTCAGCTACAATACTACCTCCTAAAAGAAATCCAGCCAGCAGTACTACAACTATTGTAATAATCCAGGTTTTTTTCATATTCTTAGCTCCTTTCATCAAGGTCTTTTTGGCTTTCCTATTTCTCCTGCAGTTCCTCCACTTGTTTCTTCATATCCTGCAGTTGTTCATTTTTTGCAGCTAAATCCACACAGATTTCATCGATTCTTACACTACCATCGCTACCTTCCTGGTAAGCCTGATAAACTACATCTCCCAGTTCAGCCTTAAGGTTATACATCTCATTTTCCAGATTGGCAATACTCAGTTTAAGCTTACCTATATTAAGCATCTGCCCCGATTTTCTAGCCAGAAAGGAGGCAGAATTCTCCAACAGGTTACGTTTCTCCATCTAATATCACCTCTTATTAAGATTTTAATGAATGTAATGGGGCTGTCAAGATAGCTTAAAAACTACTGATGGAGTTACCTTCCTAAGGCTACTAATTTATTGTTAAATTCCATCCTTATCCTTATGCTTAAGCCTTCAAACGCGTTACTACCCGTAAGATCCTGTGTATTGGCTGTACGCAAGTAATGGAAAGACATTCTTCTTCATAGATATGTCTTAGAGAAAACATTTATTGAAACAACTTCGTCCGTACGCCGGGAGGAGATATTTATGAAAGAACAGGGGCGCGAGTTTCGTACCGTTCGTGGTTATCAAATAAAACAACAGGAAACTAAAGCTATTACGGCGAGCATGGAAGACTACCTGGAGATGATTTATCGCCTCACCCAGGAGAAAGGATATACTCGTATGGGCGACCTGGCAACAGCCCTTAATGTACAGCCTCCTTCGGCCAGTAAAATGGTTCAGAAGCTGGCGGACATGGGTTACCTTCAGTTTGAAAAATATGGGGTGATAGAACTTACCAAAAAGGGGCGTGAACATGGACAGTATTTATTAAAAAGGCATGAGACCCTGGAGCGCTTTTTAGGTATTATTGGGGTTAAAGAACAGTTGCTAGAGGAAACTGAAAAGATAGAGCATTATATTAGTCCCGAAACTATAGGAAAAATCATGCTGCTGGTCGAATTCATGGAAAATAACCCGGAATGGATGCAGGCTTTTAATGATTTTACGGACCGTAA
>JAAYCQ010000026.1 GCA_012729715.1 Syntrophomonadaceae bacterium
CAAAGCCAAGTTTGGACAACCTGAAGTTGGACTGGGAATAACCCCGGGGTTTGGGGGTACTCAGCGTTTACCCCGCCTGGTAGGATCCGGTATGGCCAGGCAAATGTTATATACAGCCGACGTAATCGATGCCTCGGAAGCACTGCGTATTGGCCTGGTAAACAACGTAGTGGCACCGGAGGAGTTAATGGATGTTGTGAAGGGTATTGCCGGCAGGATTATTAGCAAGGGTAAACTGGCTGTGCGTTTTTCCAAGGTTGCCGCCAACGAAGGATTACAAACCGATATAGACCGGGCTATGACTATTGAAGCAGACCTGTTTGGTCTGTGTTTTAGTACTGAGGACCAAAAAGAGGGAATGGGTGCTTTTATAGAAAAACGTTCTCCTAAGTTTACTGGTAAATAGATTAAAGGGAGGTAGGAATAAATTGGCTATTAATAAAGTTGGAGTTTTAGGAGCAGGAACCATGGGAGCTGGTATCGCCCAGGTATGCGTAGAAGCAGGATACACAGTTGTTTTAGTTGATGTAGCCGAAGATTTTGTCACTCGTGGCTTTAATGGAGTTTTAAAGAACTGGGATAAGGCAGTTTCCAAAGGAAAAAAATCTGCTGAAGATGTAGAAAAATATAAAGGCTTACTGTCTACCGCCACCGATAATAATGTTTTCAGCGATTGCGATATTGTTATCGAAGCTATTATTGAAAACATTGATATTAAGAAAAAAGTTCTGACCGAGCTGACTGGCATTGTCGGTGCCGATGCTATCCTGGCCACTAATACTTCCGCACTGAGTATCACTGAAATTGCCACAGCAACCGGTCGCCCCGAAAAAGTTGTCGGCATGCACTTCTTTAACCCGGTACCGGCTATGAAATTGGTTGAAGTAATTCCTGGTTCCGAGACTTCCCAGGAGGTTATCGATGTTGTTGTAGACTTGAGCCTTAAAATAGGCAAAGAACCAGTGCCGATGAAAGAGTCTCCCGGATTTATCGTAAACCGTATATTGGTTCCGTATATAAATGAAGCCGCTACACTTTATCAGGAAGGTGTAGCTTCTGCCGAGGAAATTGACAAGGCCATGAAACTTGGTGCCAATATGCCTATGGGTCCGTTGGCTCTGGCTGATTTAATTGGTATTGACGTATGTTTGATGATCATGACCTACTTCTGGAACGAGTTCGGTGATTCCAAATATCGTCCGGCGCTGTCCTTTAAGAGTAAAGTAAGAGCTGGCCATCTGGGTAGAAAGACTGGAAAAGGATTTTTTGATTATAACTAGAAATATAGTTAAATATTATTAAGTTCAGAAAGGAATGTGAGAATTGTATGAGTAGAGAAGTTGTTGTTGCGGGTGTGTGCCGTACACCGGTAGGTACATTTGGTGGAGCCCTTAAAGATGTTAAAACAGTAGATTTGGGTGCTCTGGTAATGAAAGAAAGTATAAAAAGAGCAGGTATTAACCCGGAACTGATCGATGAAGTAATATTTGGTTGTGTATTACAGGGAGGAAGAGGTCAGAACGTTGCCCGGCAGAGCATGATTCATGCCGGTATTCCCAAAGAAACTACCGCCTTTACTATTAACAAAGTATGCGCATCGGGAATGAGGGCCGTTAGTCTGGCAGCTCAGACCATACTGGCAGGAGATAATGACATAGTAATGGCCGGTGGTATGGAAGTCATGAGTAATGCACCCTATGCCCTGCCCAATGAGCGCTGGGGCTCCAGAATGAATATGTATAAAGGCGAAATTGTCGACATGATGGTTCATGACGGCCTGTGGGAAATCTTTAATGGTTATCATATGGGAATTACCGCTGAGAACATCAACGAACAATATGGCATTACCCGGGAAGAGCAGGATGAATTTGGTTTCCGCAGTCAGGAAAGAGCTGCTGCAGCTATTGCTTCCGGAAGATTTAAAGATGAAATAGTACCGGTAGTAATTAAAACCAAAAAAGGCGAAAAGGTATTTGACACCGATGAGCATCCCCGTCAGACCACCCTGGAAAAAATGGCTGGACTAAAACCTGCCTTTAAGAAAGATGGCAGTGTAACCGCTGGTAATGCTTCCGGTATAAACGACGGTGCTGCTGCTATGATCGTAATGTCTAAAGAAAAAGCCGATGAACTGGGCATCAAGCCTATGGCTAAAATAGTAAGCTACGCCTCTGGTGGTGTAGATCCCAGCGTTATGGGCTTAGGTCCCATACCGGCATCCCGCAAAGCATTGGAAAAAGCTGGCTTGACCATAGATGATATGTCTTTGATCGAAGCCAATGAAGCCTTTGCCGCTCAATCCATAGCTGTAGCTCGTGATGTAGGATTTGCCGATAAGATGGATATCGTAAACGTTAATGGTGGTGCTATAGCTATAGGTCATCCTATTGGTTGTTCTGGTGCCAGAATAATAACAACTCTGCTTTATGAAATGGAAAAACGTGATCTCACCGGCAAGAAGGGCTTGGCAACCTTGTGCATAGGCGGCGGCATGGGAGCTGCCATGATATTTGAAAAAATGTAGATTGTCCCAGCTAAACTTGAAGAATGAATAAAACTAGGAGGGATTGTTTTGGCACACGAAAATTTTATGTATCAAACGCGGGATCTAAAGTTCGCGATTAAAGAATGGCTCGACATGGCAAAGCTATTGTCTTGCGATGCTTACAAAGACTACTACGGAATAGACGATATTGATGGGTTTCTTGATGTTTCCTTCAAAATCTGCCGTGATGTGCTCTGCCCAGCCAACAAAGATGCCGATGAGCCTGGTTGCAAGTTTGTCGGCGGCGACACTGAGGCAGTCATAACCCCTGACAGTTTTAAGAATGCCTACAACACAATTTGTGAAGCCGGCCTTGGTCCTCAGTTCGCCAACCGTTCAGAAGAAGGCCGCATGCCGCTATCCTGGTACGCTCCCATTATGGAAATGCAGTCTGGTGCATCCCCCGCTATAGTTATGTTTTGGTGTCTGACCGCGGGTGCTACCACTGTTATCCAGAATAATGCATCCGAAGAACTGAAGGAGCGTTTTCTGCCCAAGATGTTCTCGGGCGAATGGGGCGGCACCATGTGTCTGACCGAACCGGGAGCAGGTTCCGATGTCGGTGCGGTTACCACCAAATGTTTCCCCACCGATACTCCAGGTCTATACAAGATTAAAGGCCAGAAGTGTTTTATCACCTCCGGTGATCATGACCTGGCTGAGAATATTATTCATCTGGTATTGGCCAAGACCCCAGATGCAAAACCAGGTACCGCAGGCATTAACTGCTTAATTGTTCCTAAATTCTGGGTCAACGAAGATGGCTCCCAAGGTGCATGGAATGATGTAACTTGCACCGGTATCGAGCATAAGATGGGCCTCCATGGTTCGTCTACCTCATCCCTGGCCTTTGGCGAAAACGACAATTGCTATGGCTGGATGATTGGTGATGGACCGGTAGACGGTCGCGGCAAAGGTATGAGGCAGATGTTCCAGATGATGAACGAAGAACGTCTGAATACTGGTACTTTCGCCCAGGGCTGTATTGCATCAGCTTATTACGCAGCTCTGGATTATTGTAAAATCCGGGTACAGAGCCCCAAGTGGAACGACCCCAAGGGCCCAAGTGTTCCCATAATTCAGCACGAAGACGTCCGCCGTATGCTGATGTTCCAGAAGGCTATCATGGAAGCCTGCCGTGCATTACTATATAGCACCTATTTCTATCAAGATTTGTCCCACGATGCTTCCGATCCGGCCGAGAGGAAATACTATGATGGTTTGGCCACGATTCAAATCCCGCTGTGTAAGGCCTATGTTTCGGATATGGCCTGGATTAGTACCGAGCAAGCCATCCAGTGTCTCGGCGGCTATGGTTTTATCGAAGAATATGCCCCGGCTTCACTGGCCCGGGACTGCAAAATCTACTCCTTGTGGGAAGGTACCAACTTTATGCATGCGCAAGACTTTACCGGTCGTAAGTCGACCATGGATGGCGGCGAACCAATGAAGCAGTGGATTGCTTTAATTGAAGACTTTATCGCTAACAAAAAGGATGCGCAATTTGCAGATGAATTTGCCATGATGGAAGAAGCCTTCGCCACCTACAAGGAAATCATTGCCATGGTTGAAGGTTGGAGAGCCGAAAATCGCCATTTGATACAGCTCTTCGGCACCCGGGTTCTGCATGCAGCTTCAATGATTGTCTGCGGTCAATTAATGCTTGATCAGGCTCTTCTAGCTGCTAAAAAACTTGCGGAACTAGGCGATGACCACTATGATGCTAATTTCTATAAGAGCAAAATAGCTACTGCCCGGTTCTACGTCCTAAATGTCGTTCCTGCTGTCTTCGGAACTATTAAAGCCATGAAGGTCGCTGACACCAGCGCCATTGACATCCCTGAAGAAGCGTTTGTTTAATCTGCTAAGTGGTTATTTGTAAATATAGAAACTAACAGTGTTATAGTGCGGAGTTCATAAATGGCTCCGCACTATATATAAAAAATTGTAATTTAGAAGGAGGGTTAAGGTATGAGTTGGCTTGATGAATATAAAAAGAAATTAGTTACCGCTGATGAGGCTGTTAAGGTAATCAAGTCTGGAGATTGGGTGGAATATGCTTTTGGGGTTGCGGGCGCCAATGAACTGGATGCTGCACTGGCTAGAAGAATAGATGAACTATGGGATGTAAAAATCCGCTGCGATATTGGTGCCTGGCCTCATTATACCAATGAAGCTGACCCCACTGGAGAACATTTTTATTGGAACTCCTGGCACTGCGGAGGCCTGGATCGTAAATACTATAATCAAGGGGTATTATCCTATATTCCTATGAAATTTCATGAAGCTCCTTTTATGACCAGATATAATTGTGATCCGACCAACGTGGCGATGATGACCGTTTCACCGATGGATAAACATGGCTATTTCAGCTTCGGAGCTGGAAGCCCTTCAACCTGGGCCGCAATAGAAAAGGCTCAGTATGTTATTGTAGAAATAAATACTAATATGCCCAGAGTCCTTGGTGGCAATCAGGAATGCATCCACATCAGTCAGGTTGATTATGTGGTAGAAAGCAGTAACATGCCTTTACCCACCATACCTGATGTAGCTCCCAGTGAAACTGAACAAAAAATTGCCGAGCATATTATTGAACGCCTCTATGACGGAAACTGCATCCAGTTAGGTATCGGCGGCATCCCCAATGCTATGGGGGCAATGATTGCCGCATCAGATCTCAAGGACCTGGGTGTTCATACCGAAATGTATGTTGATGCTTATGTGAAAATGACTAAAGCCGGTAAGATAACCGGTGCCCGCAAGAATATTGACAAATACAAACAGGTATTTTCATTTGCCATGGGCAGCAGGGAATTATATGATTTTATAGATGATAATCCTGGAGTTATTGCTTATTCAGTTGATTATACCAATAGCCCGGTGGTAGTAGCAGGTATTGATGATTTTGTTTCCATCAATGCTTGTATTGAAGTAGACCTTTTTGGACAAGTTTGTTCTGAGAGTGTCGGTCCCCGCCATATAAGCGGAACTGGTGGACAGCTTGACTTTGTTGAAGGTGCCTATAAGTCCAAAAACGGGCAAAGCTTTATCTGTATGACATCTACTTTTGAAGGCAAGAATGGATTAGTTTCCCGAATTAAACCTATTCTTACCCCTGGGGCTATAGTTACTTCTCCTCGTACAGCGAGCCACATGATTGCAACCGAATTTGGTATCGCCGACATGAAAGGTAAGAGCACCTGGGAAAGGGCCGAAGCTCTCATTAATATTGCCCATCCCAAGTTCAAGGATGAATTAATTAAGGAAGCCGGAGATATGAAAATCTGGAGAAAAACCAATAAAATTGCTGCGGAATCATCATCCTAGATTTTACGGTTCCCTTTAATACACCTTTACCAGAAACAGCCTGGTGCGGGTCCCCTGCCTGCACCAGGCTCTTTTGTATAATTATAGACGATACCACCTAATTTAGGGTTGCTTTGTAATAAAGAGAAATGCGTAAGCATTTCCACGTTAATTCAAAATTCAAAATTATTAATTCAAAATTGATACTAGTGTTTTATCCCATACTTTTGTGCTTTGCGTACTATGGTGGACTGGTTTACCTCCAGTACCCGCGCTACCTGATAGCTGGAACGATAGCGGGTAAAGGCATTTTCCAGTAGCTCTCGTTCAGTATTCTCAACCGCCTGCCGCAAGGGTATCAAGCGCATACCATCCTCTGTTCGGGTAGAACCAGTCTCAATATTTGCAGGAAGGTCCTTAATAGTAATAATGTTATTTATACTGGTAACCAGCAGCCTTTCCATTAGATTTTCCAGTTCTCGAACATTACCTGGCCAACTATATTCAACCAGGCAGTTATATACACTATTGTCAAGCCGTTTTTTCATTCCATACTTTTCATTAAAAACATTGATAAAGTAATTCATAAGCACCGGAATATCTTCCTGGCGTTCCCGCAAAGGAGGTACCGTTATGGGAATAACATTTAAACGGTAATACAAATCTAACCGGAACTGGCCTTTATCAATCATCTCCATAAGATTGCGATTAGTGCCGGCAATTATCCTGCATTCAACTTTAATAGGCTCAACCCCGCCAACCCGCATAATCTCTTTGTCCTGCAGGGCGCGCAGTAATTTAACCTGTAAATTAAGAGGTAATTCACCTATCTCATCCAGGAAAAGTATACCTCCCCGGGCAACTTCAAATAACCCCACCTTACCTGTTTTGCTGGCCCCGGTAAAGGCACCGGCTTCATAACCGAAAAGTTCAGATTCCAGCAAATTCTCAGGAATAGCACCACAGTTTACCCGGATGAAAGGGCCATCTTTGCAGTTGCTGTTAGAATGGATTATTTCGGCAATTAAATCCTTACCAACACCTGATTCACCCTGAATTAATACGGTTGAATCCACAGCTGCTACCCTTATAACCATATTTACCAGTTCCTTCATCTTGGCCGAGGTCATTACCAGGTTGCGTGAATTTACCAGTTTCAGTTGCTGTAACTCCGTCTTATAAAATTCATGCAATCCTTCCACCCGTTCCAGGCGACGCTGCAGTTTATTCAACTCGGTTATATCACGTACATTGGTTACCACCATTATAATATTGCCATTATCATCATAAATCGGATTACTGGTCACCAGGGCTTCTTTGCCGGTACTAGCAGTCAGGGTAAGGGTAACCTGTTCACCATTCTCTAAAGCAGCCAGGGTTCCGGAACGCGAGAATACCCCTTCTTCAACCAATTCTGCCATATTACGCCCTACACATTGTTCATGGGTAATCCCCATTATACGTTCAAAACCCTTGTTAAGCCTGAGGGTATTAGCCCGACCATCAGTTACATAGAGCCCATCAAACATGGATTCTATTACTGCTTCCATTTCCATTTCCCGTAGCCCCTCAACATGTTCCAGCTTGCGCTGCAGTTCATTTAGCTCGGTTATATCACGTACATTGGTCACTACTAAAATTATATTTCCCTTTTCATCATAAATAGGGTTACTGGTTACCAGGGCCTCCTTCCCTGTACTAGCTGTTAAGGTAAGGCTGGCCCTTTCTCCCGTTTCCAAAGCAGCCAGGGTTCCGGAACGTGAGAATACACCCTCTTTGACCAATTCTGCCATATTACGCCCTACACATTGTTCGTGGGTAATTCCCATTATACGCTCAAAACCCTTGTTAATCCTGAGGGTATTGGCTTGACCATCAGTTACGTATAATCCATCAAAAGATGATTCAATAATAGCTTCCAGCTCGTTGTTAAGGCTCCTGGTATATTCAGATTCACGTACCAGCATTTCGATTTCTGATATATCCCTTAGTACCAATACTCGGCCTATACGTTCCTGGTTAATAAGAACATCCTTGCGATAAGGAATATAACTGGAGCCGTTCAATGTTACTTTATTATCCGGATAAACTATCTCCCCGGTTAACAGTTCCAATATTTCTGAATTAGATATAACCTCTTCAGCATTGGCGTACAGGGCTTTCGTCTCATTTATTCCCAATGCCTTTTCTGCCCATTTATTAATAATCTTAATTACCTTATTGTTATCAATAGCTATTACCGGGGTATATACTGCATCCAGAGTAGCTCTAAGCCCTGCTTTTTCCTCTTCTTCCCTTACAGCATACGCTTTTAAAACATCTGCTTGTTCAATAATACCGACAGGTATGCCATCCTTCGAAACAACACCAAAATTCACCTGCCGGCTGCATTCCAGCGAGACCTCATCGTCATAGGACAGATTATAGCATTTTGCCTCCATTATCTGCTGTATCTCAGTTTCCTGGGATAGCCCATTTAACAGCGCTTCCAGTAGCAAATCCTTACTTACAACCCCCATACATTCATGGTTATTGTTTAAGATTGCTGCCCTGTTAACACCGCGTTCCAGCATTAAGCGCGAGGCCTCCCCAATAGTTTGTCCCAGGTGTAAAAAGACTGCATTGGGATTTAATGTTTCATATGCTTTTATCAAGTCTCCTCGCCCCCCCTTTTTGTAACTTCATTCTAACATAAGTTTAATATTCTTGCTCTATTGACATTGTTCATGCTTATATCCATTTTATGTTAACCGCTCCCGGTTCCCTGCTCCATACTTCCTACCCCTAACTCCTAAATCCGGTCGAGTCCACTTAAAAACACGTCCCTTCCCTGCTCATTGGCTACAGATTTCTCTTTTGTTTTAGTATTATATTAAGCCGCGCGGATAATACGGTAATAAGGCTAAACAGCATATTCTAATAAATAGCACGTAGAGCGTTAGGATTATAGGGGAAGATCCATGTGTCTGCCCGGCTGCCAGGTCTCCCTCACCTCACTATCAAATAATCCTTGCCTTTTAAAATATTTAGGTATATACTAAAAAAAATCTAGTTATTACCCTGATAAAAAGGTTTGAGGCTGATTTAAAGGGGCATGTATATTTACATTGCGTTGTTACCGCTGTCCCTTTTGGGCTGGCGGTTTTATTTTTTCGGGGATAACGTTAGGAGGTTTAGTGATGAGTGAAAATCGTATTGGGGTAATCGGTATAGTAGTTGAAAATCGTGAAGTGGTACCACAAGTTAATCAGATACTAAGTGATTACGCAGATATGATTATTGGGAGAATGGGACTTCCCTATCGGAAAAAGGACATTTCAGTAATTTCTTTAATTGTTGACGGAACTACTGACGCACTGGGGGCCTTAACCGGCAAGCTGGGAAATCTTCCCCATGTTACAGTAAAAAGTGCCTTAACTAAATCCTCTTAATTAATTGCCCTTAATAGGCCTGGTAAAAGGCAAAAGCTGATTAACAGGTCACGAAAATAAGACCGTTCCCTGATAATGAGGTCAAAACTGAGTTAAAGGGGTGAGGATATAAATCGCGTATGCTTATCCTGTACCGCTTACTCTGTATCAGGGTAAGCGTTTTTGTTTTATAAAGAGGCGAATCGAAAACTCGGCCTAATGCCTTAAATATTACGGAATCTGCAATTGTAGGGGCAGACCCATGTGTCTACCCGGTCGAGCGCAAATCTGGTCATTTAACAAATTAACGGGAGGGAATATATTATGGGTAGTGTTTCGGTAAAAGAGTGGGTGCAAAATGTTATTAAGCCAGAAGAAATTGAGAAATACCTTAATAATGGTAAGGACTTTCTTGATGAAAATTTCATTAATGAAACCCTGTTTAAGAAGCAGAAGCCGGACAAATCCGAAGTTCGCGAAATTATGACGAAATCCCTGGAATTGCAGCGATTGGAACCGGAAGAAACGGCCGCTCTTTTAAATTGCAACGATGAAGAGCTGTGGCAGGAGATGTATACTGCCGGATTACAAATTAAACAGAAAGTTTACGGACGCCGGATAGTAACCTTTGCCCCCCTGTATGTCAGCAATTATTGCGTAAATAATTGTGTTTATTGTGGTTTTCGCCATGAGAACCAGGATATCCACCGTCATAGCCTAAATACCGAAGAGCTGCAGGAAGAAATTAAAGCCCTGGTAAGCAAGGGACATAAGCGCCTCATAATGGTTTATGGGGAACATCCTAAATCAGATGTTCACTACATTGCCGATACCCTGCAAACCGCATACAGTACCAAAGTTGATAATGGGGAAATCCGGCGGGTAAATGTAAATGCTGCTCCTTTATGTGTTGATGATCTTAAATTGTTACAAGAAGTTGGAATCGGAACCTATCAGGTATTTCAAGAAACCTATCATCATCAAACCTATCAAAACCTGCATTCCCGCGGCCCCTTGAAGCGCGATTATCTCTGGCGCCTCTATTCATTGCATCGCTGCATTGAAGCCGGAGTAGACGATGTGGGCCTGGGAGCACTTTTCGGCCTGTATAACTGGAAATTTGAAATTATGGGATTATTATTGCACACTATTGACCTGGAGAATAAATTCGGCGGAGTCGGTCCCCATACCATATCTTTCCCCCGCCTGCAGCCGGCTGTAAATACCCCCTGGATTAATGACAGCCCTTATCTGATTGATGATGATACCTTCAAGAAACTGGTTACCGCTATTCGCCTGTCGGTACCTTACACCGGAATGATTATAACTGCCCGGGAAAAAGCCGAAATAAGGGATGACGTGGTAAAGGTAGGTTGCACTCAGTTAGATGCTGATGCCAACATTGGCGTAGGCAGCTATAGTAAACATACCCTGGATGTCAGTAAACAACAGTTTATCCTGGGAGATAACCGTAGCCTGGATGAGGCTATTCGCGCATTGGCCAACATGGGCTTTATTACTTCTTTCTGTACCGCCGGTTATCGTTGTGGTCGAACTGGAGACTACTTTATGGACATAGCCAAAAAGGGTAAGGTTCATCACCTGTGTATGCCCAATGCCATTTTAACCTTTAAAGAATATTTGCTCGATTATGCCAGTAATGAAACCAAAAAGGTGGGCCAGACTTTGATTGATATGGAACTAGAATCACTACCCAATGAAAGTATCAAGCAGACCGTTAGGGAAATGTTAGCCCGGATTGAAGCCGGAGAAAGGGATTTGTTCCTGTAATAGTGCGGGAATAGGCGTTATTAATGGAGTTGTCGAATTAATAACTTCGTATCTGTGAATTTTGATGTTTAGAGTTAGGGGTCAGGAGTGAGGCGTGGGAAGGAACCGCAAAGATAGGGGCACAAGCAACTGAGCAGCAGGGAAATCGTAAGGGGGCAGTTAAGTTATACTGATCTTTTTAGGAGGTTTTTCCATGAATAATCTAAATTCCCTTATTGAAAGGCATTATAAGAATAATGGCGATATTATTCATTCCTGCCATGAAGCTTTAAAAGAATTATATCCTGAACTAATTATACGCTGGGCTCGAATCTACGGTTACCGCTGGGCATTTATTTACGGCACTATAACCCCTGAGATTAGCACCACCCTGGTTAAAGTACGCTTAAGTGATATTTATGGCCTGTGTATTGATAATGCCGGCGTAATCAGCCCAGATGAATTAAATATAATAATAAATACTCTCAAGGAGTACTTTGCCAATGATAAGTTTTTCCAAAGACCTGATAGTTGATTATCTAAAAAGTGAAGACTCGGAAGTACATGATTTCTTGCTGGAAAAGGCCGAACGTTATCGCCTGGAGAACCGGGATAAGGCTGTTTATTTTCGGGGTCTGATCGAATATTCCAATATTTGTAGCCAGAACTGTTACTATTGCGGTTTACGCCGGGATAATCGACTTATTAAGCGCTATCATCTGGAACGGGATGAAATCATTAACCTGGCTATGCAGGCTTATAATGCTGGTTATCAGTCTATTTGCCTGCAAGCAGGACAAATATCCTCCAACAAAGAGGTTGATTTTGTAGCCGATGTGGTAGCTACCATTAAAAAACTAAGCGAAAGCAAGGGGCAAGGCCTGGGTATTACCCTGAGTCTGGGAGAGTTATCTTACCGGCAATACCAGCAGCTTTGGGATGCTGGGGCTCACCGCTACCTATTGCGCATTGAGACTTCCAACCCGTTACTTTTTAAGAAAATTCATCCCCCGGATCAGAGCTTTAACCAGCGCCTGGAGTGTTTGCAGGCCTTAAGGGAAATTGGCTACCAGGTAGGTACTGGAGTAATGATAGGGCTTCCCGGTCAAAGCTATGAGGATCTGGCACAGGATCTGCAGTTTTTCCAGGAAAAAGATATTGATATGCTGGGCATGGGACCCTACATTCCCCATCCCGATACACCCCTAGCCGGTGAACAAGAAGAATTTATCCCGGATGCTTTTGCCACCACTATCAGAATGCTGGCCCTGGCCCGGATTTTAATGCCCGATATTAATATGGTAGCTTCCACTGCTCTGCAAAGCATCCACCCGGATGGCCTTAAAATGGGTTTAAAAGCTGGGGCTAATATCGTTATGCCTATACTTACCCCGGAGGAAAACCGCCGGGACTATATGCTTTATGCCAATAAAAAACATAGTGCTTTTGAGACATTGCAACAAGATATCAAGGCAGCCAGCTACGAACCAGCCCTATGGCAATGGGGCGATTCCCCCCATTACTTTAAGCGGAAAGAAGAACATGCCTAAGGGGAATAGACGCGGATTACGCGGATAATTAAGGATTAACTCGTATTTTTAGATTCAGTGTCTATTATCTTATTGACCGCCATGGCCTTAAGGCCATAAATAAGGATGAAAATAGCGGATGGATTTATTTTATAAAGAATCCGCGTAAATCCTAATATAATCTGCGCGATCCGCGTGAATTAAAACCTATTTTTATATTAACGGAGGTATGGCTATGAGCATTAATGATACTCCTCGGGCTAATCGGCCCCATATTGCTATATTCGGGCGGCGTAATGCCGGTAAATCCAGCCTGATAAACGCTATTACCGGGCAGGAGATAGCCCTGGTGTCTGAACAGGCCGGGACTACTACCGACCCGGTTTACAAATCCATGGAAATCCTACCGTTAGGGCCATGTATATTAATAGATACCGCTGGGATAGATGATGAAGGAACTCTGGGACAGCTGCGGGTAAAGAAAACCCGGGAGGTGCTGGAAAAATCCGATTTGGCAATATTAATAATTGACCCTGCCCTGGGTATAAGCAACTTTGAAAAAGACTTACTCCACTCCTTCGACCAGCAAGGTGTTCCCGTACTTGCAATTTTAAATAAGATAGACTTATTTACAGGGGAAATAGTAGAGCTAGAAATAGAGTTGGGGCTTAACCTGCACCCGGTGAGCACACTAACCGGAGAAGGTATAGAGGAGTTAAAGGAACTGATTGCCCAGCATACACCTTCAAATTATACTCAAGAAAGCATAATCGGAGACCTGTTATCCCCGGGGGATTTATGCCTGCTGGTTACCCCGATTGATAGCGCTGCCCCCAGAGGCCGTCTCATATTACCTCAAGTGCAAACCATCCGGGACATATTGGACCATAATGCCCAGGCTCTGGTAGTCAAGGAAACTGAATTACCCGCAGCCCTGGCGTCCTTGAAACAGCCTCCCCGTTTGGTTATTACTGATTCCCAGGCATTTAAAGAAGTATCTGCCCTGATTGATAGCTCCATTCCCCTGACTTCATTTTCTATACTATTTGCCCGCTACAAGGCTGACCTGAAAAGCATGATGGAGGGAATAAAAGCAGTTGAAAATCTGAAACCTGGAGATAAAGTATTAATTGCCGAAGCCTGCACCCATCATCGCCAGGAGGACGATATCGGCACCATAAAAATACCCCGCCTGCTGGAAAAACAGGTCGGGGGTAAGCTGGATATCAATTGGTATAGTGGCAGCTCCTATCCCGAGGATTTGGAAAGCTATAAATTAATAGTCCACTGCGGAGCCTGTATGTTAAACCGTAAACAGATGCTCTCCCGGTTACGCAAAGCCCAGGAGAAAAACGTACCCATTGTCAACTATGGCGTCTTCCTGGCTTACATGAACGGAATCCTGGAAAGAACCACCGCCATATTTCAATAAGTCCGGGGACTGTCCCCGGACTTATTGCTTATTGCTTTAGTGGTGCTGGTTACGTTTATAAGCTATTAACTGCTCCAGGGCTGCAATAATTTTTTCAGAAGCAGCAACCATTTCCTGCAAACGCACCCTGGTTTCATCCTTACGTCCTTGATTATTCAGCTCAACCGCTTGCCGGGCCAGAGCATGAACCTCTTCGTGGGGAGCAGCTGCCACACGTTGGTAAAGGGCAAGGGTTTCTTCATCCTTAATTGAATTTAACCAGCGGGCCAAACGACATTGCATGTGGGTAGGAACACTATCCGGCTCAGCAAACAGGTCATGTTCCACAATAAATTGATATTTACGAACAAAGCCACGGTGGTCATCAATTACCTGCCTCAGCACTACCTCATCAGGTAAATGATATTGTCCCAGGATATCCCGGAAAGCTTCGGAAATATTATTAGTTTCGCCAGCAATGTCTACAATAGCTGAGAAGTTATCCATCTGCTGGTTTATATCGCTAATTATCTGGTCTAAATTGCCGATTAGTAACAGCATATTATCATTTACGGTACTTACCACGGCTGAGATTTCCTGGGAGGCAGCGCTCTGTTCCTCCATGGCCGATGAAATATCCATAACCGCATCCTGTATACTAACGATTTGCCTGATAATATGCTCCATACTGGCAATAACCCTGCTGGTAGTCTGGTTTTCTTCCTCAATGGCTGTTCCCATAGATTCAATTTCCATTACAAAATTACCGATATTCCCCTGAACCCCGCTAATCAGACTACTGATTTGTCGGGTATAACCAGCAGTTTGTTCGGCCAGCTTGCGGATTTCCTCTGCTACTACCGCAAAGCCGCGACCGTGTTCACCGGCTCGGGCTGATTCTATGGCTGCATTTAAGGCTAACAGATTCGTCTGCTCGGAAACACTCATAATAGTTGAAGTTATTTCACCAATGTCACGGGATATATGCTCCAGTTCCCGCGCTGAACGTACAGTACTTTCTCCCCGTTCCTTTAATAATTGTCCCATTTCTTCAAAGCGTTGCATCTCTTCTTTCCCTGCTTCAGCCGCCTGGGAAAGTTTTAAATAAGTTTCCTGCAGGTTTTGAGCCTGTTCCGCAACCATAGTTGAGGCCCCGGCTATTTCTTCTACCCCGGTGTCAGCTTCACGCAGGTTTTCCCCAGCACCCTTGAGCTGGCCACCCACATAATCCAACTGTTCGGCAGTCTGTTCCAGCTTGACCACTGACGAGGCAGCAACATCATTTAGAAAATAGGCGTTAGTAGTCAAATTCGAGCTCTTGGTGAAAAGTGCATACATGACCTCCCGGAAACGTTCCAGCAAATCGGAAAACCCATGGGCCAATTTGCCGATTTCATCTTGACTGGTAAGGTCTACCACTGCCGTCAGGTCACCTTCACCCACCCGTACCATAGTATCTCTTAAGGGCTGCAGGTGCCTTAAAGCACGGTGTAATACCAGATAGGCTATAACACATACTAAAAGTAAAGAAATTATCACTATTAGCAACGAACGGCTTTGGGCCTTTTTCTCTGCTTGGATAAAAGAATCCCGGGGAATTTCTCCTTGTACGAAAGCTACTGTGTTGCCTTCCACATCCTTAATTGGGACCAGAGATAATATCAACCGATTATCACTGGTTTTTCGGGAATAGCTTTCCCCCTCTGCCAGTTTATCCAGGTCTGCTGCCTCCAAGTTTATACTTAGAGCAGAGCTCTGCCACAACACACCTGTCTGTTGCTGCTCCAGTGAAAGAATAGCATATTCACCCTGCTGTAATTCACTGAGGGCTTCACCTACGGCTTCTTCCACCGATATCCCAACCTCATATATACCCACTAGCCGGTCTTCAACCACCAGGGGAGTCAAACAGCGAATTCCGAAACCAGTAACCCCTTTTTCGGTAGCCATAACCTGCTGCCTGGTTTGGATAGCTTTAGCCAGTGCCTTGCGATAGCTGACATCATCTCCATACTGTTCAGGTTTTTGGGCTCTTAATATAGCCTTACCCTCAGCAGAGAAGAAATTTAATCCAGATAGGTGGTGATCTTTTTCCCATTGCTGGTATACGGGCAAAGCCAATTTAAGCAGTTCTGCTCTATCCTGCCGTATAAAAGCCTCTTTCATAGCAGAGTTAGCAAAGAGAGAATTAGATAATATCTGAGCCTCTTTTTCAGCATCTTTAACACATTCAGCAACAGTTTCAGAGGTTTGAGCAATATATTCCTCTTCAAAATCTTTTACCAGCATGCGTTGCAGCACCAGGCTATTCCAGTAGAAAAATCCGAAAACTAACAAATTAAATATAACCAGCATTAGTATGATTCGAGTTTTTAAACTATTCTTAGCCATTACTGATAACCTCCCCCATAGCTCCTACTTATTGAGGATTTTACCACATCTAGCCATAGGGGTACAGGGCTAAAAGTGCAATTATTCAACATTCTTTTCTAATTTATAATTGGTATTGGCATAAACAAATACAAAAATAGCGGGCAAAAATCCCGCTATTAATCCACGCAATTGTTTATGTTGTAAGCATAATAATGGTCGGGATGACAGGATTTGAACCTGCGGCCTCCTGGTCCCGAACCAGGCGCTCTACCAAGCTGAGCCACATCCCGACACGCAAGAAATATTGTACCGCATAGTCACATTAATTTCAACCTATTAGATGCTCTTTACTCTGGCAGAACCCGTCTGGCTCCAATGTAAGTCTGGGAATAATAAGAACTATTTAGATAAGAATAAATGACCCCGCCGCTTCTTGGGGAACTTGAATGTATAAACTTATTATCAGATACGTATATGCCTACATGATTTATGTACGAGGTTCCTCGACCTTTAAAAAACAGCAGATCCCCTGGCCGTAAATTGGCCTTATCTACCGCAACTCCTACCCCATATATATCAGCTGCTACCCGAGGCAAGTTATAGCCATGCTGTTTGTAAACATAACCAACAAAACCGGAACAATCAAAGCCACCCGGGCTGGAACCGCCATAACGATATGGGGTACCTAAATATTTTGCGCCAAACTGGCATATACGAGTTCCCAAATCTATTTCAGCTTCGTCACCGGTAGATCCGGGGTTACTGTCCTGTTGCTCTGTTACTGCAGGAGCCGGGGGTGGAGTTACCGGTTTGGGATAAACTGCCCGGGATGGGGTTGGTGTAGTTGCTGCCGGGCGAGGTACAGCTTTTACATAAAGCCGGTCTCCTACATTAAGTCGATCCGAGGAAAGATTATTTAAACTCATTAATTGTTCTACCGTAGTGTTAAAATTAGATGCAATTGTCCACAGGTTGTCCCCACTACGAACAGTATAAACCGTATTGGTATCAGCCGCCGGCGATGAGCTCTGCGACCTGGCAGCGGTTGTAGAGTTTACAATTAGTTTCATACCTATTTGCAACTGGTCTGAAGATAAGCGATTATTTTGCTGCAGGCTGCTTACACTTACCCCGTATTTATTAGCAATATCCCATAGAGTATCGCCTGCTTTTACAGTATGTACGGTCTGCGCAGCCAAAGCCGTTCCTGCCTGAAATATGAGTAATATCGCTGTTAAACCTATAATATGTAAGTACTTTCTCATAATTCCCTACCTCTCCCACTAAATAGCTTGCTTACCATAAAATATGTATTTTCGAGTATAAATGATAATCTTTAAACCTTGTTACCAAGTTAACAGTCGCATAATGAAGTAATGGATTAAAAAATTAAAAAAATTGCCAAGGTATAAATTTCTCCATTCGAGATGATTATCCTTCTTTTTATTTTAAAAAATTGTTTTCGTCTTAATATGGTGCGTTTCGACTATATGAAAGTGGGCTGTTGATGCAGGTTCTGGGTAGGGTATGGGGAATAAGCGGATGGGTTCAATTAAAAAGCCCCGGGGTTATAGCTCCGGGGCCTGGTTCTTGTATAAGTTTTGAATTTGTTCTACCCTGTCTGACCAGTAGCTTATTTTATATAAGGCATTATCTTCAAGGGCTGAATCTACTTTTATCACCTCGTTATCATTAATCTGAATACCGATAGTATAATAGCCGTTTTCATCGCTGCGAATGAGTAAACCCGGAATTCGGTCCTTTTCCAGCAGTCCTATTTTGAATTCGTCCATGCTCATAATCGGGGTCTCATATTTCTCAACATCTTTAGTACGGGTAAGATCACCCATCAATACCACTCCTTATTTGATATAGTTTTGCAGGTCATTACCAGAGCCATAGGCTTTTTGTATTTCTTGGATTTTTCCGGACCAACTGCGTACTTTTTCTTCAACATTACCTTCTTGAACCTGGTCAACTACTAATATCCGGTCTTCGTCCAGTTGCACCCCCAGGTTATAGCATTGTTGTACGGTATCAGAACTTACCAGTAATCCTTCGTATTCTTCCCTTGCGAAAAGACCTTTTTCCAGGAAGCTTTTTTTGTTGACAATATCACCTTTTCTGAGTTCCATAAGCTAACAAACTCCTTTATTTTAATCTGTGAGCTTATTTTTACCTTTACCTGTAGTTTTATGCGCTATGAACCAGGCTGTTTTCCAGAAGAGTTTTAGCGAGTTGAAATAATGTCCAGCTTCTTGGAGCGAGTTAATTTTTTAATTTGCAGCTCCCGTTTTAAGGCTTGGCTTTTATCCTGATATTCTTCAGTATAAACACAATGAACTGGTAGTCGGCTACGCGTGTATTTACTGGCTTTTCCTTCATTATGTTCCATAACCCTTCTTTTTACATCGGTAGTATAACCGGTATATAGAGTGCCATCATTACACTCCAGTATATAAACATAATACATTTACATTACCCCCTGCCTTGTGCAAGACAAACAAAAAACAGGGGAACTAATCCCCTGCTTTTACAAACTATTAATATTAGAAACGGTGATGAGTAATCCGCAGTGGCAGGTTAAACTTATGGGTTATGGTATTACCTATTTCCTCTATATCTGCCAGACTAACATCTATCACCAGACATTTTAACCGGGCATAAATACGGTAGGCATTGTCCAGTTCCTCGGCTACCATATCATCCAGGCTCTCCATGCTTTTGGGAATCTCAAAACTTCTCAGTCTTTCCTTGCGCAATTCCATAAGTGTATCCATGTCACAGGTTAACCCGACCATTGGAATTCTACCCTTCAAATCCATTATTTCATCCGGAATCTGGGTATCTATTACAATTGGATAATTGGCTACTTTAATTCCTAAATTGGCCAGATGCATAGCCAACGGGGTTTTTGAAGTACGAGGAAGCCCCAGAACAATCAAATCTGCGTCACCAATGGTTTCCAAATTTTGGCCATTATCATGTTCAATAGTATATTCAATCGCTTTCATGCGGTTAAAATACTGGTCATCCATAGTATGAGTCAGTCCGGTAATATATGCTGGTTTTAACCCGGTCTTGGCTTCTATAGCGGTAAAAAGAGGTGACATTACATTTACTGCTGTCACATTGTTTTCCCGAGCTTTTTCATCTAAGAAGTTCGAAAGCTCTGGAATTACAATGGTGTATATAATTAAGGCATCATTCTCTACCGCTTCTTCAATTATCTTTAGGACCTGTTCTTTCTTAGTTACCCGAGAGAAACGAGTTATACTCCGTTCCATTTTAAATTGTAAAACAGAGGCAACCGCAATTTTTTCAGCAGTCTCACCTACAGAGTCCGAGACAGCGAAGATGTGTAATTTGTCAGCCATAAACTCATCCCCCTTCAAATATCCAATACTGACGACAATCACGTATAATATTTCTACAACCCCTATGGATTTTCCTTTTTTTAAATAACCAAATTTTAACCGGTAACGGTGGTCAAGTACTTTAGTTCCAGATTTCTATCTCGCCGACGTGATTATCGAGATTAGTGTCAACTGGTACAGGGTTGCTGTCACAGCTTAATAAATCCGAAATTTCCTCTATGGAAGCACAGGCTGTATCGTTTTGCAGGAAAGGTTCTTTTTGCAGGTAATAATCCTTTCCATTAAGCAGGTATTTACGGCTGCCCATTATTAGCCGGATGGCTTTGCCGCCATCAATATTAAAACTAAATAATCCATAACCATACAGATGATCGAAACCAATCTTACCCAGGTCGATAGCCTGGTAATGCAAGTGTTCCTTTATATAATCAGGGGTGGGATGTTTTTTAAAGCGCAGGTAATAACGAGAATATATCAGGGCTACTGCTCCGGCAATATGTGGTGAGGCCATAGAAGTACCGGATAACTCTACATATTTATTGTCTAAGTAAGTGGAATATGTTTTTACCCCTGGAGCCACTACATCAATTTGGTCATTGGAATTGCTAAAGCTGGCTGCCCGAGTGTTAAGCTCCACTGCCCCTACGGCTAAACATTCAGGATAATAAGCGGGGTATGAAATCTCCGGGGTGTTATCTTTTCCATCTCCGAAATTACCGGCAGCACAAACCACCGTAATCCCATCCTGTACTGCTCTTATCAGTTCCCGATGCATAGTCTTATTAGGGAGTGGACCTCCCAGACTCATATTGATAACATTTACCCGCTCACCATTCGTCCCCACCCACTGGCGCGCCCAGGAAATACCCTGGGTAATATCGCTGTAAGTTCCCTGCCCATTCTTGTTCAGAACCTTTACCACCAAAATCCTGGCCAGAGGGGCTACACCAAGAATTTTGCCATTGGCGGCAATAGTTCCCGCTACATGGGTACCATGACCGTTGTAATCCATGTAGTCCTTTTCCGAAGATACAAAACTCCTGCCATCTATTATATTAGGAGCCAGATCCGGATGCTGGTAGTCAACCCCGGTATCAATAATTGCTACTACCGCACCTTCTCCCCGGGTAGTAGTCCACATACGGCGGGCAGCTATAAGAGAAACCCCCGGTGGTGCCCAGGGTTTATCCGACAGGGTATGATCATAAATGCCCCCTATCTCCGGTTTAATGATTTGCATATTATTCACCTCTCCTTGCTCTATATTAAGCAAGTAGGGGTAATAAGTTGACACTACTAATAAAAGTAAAGGCTTTTAAAGAAATTGTTATTACAACCTGCATATAAATATTAAAAAGATTAGCTTCACTGGAAAATACATGATAACATGATATTATAAGATAAGAGTAGTACTCTTGAGGTGATACAATGGATGCTGGAACCATTTTTATACTTACACTTGGTCTATGCTTGGGCATAGGATTAGTAGCCACGATTATAGGTGTGTTCCTTTTTAATGGATTTCACTGGTGGGATAAATTATAATCTAAAATACGATTCCATAAAAGGCCATCTGCTATAGCTATTTTGTTTTTCTGCTATAATCCTCTCATATTTTCGCTTCGTAAATATCTATTATCCTGGCTTTCTAAAACTTTGTTTACCATATCAAGCATCTTTTGCCGATCTTTCTGCAGGGTCCCACTTATAGGCAGGTAATTTGAAGCATGGGAACCTACAAATTTCAACCCGTCAATAGTAATATTTTCAAACATCCATTTCATTTCTTCCAAAGTTTCAAAAGCGTCTAGAATTTTAAATTCCCCTGTCAATACCTTGCGGTGTAAAACAGTATTCGGTACCGGGGTAACAGTTAATGCGGCCAGGTATTGAGGCTTCATTTCATTGGTTATCTTAGCCGTAGCCAGGGCATGTTCCCGCGAACGCTCTCCCGGCCCTGCCAATCCCAGTAACACCATGGACGACAAGTTTATCCCGGCATTAATCAGGTTCTGTCCTGCCTGCAGCATTTCCTCATAGGATACTCCTTTTTTAACCTCTTTTAACAGGCGGTCATCTCCAGTCTCCACCCCCAGATAAGCCTTGGTCAAACCCGCCGCCCTTAACGCTGTCAATTCTGACATAGATTTATTTAGAGTGCTTCGAGGGCCTACATAACTGCCCACATGCCGCAAAGATGGAAATGTACGATATAGTTCATCCAGTATTTCCAGCAGGATATCGGTCTCAATGGCAATGGCATCACCATCACATAGAAATACTTTTTCCAGATCGTTATAATAATTTTTGGCCATGGCTATATCAGTTTTTATTTCTTCCAGGCTGCGTATCCGATATTTTTTGTCCTTATACATCCCACAGAAAGTACACTGGTTATGGGAACAACCAATAGTACACTGCAGTAAATAACTTTTGGCCTCACTAAAGGGCCGAAATATATTACCCTCGTATCTCATTTTTTTAACCCCCATCCCCGCCAGTCTTGCCTGAATTATTGAGGCAAATCAGGCATCCTGGTATCCTTTTTCTGTCTATTATGATTATCTATACTTTCCGGTATTACTGGATTTTGCTCACCACCCGGCCCGGGTGGTAATACCTCTTCCCCCCTGTCTGTTTCATCCTCACCGGGTAAGGGTTCTAATCCATCATCAGGTGACTCCTCTTCCGGCGTAATTTCTTCATCTTCATCAGGTTCTTCCTCTATCGGTTCTTCTACCGGCGCTGGTTTTTCATAGAACACCCCGGTGTAGTACAAGGTATTCATGTAATCGCGCCAGATGGGAGCAGAAACGCTTCCCCCGTAAGTGCCATAACCTGTAACCACCTTGCCGTCACTGTTTCCGGCCCATACGGCAGTCGCAAGTTCCCGAGTATAACCGACATACCAGAGGTCGCGGCTGTCAGAAGTGGTTCCGGTTTTGCCGCCGCTGTTTATAGCTATAGCAGCAGGAGTACCCGTTCCCTTTCTAACTACATCTTTTAGAATACCATCCATCTGTTCTGCCGTATAACGGCTGATAACCTGCCAGGAATTGCTGCGGTTGGTATAGATAACCCTGCCATTGGCATCTTCAATCCGGTCTATACAGTAGTATTCCCGGTATTTACCTTGTTCCGGAAAAGCAGCAAAGGCCGCCGCCATTTGCAGGGGTGATATTCCCTTATTCATCCCTCCGAGGGCCAGGGCCAGATTTTTATCTTCTTCCTGCAGGGTAGTTATGCCCCATCTTTTTAGGTAAGTATAACCCTCGTTGACCCCTAGCTGGTTTAATACCTCAACCGAGGCCACATTATAGGATTTTACCAGGGCAGTCCTGATGTCAACCTCTTCCGGTGCCCAACCCAAGTTTTTCGGGATATAATTACCGAAATCGCGGGGTTTGTTATTTACAATAGAGTCAGGAGTGATAATCCCCTTATCAATACCTGCAGCATAGTACAGGGGCTTAATGGCTGAACCCGGTTGGCGAGGTAAAACCGCCATATTTAGCTGGTTTTTGGAAAAATCCGATCCGCCCACCATCGCTTTAATACCGCCGGTAGCAGGTTCTATGGAAACCAGAGCAATATCGCGGGCATTTATACCCCGATTGGCTAAAGAGCGGGCATGGTTTTGCACCGTTTTCTCCGCCGTATTCTGCATACGGCTATCAATGGTAGTATAAATCTTTAATCCAGCCTGGTAAAGGCTCTTGGAACCCAGCATATTCTCTACCCCGGCACTTATATAACCGGCCAGATAAGGATGCCTGTCGCTGTCCGGAGAAAATGGTTTAATATATAAGGGTTGCTCCTTAATGGACGGGGCCTCACCGGCATCAAGTATACCCTGGTCTGCCAGGACATTGATAACCGTTGCCTGCCTGGCTTTCAAGCCTTCAAAATTGCGCTCCGGTGCATAGGCCTCGGGGGCTTGTATGATACCTGCTAACATGGTCATTTCCGCTTTATTTAGCTGCCATACATCTTTACCAAAATAATAGCGGGCCGCACACGGTATACCTGAACATCCCCTCCCCATGTAAATCTCATTCAAATACATATTAAGGATAGCATCCTTACCGTATTTTTCTTCGATAGCTACGGCAATTAATACTTCTTTAACTTTTCGCGTATAGGTCTTCTCCTGGTTTAAAAAGAGGGTACGGGCAAGCTGTTGAGTGATGGTACTGCCCCCCTCAACCTTGCTGCCGGCGCGGAGGTTGTTCCAAATGGCCCTGCCAATTCCCCGCGTATCCAGGCCATTATGCTCGTAAAAACGGCGGTCTTCTAGCGCTACCACTGCCTGTTGCATAAAATCAGGAAAATCTTGGCTATATATTCTTTTATACCCCAACCGCGTCATTTCTTGTCCGTCACTATAATAGAGAACACTTTGTTCCCGTGGCTGATACTCCCACTGATTGACTCCGGTAGCTACCAGCAGGACTTTGGGCATAGTCTGGGTCAGTGATGCTCCCAGTATAAAGAAAAGCACAAATAAAACTAACCCGGTCAGAAGTATACCCAGGGTTCTAAAAAACTTTAACATAATGCTTCCCTTCCTATGATTGATGCGGAATTCTGATAATCAATATTGGTTGCCGGCATAACACCTACCTTATACACCAAGTTAAGGTTTTACCGGATTGCTTGATCCAATACACAACCACCGATGAAATTAGCAGATTGCTTTAAGTTAATTGCAATAAGAGAAATGCCAAGCATTTCTACGCTAATTCAAAATTCAAAATTCTTAATTCTTAATTAACCACATTAGTCCGGATTACCACCGAACTTTAATATACCTATATTGTTTGCTAGCTCCACGCCATTTTCTTATTAATACAGTATATAACAAGCTTTCTTTCAAGCAAAGCAGTATACTTTGTCAAGTTTTGGGAACGCGTGTTTGTTATTTTTGTTATGGACAGGAAGAACTGATTATCAAAAAAATGAAGGGTTTCTCCCATCATAGTTGGTCAAGAAACCCTTGTCCCCGAATATAAAATTATAGCCTGCCAACATGAAAACTGAATATTTCTATCTGGTAACCTACTTTATGTTCCTCGTTTTTTAGCGGAGCGGGAGAGGGGTAACCCCTTGCGGCCCCAGCATTAATCCCCAGGCACAATTGGGATTAATATTACCCTGACTTAAATAATCTACGGCCCGTTGCAAACCCTTCTCATCTTCCGCTATCACCAGCCATAGTGGATTAGTATTACCCATGCCACTTGCAGTAGCCGCTATACAGGCATAGTCTCCGGCTTCAACTATTTGTCCCTCCTGCATCGATGCGTCCAACAACTTAAAACCTGAATCAGTAATCCGATAGAAAACACCAGTCCGCTGCGGGTTGGAGTTTAAAGCCTGTATAGCTGACAGTGCCATTATTTCTTCGCGTAAGCCCAGTACGATAACCGGATACGGCCTCTTATTCATTATTGCATCGTTTACTTCCTGCAATTGCACCCTTTTTATACCCCGACTGCCCAGGCCCGTTGCCAACAGGCCGGCTGCATTTTGAGCCGAAGCCGAATAGGCTAGCAAGACTCCTTTGCTAAACGGATGGGGAAAGGCCCCAATCATGGCCGGAGTAAAAGCAGCCGCGCCCCAGTCATGGTAATCCCACCATACGACATCTCCGTTTTTTACTTTTATGTCTCCTGCTCCTGTTCCCGCCAGGACACCGTTAAAATATAAAAACCAATCCGATTTCTCCCGTTTTCCTATTTTCCCGGTATATCCTGATTCCAGGCCGTTTATAGAATTGATAAATGAACCCCCATAGGAGGTTTTCACATCCAGATAGGCAGTAGTCAGATTTAAAGCATCCTGCTGTTCTTGAACAGACACCCATTGATTAAATATCATAGATTCCCCATAATCACGGCTGACCACCAGGTGGACTTGAGCCTTTTCTTGTTCTATTTTACCGGCTGCCGACTTCTCCGATAAGGGCTTACTAACAACAGACTCATTAATGTTTTTCTGAGCTTCTTCAGATGGCTTAAGTACTTCATTACCGGCTCGCTTCTGCTCAGTACCAACCGGCTCATTCACTATTGATTTGCTCTGGATTGGCCTATCGCTTAACGATGTTTCCCGTAAAACATCACAACCAGCAATAAATAGTGTCATTATTAGAGAGACTACCAGTATCGACTTCTTACGCAAAAGCAACTACCACCTTTTTAATTTGAAGCGAAAAATATCTGCACAAATCCCTGCTAAATCCGCACTTCTTACTAACCATCCATGAGTGCGGCACACAACCACTTATGAAAATAGAAGTATTTTGTTTCTAACCCATGGCGGAACGGCACAGGGGCCGTTCCCTACACATGAAGTGATCCGCGTGAATTAAAATCTATTTTCTAATTAACTTATACATTATTACTGCCGCTTCTGCCCGGGTCAGCTTTCCTTCTCCTCTAAAGCTGCCATCCGGGTAGCCGCTGATTATTCCCCGCTGCTGCAGGCTGCCAGCCGCCTCCCAGGCCCATGCAGGGATATTTTCCTGGTCACTGAATCCTACCTTACCAGAGAAAGCTTCCCCAGTATCTGCGGGAAAGATATGAATTATCAAACAAGCGGCTTCATTACGGCTAATATGAGCATAGGGTTTGAAAGTTGAGTCCGGATACCCACTAACCCAGCCCTGTTTACCGGCAGTAGCAATTACAGTGTAAAACCAATCATTCTCCATTACATCAGTGAACCCAGAATCGCCTTTTTCCAGATTAATTCCCTGGATTCGCAGTAATAACGCCAGCATCTCCGCCCGGCTAATATTTCGGGCCGGCTCATAACCGTCACCGGTACCCTTAATAATTCCTTTTACCGCCAGGCTTTCTATTGCCTCCCGCGCCCAGTCGAAACCGGCAAGGTCAGAGAACGATACCTGTTGCTGGCCAGGATCTACGGTACCAGGGTTGCCCCCACTACCTCCAAGGTCTCCAATTTCCGGTAAGGTGCTACTATATTTCGATTGACCTCGGGCTAAATCCCCCAGGGCCAGTAAAGAATGATAAGTACTCATTTGATTAGGTACGGTGGGGTCATTCCAGGCCAAAGCTTCCCAGCTTAAAACAAACCATCCCTTAGAAGACTGGTAAGACAGCAAACTATTTATCATATTATTACCATTTTTACACCATTCTTTACCGCTCGGATCAATACCCAAAGCCATAAGCGCCTCTATGACTGCGGCAATAGTATCAGGGCTTTCACTGCCCCAACCTCCAAAGCCACCGGTATCCATTTGCTGCCCTTGTAAATATGCAAGAGCACTATTTATAGTTGTAGTTATAGCATCTTTGCCGGGTTGTTGGTAATCAGAAGATAAAGCTATCAGAGCATGCGCAGTTGAGTCCACATCCACTCCCCAACCGCTCTCATCAAATCCACCGCCCGCATCCTGATTCGAACAGATATAACTCACCGCATCATCACGCTGGTAATTAACTGTAAAGCCATTTATATCAGCAAAATCCAGGGCAATAACCGCCCAGATAGTCTGATTCAGGCTGGTATTGGCACCGTTAATAAAGCTACCTTTTGTGTCCCCAGCTGTTTTTTGCATCCCGATAAGAGTATCAATGTCGTCCTGTATACCTGTCGCATCCTGCCGTCCGGCGATTGCCCCCATTATCTTACGGGCATAATCACTGGCGGAAACAGCATTTTCAGGAGTATATTTACTGCTGCACTCCACCCCTGCCCAGCGCAGTCCCAGAGCTTCCCACTCATTACACTGTACTTCCCGGTTATAGTAACCCAGCAGTTTATCCATAGAGTTTTGTATATCGCCAGCTGCAGCTGCTGTTGCTACCGGCGTATAAACAAGCAAAGAACAAAATATTATCAATAAAACCCAACTGCAACAAAACACCCATTTTTTAGACCTGATTCTAAGCATCAAAAAAACCTCCCCATGTTGCTAATACAAGTTTGTTTTACTGCAAAATCCCTACCTGGATGCATATATGTGCAGAAGCCATCGACAAAATATTTATGCATCCAAACCAGCACCTTATAACTTTTTTGCACTGAACAATATTTTACATCTAATAATATTTATGACTTCCCTCTTATCAACTCTATTACCTATAAAAAACCCCGACTCCTACAAGCCGGGGTTATGCGAAGGCAATGACTTAATCCTCCCTTCTTATCCCCAGAAGTTAAGTAGTCTTCCTGCCGGCAGGTCTCCTGGCTTAAAGTCCTCCTAATCCCTGCGCCTTCCCACCCGATTCCCGGGCAGTGACTGTTTGCAGGTTTCGTCCTTAATACAGTAAGGGGAACTGCAACGGATTCTCACCGTTTTCCCTTTTAAAGCAGTTTTTAAATCACTGCTACCGTCAGGATAATATTTAGTTGTCCCTGGTGTTTCCTTTATTATTGTACTAATTAAAACATTAAATCAAGTTAATCAATTATTAAAATGTGCTTGTATCTAATTAAAGAAGCAGACTGCTCCCCTAATAAATTTTCCAAATACCCGCAATAAAAACTAAAAATGACCTAAACGCTTGTCATTTTATGTCGATGCATGTAATATAATAAGTAACCTTCACCCCCCAATTAACTAAATATATATTCCATCACATTCCCTCTCTACATGAGCCCACTCTGGGCTCATGTCGTTTTTAACGGGTTTTTAACTTCTGTTTCCGCTTAATTTCCTGATCATTCTTTCATTTTCCAAAAATAGCAGTTTATTCAGACCTCAATATGATTTAGAATTAAATATATGTGTCTGCTTTTGTCATATTGAAAAAACAATTTATCAAGTTACACAATATATTAAGGGAGGGCCAAGTCGAATGGAGAAGAAAACAGCAGAAGGCCAGGTAATTGTTGTAACCTCCGGCAAGGGAGGAGTAGGTAAAACTACTACCGTAGCCAATGTCGCCAGTTCTTTGGCCAGGCTGGGTCACAAAGTAGTAGTCATGGACCTGGATATAGGATTAAAGAAACTGGACCTTATCCTGGGGTTGGAAAACCGGGTTATCTATGACATAGTCCAGGTTATCGAAGGCGAATGTACACTAAAACAGGCGCTGGTTAAGGATAAGCGCTTCCCCGAGCTTTATATGCTTCCGGCGGCTCAAACCCGCAATAAGGATGATATTACTCCAGAACAGGTTAAACAGCTTTGTTCCGAATTGAAAAAGGATTTTGATTACATATTTATCGATTGCCCCGCAGGTATTGAACAGGGATTTCGTAATGCTATCGCTGCAGCTGATCGGGCTATAGTAGTAACTAACCCTGAAGTTTCGGCAGTCCGTGATGCCGATAGAATAATAGGCATGCTGGAATCAGCCAATTTTAAGGACATCAAGCTAGTTGTAAATCGTATCAGAAATGATATGGTTAAAAGTGGGGATATGTTAAGTATTGAAGACCTGATGGAACACCTTTGCATCGACCTGCTGGGAGTAGTTCCCGAGGATCAGAGCGTTGTTGTTTCCACCAACCGGGGCGAGCCCATCATTCTTAATGACCAATCTCGGGCGTCAACTGCATTTAATAATATTGCCCACCGGACCCTGGGTGAACAGGTTGAGTTCCCTACATTTGAGGACATGTCTTTATGGACCCGGATTAAAAACATGTTCTCGAGCAGGTAAAGGGGGTTTAAACAAATGCTTGATTTTTTGAAGAAGGTTTTTAACGCTGAGGATAAAACTAGCAAAGGCCAGGCCAACAATCGTTTACGGCTGGTATTAACCCATGACCGTCTGGGGACTTCGGGCCTGGTCATGGAGGCAATGAAGGAAGAGATTATTCAGGTTATTGCCAAACATATGGAGATTGACGGACTTCCCGAAGTAAAAATAATAACCGAGGGAAGACATGCCGCCATGGATATAAGTATTCCCTTAAAAGGCAGGTAGGATAATCAAATGCTTAAGATCAAAGGGCTTAATGACAGCCTGGTAATAGTTTTTGACAAGGGCAGTTTTGAGGATTACTGCTCTATGCTGCAGGAAAAAATAGGAGCCAATAAACAATTGTTTAATGGTTCCCGGGTTGTTTTTCGGGGTGAGGGTCTGCGTAATCTTTCCCATGATGAAATGATTAAACTGCAGAAGCTGTGTTTGGATAATGGCATGATACTGAATAATACCGCAAGTGAGAGTAAGGTAAAAGAAAAGCCTAATAGTCCTGCAGCTACCCTGTCAGCCCAACCTGTTGTTGCAACTGCACCTGCTGCCCCTCCAGGAAATAAGGATATTATTATACACCGTAATTTGCGCAGCGGGCAAAAGCTTCATTCCGAAGGTTCAGTGGTAATATGGGGTGACGTGCATGAAAGTGCCGAAATTACTGCCGCCGGTGATATTATTATACTGGGTACCCTGGGTGGAATAGCACACGCCGGTTATTACGGCAATGATAACAGCATTGTTTTTGCCCTTAATCTGGTACCCGGCCAGATCCGTATCGGCAATAAAATATCCCGCGCCAGTGACGACCAGACTAAACGACCTTACCCGGAAATTGCATTTTTGGAAAATGGTAGTATATGTGTCCAGGAGTATGTTTCCGGTAAATTACCACGGCGCTAAACAGTTAAATACGGAAATGATACAGATAACACAGATCTTTTAGG
>JAAYCQ010000027.1 GCA_012729715.1 Syntrophomonadaceae bacterium
ATGAAGTAGCCTTTATTCATGAGGCAAATACAGAGGTTAGGAAAAAGGAACTCTTTGCAAAGGTGCGAAGTGGTGATGTTCGGGTGCTAATTGGTAGCACTCAAAAATGTGGTGCAGGTACTAATATTCAAGACCGTCTTGTGGCACTCCATGATTTAGATTGTCCCTGGAGACCAGGGGATTTAACCCAGCGTGCTGGGAGAATTGAAAGACAGGGGAATATGAATGAGGAAGTAGATATTTATCGTTATGTAACAGAATCAACATTTGATGCATATTTATGGCAAACCGTCGAAAACAAGCAAAAATTCATTTCACAGATTATGACCTCAAAAAGTCCTGTTCGTTCCTGTGAAGATGTGGATGAAGCAGCCCTATCCTATGCAGAAATTAAAGCCCTATGTGCAGGTAATCCCAAAATAAAGGAAAAGATGGATTTGGATATTGATGTAGCAAAGTTAAAGCTTTTAAAGTCAAACCATCAAAGTAACCAGTACCGTTTAGAGGATAATCTATTAAAATACTTTCCTGAAAACATTGAGAAGAACAAAGGCTTTATTAAGGGGTTTGAACAGGATTTAAAGACCCTTTCAGAAAACATTCCAGCTGAAGGTGAGTTCTTACCAATGAAGATAAAAGATAAGACCTTTACAGATAAGGAGAAGTCAGGGACTACTTTACTTGAAGCCTGTAAAGAAGTAAAGGGTAAAGACCCAGTAGAAATAGGTAGTTATAGAGGTTTTACCATGTACTTATCCTATGATGGCTTTTATAATGAATTTCAACTTAATTTAAAGGGAGCAATGAGCCATACAGCAAAATTGGGAACTGATGCAAGGGGTAACCTTACCCGTATTGATAATGCCCTTGCTAATATGGAAAGTAGATTAAATCATGTTAGAGATCAGCTTGAAAATCTCATTAAACAGCAAGAAGCAGCAAAGTCAGAAATTGGTAAGCCCTTTCTACAAGAACAAGAATTAAAGGATAAAATTTCTAGGTTAGCTGTACTTGATACAGAGCTAAATATGGGTATAGAAGTATCAGGCTCGCAAGAACAGGCACAAAAAGAGAATCCTAAACCTGAACGCCCATCTGTATTAAATAGCTTAAAACAATCCCCACAATTAAATAGGGAATTTAAAGTTAAACAAGAGAAATGTGCGGAGGTGAGGTGATGGCAAATCGTAAAAGAAATGTCCAACTACATTTTATGGTAGCAGAGCATGAACGCAGTTTAATAGATGAAAAGATGGCTCAACTAGGTACAAAGAACATGGGAGCCTATCTACGTAAAATGGCTATAGATGGCTATATTATCCACCTAGACCTATCAGATATACGAGAGCTAGTAACACTCCTTCGTCGTACTAACAACAGCTTAAATCAGCTTACAAAGCGTGTCCATCAGACAGGAAACATCTATGTTGAAGATATAGAGGCACTTAGGGAAAGCTATGACAAGCTTTGGGATACGGCAGATGAAATACTGTTAAGACTTTCTACCATTTAAAATTCATATGATAGACAATATCTTCTTTATTTGGTATGTTTTTTATATAAAGTATCAATAGAAAAAAGGGGGACTTGATGATGCGAATACTACTTAAAATATTATTATTTCCAATTACCCTATCATTGACTATTATCTTGCTATTTTCTGAATTTATATGCCTATTTGGAACAATGTTTCTTTCCATTTTAGCACTACTTTTATTTGCACTAGCCTTGGGGGCTATGATTATCTTAAAGGATATGCAGGACGGATTAAGGGCAATGGTACTCGCCTATCTTATTAGTCCCTTTGGGATACCCATACTTGCCTCTTGGCTAATAGGAAAGATTGGGAAGGTAAATGAACGGTTAAAGGCTATTTAATTATTTAAAGGGGCGAAAGCATTTTTAGGCTTTCACCCTTAATTGACACACAGCAGGAGTGCCAGCGAAAAGCAAGGGCGGCGTAGCCGTTTATCTCGACCCTTGCTTTTTGAGGGTACCCCTGCTATTTTATTTATTGGATTTGCATTTGCCTAATTTTTTGCATAGCAGCATTTGCTTTGCCTAATAAAGTTTTCACTTCAGGAGTTATATTACATTTAAAAAGGCCATTTATAACCGAAAGAAATTCCATTTTTATTGACTGATACCCATAGTTATTTTCTATTCGATCGGTCAGAGCATTCACGGTATATTCCCAAAACTCTTTGCTTAAAAATTGTGTTCTTAGTTCTATCAATTCAGTTTTATCCCCTACTGACTCATAAATTCTTTCATAATATGGATTTACAAGCCAATATGCAACTTGGAGTGGGCGGTTTTTATCTATTGAATCATAATTTAATATAATTTTTTCTCCAATCATATCATTAAATAATGCACCAAAGCATGGGTGTTCTTCAGATTTAATTAGCTTGGTGTAATATTTCTTGTATCCTGATACAAAACGATACATTCTGTCTGTTTCACTTTTCCGTGACAACATATGAATCAGTACACTCATATCGAGTAGTAGCTCATGGGAAAATATCTCAGCGGCTACACTATCATTAAAAATGGCTTTGTAATTCCCATGTGCAATACGGTTTCGGATTATGTTATTAAAGTAGTACATAAAATATTCAACTGCCTCAGGATATATATCAACTTGAATATCTTGTAAATGTTGAATTTTATCTTTGAGAACATCGTTTATGTAAATAGTCATGTTTGTAAATCTATTAAAAGTAGTACAATCTCGCAAAAAATCCCCAAACATTCCTTCGATTTGGATAGGTATGATATGATTAAATATTGCAAATTCAGAGGATTCATATAGCTCTATACTTTTAAATAATATTTCTTTCCGTTCTCTTAAACAAACTGGAAAGGCAACCCTTTTTTAGACAAATTCATTCCGAACAGAAATATCTCTTCTAAATATCATTTATGCTACTAGCTCTAAGCTCTCTCTATATCTATATTCTACTGGGGATATATAACCTAAAGAACCATGGATCCTTATATTGTTATACCAGTAAATATACTCTGCAAGCTGTAATTTTAGCTCATCTAAGCTTTCAAATTTATTTTGATATATAAATTCTACCTTTAAAACTTTATTCATTGCTTCACTTACTGCATTATCGTAGGGATTTCCCTTTCTGCTTAAAGAACGTTCTATTTCAAAGGCTTCTAAAATATTATCTATTTTTATATTGTCATACTCTCTACCTCTATCTGAGTGAAATACCTTTATATCTTTTAGTGAATATCTGCACCTTAACAGTGCTTTTTCTATTAGACTAGCATCCTTATTGGGCCCAGCTGAGTAGCCTATTACCTCTCTATTAGATAGATCTACCAATGTGCATACATAATTCCATTTATTACCTACCATTACATAGGTAAGGTCGCTCACAGCTACCTCTAGCCTATCTCTATCATCAAATTTTCTATCTACTATATTAGATACATTAGATTCATTACAGCCCTTACTATGAACTTTATATTGAGCTACTGTGTAGTTAGATACCAAGGCATTTTCTTTCATGATTCTGGCTATCCTTCTTCTAGAAACCTGATAACCTAGTTTATCAAGCTCAACTTTTATTTTTCTAGTCCCATAGTTATTTCTACTTTTATGAAAGATATCTATTATATGTTTTTCTATTTTAGATTCTTCATCTGAAGCATCAGCTTCTTCCTTATTTAGATGATAATATATTAAACTTCTTGAGACCCCTAATAAGCTGCACATTGCACTAATACTGTATTTCTCTCTATTAGAAATAATTAGGTCTACTTTTTGCCTAGTAGTAGTGCTGCCTGCTTTAAAATATCATTTTCCATTTCAAGCTGTTTATTTCTTTTTCTTAACTCAATTAATTCCTTCTCTTCATCAGTTTTATTATCTTCTGCATTAAAGGATTCAGTATTATTGTATCTTACTACCCATTGCCTTATAGTTGATGGAGATACCCCATATTGCTCATGTAACTCTCTATAGGTATGGTTACCTTGATTATATATATTGACTAATTGCTTCTTGAAATTTTCCTCGTAATATCTTTTTGACATGATTTTCTCCTCCTAATATTATTATATCATGTTCGGAGAAAACCTGTCCTATCTAGTGTAACCTATCCAAACACTTTTTTCAAGTAATTTAGATACGCTATTTAATACATCTTGTTCCTGAATAAATTGTTTTAGGGTGTTTAAATATAAATGAGGTTCAGATGTTTTTTGCCTGTGTAATTCATCAATGGAGGGAATTTTATCTTTGGCAGAATTTAGTTCCATTGCTCGTTCCTTATCGCTTTTAATATAAGAGGAATAGTGCCAGTTCTTGTGTAAGGTATCAATGGCAGTATACGTCTTTACTTTAAAAAACAAGGCATAAGGTCTATCTAAATTATCTTTAGTAATTTCAAGTACATCCCTGTAAAAAGAAAATTCATAGGAAACATCGTATTCCAATTCTTGTGATAGTTTTAAAGCAGTTGTTTTAATTGCAAAATCTATACTATGTTGGTCATCTAGCTTGCAAAACTCACTAAGCTTTGATGTCATGTGTTGTTTTGCAAATAATAGCATTTCTTTTCTTGTTCGAAGTTCATTACATTGACTATAATAACTATATAAGATATGCTCATCTGTTGCTAAATCTCGTACAAGAGAAAGACTTGGTGTGGCTGACTTAACGGATTTAATATTATTTGCCAAAGTTAAGAGAGTTGAGTTAATTGTGCCGATTTCAGTAGCTATTTTTTGTTTAACTGTATTATACATTTGAACGAATATTTTATTATATTCTTGTTGGGCTGCCAAGAAAGTATCTTTCGGTAAAATCTTAACACCTATCAATTTACAAAGTGATAAATAGTAATCTTCATCGCTCTTTAGGTCATCATTTCTAGTAATTGATTTTATTACGCTTTTGAGTAATCTATCATTTGCTCCGTCAAAAGATGAAATAGATTTATCGAAGTAAAATCTACCCAAATCTTGTAAGGTAGATTTTATGAATATCTCGTGGTCGATACAGTCACGCAGTTCATAATTAATATATTTAAATAGATTGTTACATATTTCAATTTCATTCTTAGTTAGCATTAAAACACCCCTATCCTTATTTAAGTATTATTTTACCACAGTTTATATATTAAAAAATAGTTATCAAGATTAATTGAATTGGAGGTGTATTCAATGGCAACAACCCGCTTAATTTCCATGCACAAGAATAAGGGGAAATCCGTAGCTGATTGTATTGCAGACCGCATAGATTATGCATTAAATCCTGATAAAACTAATAAGGGTGAATATGTTTCTTCCTACGAATGTGATCCCAAAACGGTAAAGGGAGAATTTATAATATCTAAGAAAATCTATGCCAATATTACAGGCAGAAAGCAAGGAAATGATGTGATACTATATCAGATACGCCAGTCATTTAAGCCAGGAGAAATTACCCCAGAACTTGCTAATAAAATTGGCTATGAATTAGCCTTAAAATTTACCAAAGGCAATCATGCCTTTTTTGTAGCCACCCATATAGATAAGTCCCATATTCATAATCATATAATATATAATTCTACTTCTATAGACTATACAAGAAAATTTAGGGATTTTTTAGGCTCTGGAAAAGCCGTGGGGAAAATATCTGATCGCCTTTGCCTTGAAAATGGATTATCAATTATTGAAAATCCAAAGCGTGGGAAAAACCATTATGGTAACTGGCTTGGAGATAAAAAGTCTATTACCCATTCACAAAATTTACGAAATACTATAGATGAAATACTTTCAAAAAAGCCTACAGACTTTGATGATTTCCTCTTGCAAATGGAAGAAGCAGGCTATTGTATTAAACAAGGCAAATATCTTGCTTTTAAGAATAATGAGCAAAAGAGATTCATCCGTTTACGTTCTCTTGGTGAAGGTTATTTAGAGAAAGAAATTAAGGAAATAATTAAAGGTAAAAAGTCTTTTATCAATAGGGAAGAAGTAATTGAAAAACAACAATCTCCTGTCAATCTCTTGGTAGATATACAGGCAAAATTACAAGCAGGAAAGGGTGCAGGCTACGAGCGGTGGGCGAAGATTTTCAACCTAAAACAGATGGCACAGACTATCAACTTTTTAACAGAAAACAATCTACTTGCCTATGAGGATTTGGAGAAAAAGGCACAGGTTTCAACAGATAATTTTAATCACCTATCAGCTCAAATTAAAACTGCCGAAAAGCGTATGACAGAGATAGGAAATCTAAAAACTCATATCATTAACTATTCAAAAACTCGTGATATTTATACGGCTTATCGTAAGGCAGGATATTCTAAAAGATTCTATGAGGAACACACTGCTGATTTACTTTTGCACAAAGCTGCAAAGGTTGCTTTTGATGTATTAGAGGATAAGAAGTTGCCTACAATTAAGGTTCTGCAAGAGGAACATATGGAACTACTTTCTGAAAAGAAAAAAGCCTATGCAAAGTACCATTCTGCCAAAAAAGAAATGCAAAACGTACTGACTGCAAAGGCGAATATAGATCGGCTTCTAGGTGACGATTTAGCAAAAAAAGAGAAAGAAAAGTCACATGAACAAAGATAATATTTCTGTTGTTTTTAGCTCCCGGCGGGAGCGTAGCCACACAATTTATTGTGTGTTCAGTGGGGATTGGGGATACTCCCCCAACAAGCAGATTTGGCGAAAATTCCGTAAGGGAATTTTGAGCAAAATCGCAAGGTGTGTACCACCTTGCCCTGCTTGCGAATATTATTAGAGAACTCTGACAACAAGTTTCATCTATAGACAAAATAAAAAAGAACGGTTTAACTTTCCATCCTTTCTCCTGACTTGGTTTCTAGTATTCCCTTTGCGGTAGCCGTCATAATGATTAAATCATTATCATCCATTTCATCGAGTAGACTATCAAGTTGTCTACGCTGAGTAGATTTATCTACTTTTTTATTTGGAAAAAAGAATTGATCCACTGATACATCTAAAACGGTAACAAGTTCATAAAAAATTTGTAGGCTTGG
>JAAYCQ010000028.1 GCA_012729715.1 Syntrophomonadaceae bacterium
ACAACTATCTGGGTTATGCACTGGTCATAAGAGGATTGGTTGATGATGATGAGCGGGAATTTTCAGTAGGTATCGGTAAGGCTGCCCAAAAGAAGCATGATTTCTGTGTCGGAGATGAGATAACCGGTGGAAAGTCTGGGGACAGGCACCGGACATATTGAGAATAGCAGTCGCTTTGCCGGATCTTTATAGTATAATATTTACAGGAAGGCAGGTGGTGAATCTGGAAACCAATATAAGTGGCCATAACACCGATATCATTATGAAAGCTACCGCAGAAATGTTTAAAGATAAAACTCTGGAAATACTCGGGTTGAAAACGGCCAGGATAGTTGACATCATGCCCACGGTACTGCCGGTGGTGGAGGCCCGGGAGAAACGATTAGACTTCGTATTCCTATTAGAAGACGAGACCCTGCTGCATTTAGAATTCCAGACTACAGTACCGGAGGACTTACTAAGGCGGATAGCCTTTTACGGAGCCAGGATAGTTGAACGGCATAACCGAGAAGTAAACACAGCCATAATATACTCGGGTCGCATACAAAATGCCCCTGACCTGCTTACCAAAGGCTCCCTCACTTACAAAGTAGCCAACGTATACTTAAAAGATATGGACGGCGATGCCGAATGCAACCGACTAAAGGCTAAAATTGATCAGGAAGAACCACTAAATGAAGCTGACCTGCAAAAACTAGTTTTCCTGCCCTTGATGAAAAGCAAACAACCGGAAAACGATATGGTCATACAGGCTGCTGAGCTAGCCAAGGTCAGCAAAAACGAATACACAAACTTTGCCATTGGTGCCCTGATAGCCATAACCGATAAATTTCTACCAGAAGAATACAAGAGAAAACTACTGGAGGTGTTACGCATGACCCAGATAGAACAGTGGTTAAGGGAAGAAGGCCTGAAAGAAGGCCTGAAAGAAGGTAAACTGGAAACAGCCAGGAAAGCCTTATTAAAAGGTGTAGATGTAGAATTTATTGCGGAGATTACTGGCTTGTCTCTGGAGACTATCCAGAAGCTGAAAAACGAGATAGTAGTTAAACAATAAGTTCGGGGACTAGCCCCGTCAATAGCCGGTAAGGTTGGATGTGACATTCCCTGAACCTGATGTATTTCCCGGTTAAGGGGTGGTCGCGGTGCTTTTCTTCGAGTGGTTTTTGTTCAATAAGAGTTTGGAGCGCCAGGAAATAAACAAAGCCGGGTTAAAAACCCGGCTTTGGTGAACCTGATAACAGCACGGAACTTAATTGTATTAAGACAATCCTGTCTATCGTCCGTAATAATTTACATGAAAATGGTAAATGGTTAGGTGCAATTCGTCCGAACTTTTTGCAATTTCAAGTTGCTGCCGTATAGGCTAAGGTAGTATACGCTCTACCTGGCGGTGTTCACACTGCTGTTATCCGGGTTGCACCCGGAATATTCAGTAATAACCACTTAAGACTCCAGGCCTTCCAGGTAGGGACTGGCGTCAAAATCAAGCTGCATGGTTTGATTAGCTTTATCAATAGCAATAGACAGGGCGTTTACCTGTCGTTCCAGTTTTTTGGCGTGGTGCTGATAGAAAGCCGGCTCATAAGTGACCCGCCCCAGCATTTCGGTACCGGAGCCAAAAGACCTTAAATGTACTACGGAATGGACATTAGGGTTCTCCCGGGCCATTTGCCGGTACAGGTTAAGGCGTTCACGTAATTGTTTAGCTAATTCCAATGCTTCCGCAATGGATAGTTTATCGTAACCTTCTATTTTCCAGGCTACTATTGCTTGATGATTGGCCAAATCGCGAGTTACACGAAGCCGGCGCAAATCTCCTTCCACTTTGTCCATATCCTCCAGTATCTCGTCCACCTTACGGGGCGGCATTACCGGGGTTTCTCCTTTTACATAAATTACTTTTAAACTGCTATCCAGTTCCTGGCGCAGTTCCACCAGGCGATTTCTTATTGATGCCTCCAGAGGTTGAGCCATGGACAGACTAATCATGTTTACATTTCCCTCCTTATTTTCCTAATACGAAGGCTTTAAACACGGGAACAGCTTATAATTTGGGATCAACATATCTTAAGACGTAATGAATACTTTGGAGGTTCCAGGATATGTAAGGTAAAATGAATTGCCCCCGGGCAGAATAATTTTTAGAACAAATATTCGTATTTGTTGAAGGAAAAAACCAATTATTAGCGAAGTTATCTTAAATGAGGTGATACATATGTTAACGACAATAAAAATTGATCGTGCTTCGGAAATAATTCCTACCGATTCCCTTCTGGTAGAAGGTGATGCCCTAACAGTACTGCAAAGATTACCTTCCAATTTGGTACAGTGTATAGTTACTTCACCACCCTATTGGGGTTTAAGGGATTACGGAAAACCCGGGCAAATAGGTTTGGAACAGAAATTACATCAATATATAAATCATTTGGTTTGTGTTTTCGCCGAGGCCAGACGGGTTCTTCGCCAGGATGGTATAATGTGGCTCAACATAGGTGATGGTTATACCTCTGGCAATCGTGGATACCGAGCACCCGATAAAAAAAATCCAGCCCGGGCAATGACGATAAGACCTGATACCCCGGAAGGATTAAAACCCAAAGACCTGCTGGGTATTCCCTGGCGATTAGCTTTGGCTCTTCAGGCTGATGGCTGGTATTTACGAGATGATATTATCTGGCATAAACCCAATGCCCAGCCCGAGAGTGTAAAAGATAGACCTACGCGGGATCACGAATATGTGTTTATGCTGGCAAAAGCAGAAAAGTATTATTACGACCGCGAGGCAATATTGGACAGCAATGGTCGCAATAAACGGACAGTCTGGAGCATAAACACCCGCTCTTTCCCTGGAGCGCATTTTGCCACCTTCCCGTCCCAGTTAGTTGAACCATGCATTTTGGCTTCCACCAGGCCCGGAGATTTTGTTCTGGATCCATTTTTCGGCTCTGGTACTGTAGGAGTGGTCTGCCAGGAATATAACCGCAAGTTTATTGGGGTTGAGTTGAATTCAGATTATGTAAACATGGCTTGTGAAAGGCTTGAAGAACAGGCCGGCAGCAATATTTTTTATCTAAAGGAGACAGGTAATGAATATCAACGTTCCTCCTCCCGGTCTTCAAATTGATTTTTTCTTTTTATTACAGCAAATCAAAACTACAAATCTACAGGATGCTTTAAAAAAGACCGTTCGGAAAATGGATATTACATTGATTGATATGGAACTGGCCAAATTGGTGCCCAAAAACCATTTGGCTTTATTAGCAAGCTACGGCTTGCGAGGAGAATTAGTATTTGCAGTTCCCTGTATTCTAAAACAAGACCCATTACTTTTGGGTTACTATAGATTACTTTTAGGTTTCAGTAAGAAAGCCTTCTACACTGCTGATTTTGGTTGTAGCAGTTTTAAAAAAATGGAGGAGCAGGGGGCTTTGTCAACTGCAAATGAAGCACGCTTAGAACAATTGTGCAAAGCCCTAATTCAAAGCGCTTGTTTCTTACTTGATGGAGTGAACCAGAAAATATCTGCTTCCAATTTGCATGACCTGACTCTATTAACTTTGGGTGCCCAGCTCAGGGGTAGTCAGAATACGAAAAAAGGGGAAGCAGGTATTATCACTGTTTTTAATCTCATAAGGGATATTGTATATTCATCTACAATAAACCTGAATAACAAGCAGATTGAGTTAGTTAATGCTGCTAATAGAAGAGTTCTTATCGAGTTTTCACCGGATCCTGATATCATTATTCGGGAAGAAATGCCCAATGGCATATTTAGAAACATTATTGCCATTGAGGTTAAAGGTGGGGAAGATTTTTCAAATGTGCATAACCGTATAGGGGAAGCTGAAAAGAGCCACCAAAAGGCTAGGTTAGCCGGGTATGTGGAGTGTTGGACTATTATAAATGTGGATAGAATTAATTTAGGTACTGCTAGGAAGGAGTCTCCATCTACTAACCAATTTTTTAAGCTATCCGACCTTATCTCTCGGAATGGAAATGAATATAATGATTTTAGTTCAAGGATTATTGCACTTACTGGCATAAGATAGCTGTTGAATCGGGTAAAAGGACCAGGGGAGTTCAAATGTTTCCAAATGAAATGCGCGACTATTATATTTCATTGGACGAACATTATATTGTAAAAATGGTTGGCTTATTGAATGATTTAAAGACACATAATAGCTTAACT
>JAAYCQ010000189.1 GCA_012729715.1 Syntrophomonadaceae bacterium
CTGATGCTAACATATCGGACAAGGTTAAAGTGGCGGCAGTAGCCGATGCAAGTCTGCATTCCTCCCTGGTTTATCCGGTAGCAGTAGTTAAGGATAGTAAAAACCAGGAAGAGGCCAAAGCTTTTGTTGATTTCTTAAGCAGTGAGAAAGCTACCGCCGTATTCGAGAAATATGGCTTTACAGTTATAAAATAATTAAACAGACACCCCCGGCACTAAGTCTTAATTCGACTTAAGTGCCGGGTATTTGTTGTTGAGCCCTCTGGATAGAATGAGGGAGAGTTGAAGGAAACAGGTATAAATAATGGCAGTGATGGATTTAAATCCACTTTGGATATCATTAAAAACAGCATTGGTAGCAACCGCCATCACTTTTATTCTGGGTATTATAATAGCCCGCTGGATGGCAATGCGTGAGTTCAAAGGCAAAAGCTTGTTGGATGGAATATTTATTTTACCCCTGGTTTTACCACCTACGGTAGTAGGCTTCATCTTGTTGTGGATTCTGGGAAGAAACGGTTGGTTGGGGTCATTCTTCTTTGAAATAGGACGGCCGATAGTTTTTTCCTGGTCGGCAACAGTTATTGCCGCTGCCGTAGTATCGTTTCCTTTAATGTACCAGACCGCCCGTGGAGCTTTCGAACAGATTGACGCTAATATCGAGGATGCTGCCCGTACGTTAGGGGCTTCAGAAGGGACTGTTTTCTGGCGGATTACTATACCTATGGCCTGGCCGGGAATAGCAGCTGGTACTATTTTGGCCTTTGCCCGTTCCCTGGGGGAATTCGGGGCTACCCTGATGCTGGCCGGCAATATTCCAGGTCGAACCCAGACTATACCGGTGGCTATATATTTCCTGGTAGAGGGCGGCAGGCAACAGCAGGCGGTTATCTGGGTGCTGGTAATCTTATTAATTTCTCTGGGCAGCATAGTAGCTTTAAACTACTGGAAAAAATATCAACGCCGGTTCAGTAGTCGCCCGGTCAGGGAGGTGACTGCTGATTCTTAGTATTGATATTAAAAAATCCCTGCCCGAGTTTAAATTGGGGGTAAACTTTGCGGTTGGCCAGGAAATAATGGCTATTCTAGGACCGTCCGGTTGTGGTAAAACTATGACTCTAAAGTGCATAGCCGGGTTAATGACCCCTGACCAGGGTAAAATTGTATTGAATGAACAGGTTTTATTTGATAGCCAACAGAGAATTAATCTGCCCACCCGGGAACGCAACATAGGTTTTCTTTTTCAAAATTATGCCCTGTTTCCCCATCTTACCGTTTATGAAAACATTGCCTTTGGGATAAGACAGTTACCGGTTGCTCAAAAAAATGAACGAGTACAGCAACTGTTAGATAAGATGAGGCTGGACCGGTTCGGTCATCGTTACCCGGTGGAGTTATCTGGAGGGCAGCAACAAAGGGTAGCTTTAGCCCGCGCCATGGCGCCGGAACCGGAAGTATTGCTGCTGGACGAGCCTTTTTCTGCCCTGGATACCCAGGTAAAGGAACGGCTGGAAGCAGAGCTATTGGAAATACAGTCTGAGTTTCAGGGACATGTGCTTTTTGTTACCCA
>JAAYCQ010000190.1 GCA_012729715.1 Syntrophomonadaceae bacterium
CCAGTCGATTTGCTTTTTCGTCAAAAACACGCCAGGTCATGTCCCGGCGGTATTCCCCGGTCGGGTTGTTTTCGATGAGTTCATATTCCAGCCAGGTTACGTTATTTTTCTCCTGGAGATCCATATTGATCTCGGTCAGGCATTTTTCTTGTCCAAACATTTTAGCGTTACGTGATAAAAATTCTGTAATAGGCATTTGTGCTTTCCTCCCGTCCTACCGACCCACAATAATTTAATAATAAATAAAAGCCGTACTACCTGACAAGTAGTAACACACTACTATGGATTATAAAGCGTTATTTTGCAGTTAACAACACCTTTCTGATAAATACCCCATAACCCCTTACAGGCTTTCCCGTACACTTACTTCTCAGCCCTTAATATCAACCCCACACTCTCAACATGTGTTGTGACAAAATAATGATATAATAAATTTACCATAAACACAGGAAGGTGCTTAATTAATGAAAAGAAGGTTCAACAACATTCTGGAATCAGTTAAGAAGAAACGAGGGATTGTTCTCTTCATTTTAATGATTTTTCTGGTCTTTGCTTCTACTTTCCTTGTATCCTGTAAGGACCATAACGGCCAAGAAGTTGCAGCAAATTCGATACTTGAACAGCCTGCCTATCACCTGGCGCCCTATCGCTCAGAGTTTGCCCTTCTTTTCTACGAAACTCCTGAACGCATTGGATTCCAAGTGCTGGAAGGCATCTTTCTGTTCAACTACAAGGAAGACCGCATGGAAGCGGACTTCGCCCTGAGGGAAGGCTCCTTCGAACCGGGGTATGCAATTTCTCCGGCGATGAGCAACGATGAAAAGAGTATAATCATCAACGGTTTTGATCCCTCGGACGGAACAAAGAGTAAGCGTTTCTATCAATATGACATAGCGAGTGGAAAAATATCCCGAATAGAAGGGGAAGCGACGGAGGTTGCTACGCTTCCATATCCTGCAGAGGACCGACAGCTGAAGGCGTTCCAGGCGGAGACATGGGCGCTCGAAGATATTCGCTATTATCCGGAAAAAGACGGCACTTTCTATATTCCGTTCAAGTCGTCAAATCTCCCGACCGTGATATACGAGATGCAGGATATCGATCCAGGTATCCCGTTCGCACCAAAACTGACCCTGATGCCAGACGGTCGCTTCAATTTCATATACTCATCACTTAGCAGCTATCTAAATTATGGAAAATATGAAATCACGGGAACAGAATACAAAATGGTAACCAAGGATGGAAAATACACGTTTATATTTCACAAGAAAGGTAATAATCTTGTCTTTGATGCAGAGCGTTCCGCAAGGTGTACCCTCGACGATGGAACAGAACTTCCTAACGGAACTGAGTTTTCCGTCAAGCAGTAACCCCTTGCTTCTCAGTCATGAATATAAAGGCTGTGGGTTAATAGAAATAGGACGGCAATAACCCCAAGGATTAATGAGCAGTACGCCAAGACACTTCGCTCTTTCCGGCTTATCTTGTTTTCTTCAGTATAATAATTGCATTGCTAATAAGCCCCAACCCCACCCATTCCGATGATTATGTCGGAAGCTATCCGAAGGCTGGTACGCTGTATCGCTGCTGTTGCACCGAGATTGGAGATTTACGCAGAAAAGTAGAGGCTTTTAAAAATGCTGAGTAGGGATTTGCGGTAGTAATGAAGGGCTTAGAGTAATCGTTCGCTTTACACTACGACAAAGGGCCATCCTGGGGTGATGATCGGTTTTGCTCCTGTTCTTTTGGCGCTATCTCGGGGGCAAGATTCAAAACAAAATCCCGAACCCTTTTGGCGCTACTCAATGCCTGCCTCATATCCCTTTCCTCCAGCATCAGCTCCGTTGGGTATCTGGGCTGAACTCCATAAGCTGTCAGGTCAGAGCATTGGTCGGCTATCTTTTCAAAGGTTTCGGACAAATTAGAACAGAGTTTGCGCAATTCGTCTAAATCGTGTATCTTAGGCGGGTTTGTCCCATTTAAAACAAGATAACCCTTAAGATATTTTTCGGCGGATTGCTGGGAGAGATAGCAAATAATTTCTACAGGCATAGGTTTCATATTGAGTAGGTATTCGGCACTGTTTAAATCCATTTCCCCGAGCTTTTGCCATTCCTGTGCACTTTCGCGGTTATCCATATAGCACTATCCCCTCCTGGGCTATTTGCCGCTCAATAGTAGGAGTGGATTTGCGCTGATTAAATTTATTTGTTTTGCTGACTATCACATCTACAGGCATTGTTTTTTTATCCCGAATTGCTCTGTAAATCAATCTCATGGCATCAATTTCGCGGATATCCGCGTCCTCCGGCATCACCACATAAATATCTAGATCAGAATCAATATGCGGTATACCATTGGCATAGGAGCCGAACAGGATTATCTGCTCCACAGGGATGGTATTCACTATGATATCTTTGAGAACGTTCAATTCATCCTGGATCCGTTTTTCCATGCCGACACCTCCGTCTATTTGCAGTTTCATTATTCCACCTAATCTTAGATATAGTCATTATAGCATAATTTTTGGAAAAACAGGCGAGGTTGATGACAGCATCTCTTTGGCAAATATAAGTGAAGATACGATAGTAAGTGAAGAATATAAATGTCAGTCTCTACTCATGCTAAAGTGGTTCTTGTTAAACTCTATGAGCCCTTCATCTCTCATTTTGCATAGTTCCCTAGACAAGGCGCTTCTGTCCACATATAGGTAATCTGCCAGCTCGCTTCTGTTCAACGGTATTATAAAATCAAAAGATTTGGCCTCTTTTGCCTGCATGAGAAGATACGCCGTCAGTTTATCCCGCAAATTTCTTTTCGATGTAATCTCAAGTTTTTGATTCATTTGCAAGTTCTTTACGGCAAGTACTTTCATCATATTTTCTATTAGCTTTGCATGAAACACGCAACTCATAGAGCATGTATTGATTATCCGGCGAAACTGAATCCACATGATTTCGCTTTTTTCAGCGGCAACAACTGTGACCGGTGACTTTTGTATTCCGGCACAGGCGAAGGCTTCACCGAACATTTCATACTGCCCGATATGATCAACAATCGATCGGTTCCCGGAAAAATCCTCTTTCACAATCAGGACTGCCCCCTGCAAAACAACCCCCACATGATCCACATTATCTTCCGCCATCATAATAATACTTCTTTTTTCATAGTGTTGGTTTTTCACACCGAGACAGGACAGCATAATAGACAAATCATCTACGTTGATATCGTTAAATAACTTAACGTTTTTTCCCAAATAACTTTGCATATACAACTCACATCCTCTTATTATGGTTAAATTTATCATGTTTGTGTTGCATTTACAACCGATTAAATCACAACGTCTATGATATAGTATTTTCAGAGAGGAGGGAAGGATGGCAGGTGTTCACCATTTCCTCTGACGGAAGGATTTTAGACGAAATATGGAACTAAATTGGATGGAGGTAATCATAATGTCAGATATGTTTTGTTTTCAGTGTGAGCAGACCGCAAAATCAAGTGCATGTATCGGTAAAGCGGGTGTATGCGGCAAACAGGCGGATACCGCCGGATTACAGGATGAACTGACCGGCGCGCTCGTCGGCCTGGCACGTGCAGCACAAGTGAATAAACCCAATGCCATAA
>JAAYCQ010000191.1 GCA_012729715.1 Syntrophomonadaceae bacterium
AAACAGCTTAAATTTTTGCTGTCCAATAATGCCATGACATTTTTCTTCTTTTGGACGGTTTTTAACCCTACTTTTGGACAAATTACTCAAGATAAAATTAAGATTTAGGTATGACGAAAAAGAGTGGGTCGTTAGGGTGTTCAAGTAGATAAATTTCTGTCCTGGGATTGTCTTTATCTATGTCACCCATAATCATAAATGAAAGGTTATTAAACTTATCATCTGGGATAATCTTGTTATATCTTAAGGAATTAATTATGATGCTATAAGTACGATTATCAACATCCCAGTAATGGGCTGGGCTGAAAATTTTAATGACACAAAGAACTTTCTTATATCGAATTTCTACATCTTTCAATGCTTTATGCATGAGGCTTAACCAATGGTGTTCCAAACTAGATTTTGATACTCCTACGGCACGGGGTAAAATGTCATTGATCATGATTTTTACATAACTGCCATTTACTTCGGTATTAATCATTTGTATTGCTTCCTGTTCATCTTCCTCAAACACTTCCTCTATGGGACTATCCATGACAGTCCATAATTTTAACCTTGCTTTTTCGGCTAACAAATAAGCTTCTTCGAGTTCACTTCTTTTTATAAACATTTCGTCTCCTTCCTTAATCAAGGCCAAAGCCTTGAATAATATTACGTGCAATTTTTGCTTTATCGGACTTCGTGGTTTTTATATTGCTTTTTCTATCGATTTCTATTGTGTTTATATCAGCAATGCTTTTCTCTATATTGTCTAACCGCCTTTCAATGTGACTTAATTGCATCCCGATATCTAAATATTTTGCCGCTGCTGTTCTCCTTGAACCACTAGGATAGGCAAATATTTCATGATCGGCAGGCAATAATAAATCCAATCGTTTCATTTTTTGCAAAACAAACACCTTCTTAAAGATACGTCCGGAAGTCTCTAGTGCACTTCCCTATTGGCTTTGCGAGGGTTTTTTTGTGCCTTGTTGCGGAAGCATATTTTTACTGTTCTTTTTGTTTCCGTAACATGGTTAAAAAAATACCCTTAAAGCCTTGTTAGTTCAGTATTTAAAACTTCCGGACGTTTTTAAAAATAGCTTCCGTATCCAAGTTAAAAATATTGCCTTGTAAGTCCTAAATATAGGCACTACAAAGCTCCGGAACCTTTTTGGAGTTCCACCTGATGCAAAAGCATTGACAAAAACCCTTCAGCATTAGCAAAAACCGGATCAGTTGGGAGGTTAATGTTTGGGAAACTTAGATATCTATTTAATAACAAAGCTCCTCCACCAGCTAATATGGTTTGGCTAACATTATCAGCTTGTTTAACCCAGGCAGATAAAACCTCTTGTGTTATCTGTTCAGCCGTTCTCGCTAAAGCGCGATTTAACTCCATGCTTAAATCAAGTTGCTCTCCATTAAAAAATACTGGATTTCCCGAAGTTAATTCGTTAAATAAAAACTTAGGTGCTAATGCACCTGTCTTTTCTTGATAAGCTACTGATATTACCCTTGAAGCTAAATGAATTCCAACATCTATTGAGCCACATAGCTCTGGAATTGGCACCGGTGAACCATCCATAATTTCAAAAAGTAAATAATCGGTAGTATAGTATCCTATATCAATTACGGCAATTTTTCCTGTTTGGGCTAAGGCTAATCCATCAGATAAAAGAACACCTACTCCTTGTGGAAAAACATGAACTGAAGATATGGTTATATACCTCTCTTGCCCATTATCAACGCTAACATGGGCATTTATTTTTTGAAGTCTTTGCTTTATTTCATCTTTTTGGAAACGGTAGTAAGCTAATGGTAAACCTACAGCCAAATTGGTAAATCCTGAAGCACCGCAAAGATATAACGCAGTTAAAATAAAAAGATCATGCATGTCTTCAGATTTTTCTCTACTCAAGGTAGTAGTAGCAGTAAGTGATCTTAAAGCACTTTCGCCAACCAATTCTTCTCGGGTTGCATTAAAAGTCTTGATTTTAACCTTATGGCCCAAATTTTTATACATCCCAGCAGTGGGATCATTTACTACTGAAGCCTTAACGGAAGGGAACAAGATTTTACTTCCGTTCTCAGCCATGGCTTTTACTTGAGAATAACCTACATCAATGCTTACCCGCATTTAACACTCTCCTTTATTCGATATTTCGCTTTTACAATCCCAACTTTTTTTTCACCCTTGCATAACCAACAATTGCAAGAAAGATTATATTTATCCATTCTGCCCGGCTCGGAATAAAGATAAGAACGATCAGGTAGCCTCCAGATATAGTAGATTATCTTGGTGCGTTTTGTTATTACCCTTTGACGATGATGACGTCTTATAGCGCGTTTTTCTTTGCTATAGAGTTTTCTTTGTTCACATATTGGGCAAGTATCATTCCACATTTCGGCATAGCAAATACTACATTGCACAAAATCATCTCCTGAAAAATTAGTCATTTGTTTCCCACAAGATTATCTACAGTTTCTTGGGGATTCTCACTTTGTGTGATATCCGTTAATGTTTCAGTGTGTGCCTCAGTGTTGGTTTCGTTCAACGCATTTTCCGTTTCCTCCACTATTTCTTCCGATGCCTCTTCTTTTGTTTCTTTTTCAATAAATGCAACAGATATTATCCCATTACTTGTTTTTGTGATTATTTGGATAGGGTTGTCCTTACTGTTCTTGAGCTTCAAATCCAAAATTCCATAGGCTACTGCTGCATCTCTGCCTGGTTTTGCATAGCCAACTGGCATAGTATGTCGATGAGACTCTATTACTGGTAATCCAGCATCAATAGCAGCGTTATAGAGTGCAGTTGAAATTCTACATACTCCACCACCCATGCCTTGAACATAACGATTACTGACGATTACGGTGCTAGGAACATAACCACGGTTAGCAGTATAAGGGCCAGCTTTACTGTTAAACGAAAATATCTCTTGTGGTTGAATTAATGTATTATTAATGCTTCTCGCTGCTAATTGGGCATTGTGGTGACTAGAGAGGCAGTATCCACCTAAGATAATTTCACCAAAAACATTATTATGTTTGTCTATATGGGCGTAATAAACTGGTGCTACATTAACTTGCGCCTCGGTTACCTTGGGTTCTTCTGAAGGTTCTTCTGAAGGTTCTTTTAGATCTCTTGATTGCTTTTGAGTTACCTTCTCAACTGCTTCTATTTTTGTGTTTTTTATTACTGGCAATGCGATTTTTTCAGGTTTGTCTAATGTATGGTGAAAATACGATAAGCTACATATAAGAAGTAAGCTAATTGTAATAATTATCTTCCTCAACCCAAACACCTACTCCTGAACCCTAACAGGGCGGCATACAATATTTCCCGGTCTTGAGATAACAAGTTTCTTACAATATAAGCATCAAATTGAGTCCCAGCATGAATATTAACTTCAGCTAATGCTTCATCTACTGATAATGGAAAATATCGATACGGTCTGGAATTAACCATGGCATCTAAGGCATCAGCTACAGTGATTATACGACCACATAAAGGGATATCTTCACCCTTAAGACCATTGGGATATCCGTTACCGTTCCAGCGTTCATGGTGTGATATAATGCCTTCTAGTATGTCTTTTGTAGCTATGCGTTCACGTTTTATTATTTTATGCCCATTTTCAGGATGCTGTTTGATTATGTTCCAGTCATCATCATTTAAGGGTTCTTTTTTTGATAGTATCTTTGTCGGGATTTTTATTTTCCCATAATCGTGTAGTAGTGCTGCATACCATAGGTTATTAATTTCTTCAGATGTTAAACCCAGGCATTTACTAATGTATAATGACATTTGGGCTACACGATAACAATGTAAATAAGTATTAAAATCGTGGATCTTTATAATATTTAAGTGTGAATAAAGTTCGGCATTAACTTTTAATCAACTCCTTCCTTTTTTGGTCAAAAAAAAACCCGGTCTAAACCGGGTTGAAATTAACTATTCTCTTTTACTGCCTTGTAATATCACTGACCAGTTCTTAAAGGCCGTATCTTGGATTTTAACTACACCTTCTGCCCACCAGCGATACCCTTCCCATTGCCACCACTTAGCTTTCGTTGGTTCTGGTGCCTTTTTATAATCGGGTTGCGTCCCTTTTAAAGCCATTAAGGGTATCCCATTACCAGTGAATAAGCCGTTTACAATAGTACCATCAGGACATTTATCCGTATCAGCACTTGTATAAAAACTGACTGTCCAGATTTTATTTACTTTTCCTTCATACCCAGACACAATTATTGGCTCTTTGGGAATGGCTGAATTATGGACTAAATATGGGAAACCCATACTAGCAGTAGTTACTCCCATTTTTAGGGGGCGAATAGTAATGAAGCTTTCACAGAAAAGAAAGACGGACGAAATACTTAGAGCGCGTTATATAGCTATTATAGAGAATTCAAAAGAAAAACCCTGGGATGATAGATCCGATAAGATTTTAGAAGCCTTTTTTTCGACCAATAAAACCTACCAGGAAATAGCTAATGAAATAGGAATTTCTAGGGCTAGGGTTGGTCAAATTCTTAATTTGCAGGTAAGGCGCATATTACATCCAACAGGATTAAAAAAATACTGGGAGCCAGATTATAACCCTGATATAATTCTTACGCCTGAACATATAAAGAAAACACAAATAAAATTGGAACAACAATACGGGAGTATTGATAATTGGCCGGTAAAAGAGATACTCTTTTCTCCCCGTACCCGCAATAGCTTATTAAGGGCCAATATAACAACCGTAGGCGAATTGATAGAAAGAATGCCTTGTTTAAATGAGATCAAAGGATTAGGGGGAAAGGCCTTAAGTGAAATCAATTCTATAATAGAGGCTTATGAGTGGAAAAAGCCGGGGTATTAAACCCTGGCTTTCTCACCAGCTTCTTGTTTTAATATACAAGCGCTGTTTCACATTACCCTTTATATCAAAGGGGGCTGCTGTTTCTTTGCTGGTCGTTCCTTTAGTTCCTACTATCTTTACATAATATGAACCATCGGCTGGCCAACGTCCAGATTGAAATACATGTTCAGGTACGGTATGGGTTATTCGGAAATCATCTAAAACTGGATCATATACCATGTTTAGTGCTTCAATTGCCTGCCCCGTGGGTTTTCCTGAGACACTACATGATATATCAAGGTAAACGAGATAAGCTGTCATATTATCTATGGCGTACTTATCGGGCCGATTTTTGCGGTGAGCATAACCGGTAATAATCATTTTTCTGGCACGCTCTCCGATTCTGGGTATAATCTGTCCGGTAACCTCCCAGCCTTCCTGAACCACGAATACTTCTTCCGCTATTTCTGAGTACAGCCCTTCGTTATCCTGTACAAGGAGGCGAATTCGCCACTGACCATGTTCCCTGTCTCTGGGGTAAATGGGATAGTGCAGGAATGTTTCCCCGGGCCTTAAAGCAAAGACATCTTGTTCATGAACACTTGTCCAGTCTGCAGCTCCGGGTTTTAGATACTGCCAGTAAGCCTTAATAATAGTATTACCGTCAAAGGCATATGAACCTGTTCCATCTGCAGTAAACCATTCATCGGTAAATACTTCGTCAGGTATTCTGATTGCTGCTACAGGTGGTTGTTTAGGACTTACTGTAACTGTTTTTGATGTGGTTGCGCTTAAGCCTTCTGAATCGGTAACCGTTAGAGTAACTTGATAATCGCCATCTGCAGACCAGGTATAGGGAAAAGATGCCGGATTAGTACGAGTAAACTGGTCATTACCAGAAGGTGTTTCGATTGTCCAGTCATACGTTACTATCGGGTCACCATCGGGGTCATAACTGCAATCGCTAATTATGGTCTCATGATTAACAGCTACTGGATTAGGAAATACGGTAAAGTCTGCGATAGGAGGCCGATTAACAATAGTTATGGGAGCCGTATCCGTCCAATCAGACCAGGCTCCAAAGTTGTCCTGCACTCTGAGACGCAATTCATAATTGCCGGAAGATTTAAATCCCCTGGGGCCAGAATTATCATAGCAGTATTCTGTCTCCCAGTTGCCCCCATCTTTTCGATACTGCCATTCCCAGACTCGAAGGCCTTTCATGTTCATCGGGTCGGTATACTGCAAATCCGGGTCATAGCTATTATCTTGGATAACTAATTGATTACCCGGCTTATTGCTGGTCGAGTTAAAAACCATGAAATATGCTGCGGGCTTTCGGTGAACAATTACTGTAAGGTTAGCATCTTCATTTGACCACTTGGAACCAGCTTTTGGATGGTTCATATACGAATCAGTAGTATTAGGATTATCTTTTGCCTTGCAAAAGACCTTCCAGGTGCCAGGCTTATCAAACTGGGTTAACAGTGAAGCAAAGCTGCCATCAGCAGGAGAGGGGTTTACTATTTGAGTAGTGTTATGCTTCGGTGAATAACCCTGCGGATTAGAAATATCCATTCCGCTTAAAGTAGTGGGGTCTTGAATAAACTTCCACTGCATCTCACCCGGCCAGTCGTTTTCGGCGTCATTATAGTCGGCCCTTAATTCAACTTCCTGGTCAACCAACACAATGTTATCAGCACCCCGCTCTTCATTAACGGCCTGAATAATCTTGTCTGCTAATTCATTCAGGGGTACTGCCATGTTGTTGTTGGTGTTAATCCACCAACCGCCTTCGGCAGCATTGGCTAGCTGCGTAATCTGAACCCTGGCTGTCGGGGGTGCAATGCCAGTAAACATTAAATGGTTTGCTTTGAGATTTTGAATAGTAGTGGTTGCCTGAGTGCTGAAATCGATATATCCGTTATCAATAACCGATACCGCATAATTAATATTATTACTGTCCCAGGGATAACCTGCTACTACCTGGTTAAAAAACTTAAGACCTTGCAACTGGTTAAACACATAAAGCATTATCCCATTGCCATCATCAGCCCTTTTCTGTAAAAACAGATTATTGGAATCATTCCAGGCGTAAGCAAGTGGGATAATATGCTCAATATTTCCGGTATCTTTGTTTAATAATAAAGTCTGAGTACCATTGCCTTCATAAGTATCTGATACAACTAGGTAGTTTTTAAATAATGTTGCAGAACCAACAGAAAAGGTTTCTCGCCAGCAACAACCATTACCGCCACCTATGACTCCTGTTCTCTTGATATGCCAGGGATTATTACCGGGTAAATCAATAACCTTTTTCCACTTAAATGATCCGTTTCCGTAATACCATATAGTGGCTTCTTCATTTGCCACGGTAGTGTAACCAAAGGCATTATTGCCAACTGCAGCATGAAAAGGAGTTCGGTCTTGATAGCCAATACGTGGTCTCCATTCTGTATAATAAATTTCGACTGGCAAATTAGCAACATACGCTCCTTGATTATTATATATATAATGCTGCGAACCGCCATTTTTAGTTACATAGTTATATTGAATATAATTGGTGCCAATAGGATTCAAACTGACATCTGTATAACTATTGTCATCAGACCGCCCTTGGCCCATATAAATTAAGCTAGTATTTTGATTGACGAAATGTACTCTCGTGTGTGTAGGGTAATTATCCCGTTGTTCTTCTGTAATGCTTGCATAAATAATTACGCGCTCCCCGGAAACGGGATATATTTGTGGACTAAATCCCAGTCTACATTTAGTTCCGTTATAATTATTCCAGCTTTTTGGTAAAAATCCCGAAGGGTACAGACCATTAGTCTCTTTTTTCCCGAATATTTGTCCTGTATTATTATTAATGCAATAGGTTATTAAAGAGCTTTCAAAAGTGGTTTGATTGGCAAATACCGCGTTTTGATATAATACCAAGGTTTTGTTCGTATCAAAAGAAACTATTGCTATCGGAAAATCTGCTTCTTCATATGGTTTTCCATACGCTAGTGGAAATGTCGCGGCCACGTTAGAACGAGGCATATCAGTAGCAGTGCTGATTAAGCTATTACCCTGGTATACTTGCAAAAGGCCTGCTTTAGCAACGATTCTGTACTTTTCATTAAAAGTATAACCTTCTAATGGTATATCGGGGCTAAAGGTAGTTCTTGGGAAAACTGGGAAAACTCTAAATGTTGTTTCTTCAGCTACTGGATAAGACCCACTACCTACTGTTCCATTATTTAAATTAACATATCTGTAGTAATTATTATAAGCACCATTATAGGAAAATAATTCAGAAGTATTAAAATTGTATATACCCGTGGTAGTAGTATTAGAGAAATTACGTATAACCGGTGGCATATACCACATATTACCGGTAATATTACGCGGGTTATAGCCAGAAAAACCCTCCGCAATTTCTCCTTCCGGGACTCTTTGATGTCCAGTTTGGGGAGTAATAGCAGATCCTATCAGCTTACTCTTAAAATTTGCATCCGCAGAAAGCAGACTGTTATACTTCTCATCAGATACGGAATAGTCAACGGCAAACTGAACATCTACCGGGGTTTTCTTGATTATGTCGAAAGCTACGGTTGGGGCGATGTTAATTACCATGGTCGTTTTTTCGGCCTCAAGCATTGAATCAGTGTTTGCGCTTAAACCAGGTTTAACAGTATTGTCCCAATCATCCAAGTATGATTCGGTAACGCTCAACTCCAGCTTATACAGTCCAGTTTTATAAAACCTAATCTTTGGATAAGGGTCGTTTCCGGATTGCTGAATTATTTGGGCTGATTTCACCTGGCCGGGCAGTATGATTTCATCTCCCGGGTCAGTAAAAATACCGTTGTTGTTACTGTCATAATAAAGGGTCCAGCCTCTGACACTAATTTCGTCCCCTAATGCCGCATCGGGATTGCCAGGGGTACTCAGGTCGCGGATAGTAATTTCGTTGTTTTCATAAGAGTAACGCAAGGTTTCGGTAATACTCCAGAATCGTGCCTGGGGTGGATTATCCGGGTATACCGTAAATATGTCCTCTGCCCATTCTGATTCATTATTATCACTATCCTTCACCTTAAGCCGTACCTTCCAAATACCGGTCTGATTTATTAAAGAATTAGTTGTCACCCGGTCAGGGGTAGGATACCTGCCGGTGAAAGTTACTTTGGTTCTATCGGGTTTAGTAAACTCCCACTGCATTTCATCCCATTTAACAGTCCTTCCGTTGGCCGCCGTACTCTGGTCACCATTAATGTTGATTTTCCTGCCAAGTATTACTGCTCTAGGGTCTACCTGAATTACAGCTGCAGGTAGAGCTGGGCCAACTACTACACTCTTAGTACAAGAATCCGAATCACCATCCTGGTCTTCTACTCGCAGGGTGATACTGTATGTGCCCACTTCATCCCAAGTAGCTTCAGTATTTTGGGAGCTTGAGCTGGATTGTTTTTCAATAGTCCATTGCCAGCTAACAATACTTTCACCATATTGCCTACCTTCGTGGTAGGATTCATCCCAGAAATATACCTTTTCTCCTTCGACTGGGGTCGGATTACTAATAGAGAAATCAGCTTTTGGGGAATAATTAGGAGGCGGTGGCAAAGGCTCGTCAATTACAGTCACATCTGCCGTACCCGTCATACCTTTATAAGTAGCAGATAGCACCAGAGTTCCCGGTTTTAACGCCTGCACTCTCCCTTTTTTGATCCCCAACTTAGCTACGCTACTGTTAGAAACTTCCCAGGTAGACTGTTCTGTTACCTCTAAAGCGGAAGCTTCTGGCCTGTGATAATAAGCTTTAAAATCGTAATAATCCCCGGTAAATATGGTTTTGGTGCATGGGACTACGGCAATATATCCAACCTTACTGTCTTCGGCACTACCAGGTGGTGTTCCGGGCAAGCCGTTAGAAGTTACTTCGATTACCGTTATGTTGTTGTTTTTGTTTAGTTCGTTAGCCGGGGTATTACCACCAATGTTACAAATAAATCCCAACCTGGTTTCTTTACCCTGGGCCGGTACGGTTACCGTAAAAGTAAAAGTTTTACTGCCATTCTCAGCCAAAGTAACATTCTGAGGAGGAATAACCGGGTTAGTCCATCCGGAACCCCACCAGTTTGCCCCAAAACTTGTAGTGCCTGTGAACCCACTGTTTCGGAGGGTTATGGGGATTTTAATCTGGGTACCGGATTTACCACTGTATCTTTTAGCACAGGTCTTGTAGGATTCTTGCCACTGAGTAGAACCTTCCGGAGTGGAAAAGAAATCCGGCCCAGGTCTGCCTGCAGGGTGAATCAACACCTGTTGAAAACGAGAATGCATATCCTGCCTGGCAGCATCAGTAAACATTGAAGCTTTGGTATCTATTTCGCTTTCATTTCCCATTATCATGGATAGCTGTTCGCCCTGATCAACCACCCCATTACCATTGTAATCATGATAAATTTGGATATATGCCCGTACATGAATAATATCTTCCCGGTTCAACGCCTCTTCAATAACCTGTTCATTAACCTTGCCGTTTCGAGCAAATATTTGTACAAAATTATTTCGTGATACCTCTACCCGGTGATACCTTACTTCGCCAGGAGCGCCTTTCTCAGACAGCGGATCATTCCAAACAGCTATATAATTGGCCAGTTGAAATTCGCAAGCTATAGTTTTGTACTTAATTGAATATTGGTTGCTGGCATACTTGCTACGAGTTACCCATTTCAGGCTGGCCATTTCCCGGGTTTGAGGGTCTTGGGTTGCTTCCATAAGCTTGAAATCATAACGTTGAGCATATATTACATCTGGATGATTAGCGTCAAGCCTAGTTATAGTTGCCTGAAGCGAGTTATTGCGGTAAAATTCCAAATTATCGGCTGATACTGGGTTACTCCATACTGCCACAGATAAGAATACAAACACCATTAATAGTCCTGTTAAACTATGTCTTTGCACTATAAAACCTCCTTAAACAATTTGTAACAATCAACTAAACCACCTCCCTAGAGTTGTTCTACAAAAATAGGCCCCTCCGCAAATTACGAAGGAGCCTATTCCGTGAAAATTCTATTTTACTTATACCATTCTAAATATAACCTGGTGTTGGTTATAGGGTCCATTATTAAAAATGACTGATGGTGTATTGCTAAATCAACTACCCTGAACCCTTTCCCTTCAAAGTCCATATATCCCCTGAAACAGGGCTGATCAACATCAGTGTAAATTAAATCTTCGCTGCTGACAAAAGGATATGGAGTTCGGTCAAAATACCTGCTATACCAATCATACGCAGTATATCTTTCCGGCCTATTCGGGTCATATGCCCAATCACCATCAAAACCGGTCTTAGCTGTGGTTAATAGTGGCACTTTCTTTAATTCCGCTATCTGCTCATTAGTAGCCTGGTACCAGGGCGAATCAGGAATACTTGGTATCTTCCCCAGCTTACTAACATCAATATTTATGGTTCCCGGGGCAGTAGGCTTATACTGCTGGTCAAGTTCTTTAATTACCGCCTGCTGGTCAACGTCCTTTTTAGTGAATATATGTGCTATTTTAGATACATTCGACCACTCAGCCTGTGCCCCCATCGCTTCGGCAGCGAATCTTATTGGAAAAGCGGTACGGCCGCCGGCGATTACTGCCTGGGTGTCCATGGTTTTACTTTCCCCGTTTACGGTGTAGGTATTACTGCCAATAGTGAATGTCGCAGTGATATCACCTTTGATAATAATCGCCTGGCGGGCCTCATCATTCCATTCCACCTGGCAGCCCATAGCTTCCATCGGCGCACGAACCGGAACCATAGTACGGTTATCTTTATTTATGTACGGTTGCTGGTCCGGAAACGATATTATTTTTCCGTCTACCGCTACTTTGACTGGAAGTTCAGCCTTTGCTATTGCTGGGGCGGTGAATAGGAATACGGCTGCTATTAAGCAAGTTATGGTTTTTTTCATTTTTTAACAACTCCTTACAAAATTTTTCATTTAGGCTTATTTGCCTGTTAAGGTATAGTCTACCTTTTTTCCTCCCTTCTTTTCTAGCAAAAGCTAGAAAATAAAAGATTTTCTACCCGGTTTTGTAACCGGAAATAATAAATTTCTCAATAAAAAAGGCTCCCCGAAGGGAGCCTTTTAGTTTTCGTTCTTTTAAAAATAATGGGCACTTTACTAAATATGTAATTTGTGTAACCACTTGCTGCTATAATTGGAATTAATCCACTAGCACCGTTCTAACTAAGACCAGTGAACTACCCCTCCCTTCACTCCGTTCAGGGAGGGGTTTTCCCGGCGGGTAAGAGAAAATCCATAGAAAGAGACGAGCCGTTTAAGACTACTAAGTAACAAAGTTAATGTGGCTTAGTGGTTATTTCCGGCCCTACTGTAGAGTGAACATACATAGTTTGGTATTCCGGTACCCCACTTACAAAGCAAGCAAATGAGGACATTTTAACCGGGAAACTGATAATTCCCGTAACCGATACCTTATCAATCGTTTCAGAATACCCGTTATAGTTATATGTATAGGGAACGTCAAAAGGGTTAACCACCTTGAAATAACATACTTTTACTGGACCATCAACCGGGGAGTTGGAATAAGGCTGATTATTTATATCAAGAGAAAGGTTTTGCCTTAAAGTAGAATTAAAAACACTTTGGGCATCGTCTGGCATTATTTCAACCCGGGGATTATATGCATCAGTTAAAGCATCCGCACTAATTTGGCTACTTGCGGCCCTTAAAGCAAGGTTAAGGCTGTGTCTGGTTTTTATTTTAGTGGCATACAAATGTGTTACGTCCGTTGCCAGTGCTAGAAATAAAAATATAATAATCATTACTGCCAGAGTCATTATCATTACTGACCCTCGTTGGTTTTTTATAGTCACTCCCCCCTTTATGGCTCAAAATACTCTTCGCTCATGGCTATTGCCTGTGATTTCAAGGTTAGATGTTCTTCTTTCAATGCCCAATTAGCTAATGAATCAATAAAGAACAATTTAAATTTTACCGGGTAAATAATTTTTACCGACATCACATTGCCACGCTGGTATTTTACTCCGGATGTTGGAGCGCAAATTATTATTTGATCGGTTGTTGTTGGCGAAGAGTATTCCGGAGCAAATGCCACTCCTTGCACTGTCTTATTACTGGTCCATTGAGTTAAGTAATCGGCAGTCCTTTGCTGTGTGCTTGTGGTAAAATCTCCTTGCCTGGCAGCTTCAACAGCAGCAGTAGACGCCGCATAATGTATAACAGCGAAGTCATACATAATAAAACCCATTTCAATTATCACAGCAAATATTAAAAGAAATAACGGAAGAACCAGAAGTAATTCTATAAAGGCTTGGCCCCTTTTGTTTTTCATAGCAACACCTCCAATAAAAAAAGGGAACGGCTTACCGTCCCCTTTTTCGCTAACTTCCTATTTGGTTCACCCTATTAGTCATATCCGTAAATTTTGCTCCAACTGCCTGGGCCAACGGAGTTATGAAAGTGGCCACCACTAGACAAAACAATATGATGTATAAAAGGTTTTCTACAAAGGACTGTCCTTGCTGGTTTGATAAGATTCTCATCTGGATTTTCCTTTTTATTGGAGCGGGGGAATAGTTACGGTTCTAATCTCTTCTTGAAGTTCGCTATATTTGGGCTTAATGCCTAAATTAGCAAGGGTATAACCAGCTCCAGCAAGTAACAAAACCACAATAATAATGTATAGCCCATTCTCCAAAAACGCCTGTCCTTCTTGGTTGCGCATTACTTTTATGAATTTCTGCAATCTAATTTCCTCCTTTTGTTTATTACTGGGTCGAGGGAACAGTCACACTAGTAATCTTCCCTTGAAGTTCGTCATACTTAGGTTTTACTCCGGAATTAGCAAGTGCATAACCGGCTCCTGCCAGTAAGAGAACTATAATAATGATATATAAACCATTTTCTAAAAACGCCTGGCCTTGCTGGTCCCGTAGTACTTTAATAGATTTCTTCAACCTGTTGTCCTCCTTTCCTAAAAACTATTTAGCTGGTTGACTATATTTGTAAACATGGGAACGATAAGCAATAAAACAAACACAGCCATCATAAACGCCGGAATAAGTGTCATTATGATTGGCTTGGCTTTGATTCTACGCTTAATGTTGTTAACTCTGTTGCTGTACGTTCTCTGTGAAAATGTTGCCAGGATATCATCGATATCAGAGCCGGTAGTTATTCCATACTGAACTACTGATACGAAATTAGATATTGGCATATAATTACAACGGATCGCGAAGTTATTTAAGGCATCATTCATAGGGTAAATTGCCATTTCTGCAGCCAATATATTGAGTTGCTTGTTTAGTTCCCCCTCGACTGCATCTTTCACTATAAAAAGAGCCCTGTAGAGGTCAGATGCCTTGCTATAAACTCTTACCAGGGTAACCATCAAAGGAAACTCCCTATCTAATTCTTCGATTCGTTTTTTCTCAAGAGAGTTTAGCCATTTCCCGGGAAGAAATAATGAGGCTAAAGATACTGCCAAGCCTATAAGAGCAGCTCCCGGTGATAATTTCCCAGCCAGCAGCGCTAGTAAAATACCAACAGCAAATCCTGTAATACGAATTAATGCAATCGTTTCCGGCCGTATAGAAAGCCCCAGGAGCTCTAGCTGTTCTTTGTACTGTGTCTTAAAACTCCTGGGGATTCGTTTTTCTGTTGTTTTGATGAAATCCGGGTAGAATAAAAATAGTACTGCAAAGCTTATACACAATGAAGCAACAATCATAAAGCATCCACCTCCGCCTGCCTATGAGTGAAATGCCACGCTATATACTCCATCAAGATCATTAAGGTAATCACAGACTTTCCAAGTGACGTATCAACTAATACCTGTCTCATTTCCGGAAAACACATAGCCCCTATAGTAACCAGGGGAAGAACTGATAGAAATATGGTAATTGTCAGGCTTTGTCCTTTCATTTCGTTACGAAGCTCTTCTCTTAGGGTAATCCGGTCAGCCATTATGCTAGACACATCATGAATCACCTGCGAAGTATCAGTTCCATACTGTTCCGACAGCGTAACCCCTTTAACAAATACATCGATATCCCTGTTATTCACTCTGTCAGCAAAATCCTTAAGACTTTCCATGGCTGGTTTTCCTGCGTAGTATTCGGTTACGGTACGTTTTAACTCATCTGATAACGGAGGCTGGATGCAATCTCCGGCCTGATCGATTGACCTCACTAGATCATGGTTGTTTTCATACAGTGCCGTGATTAATTGCAAAGCTACTTCGGCCTGTTCTTCAATTTGAGCGTTCTTATTACCACGTTCTAACTCCCTTGATCTGCGCCGGTACAACAAAGTTAAAAAAGACCCTAAAGCTCCTGCAAGAGGATTCTTAAACACTACAAGTAAAATAATAAAAATACCTATAGATATCGAAGCAGTTATTAGTTTTGATTTATCCGTAGGACTGTGGTTTTGAATTCTAATCCATTTAATAAGTTCATTCTGCCATTGGATTAATAGCCAAACTATTATCAAGACGGTTGTTGTAACCCCAGCGATAATAAACTCAGGCGTTAGAACCACCCCCTAATGAAGGAATATCGGGTATATCACCCATATTATCTTCGATTCTTTGTAACAACTCTTTCGAAATTCTGCCTACCTGATAGTGAATGTTATCCTTTTTGCGAAAATGGAAAATGTCACGAAATACCGGCTCTCCATTATCGCTTTCAACCTCGGCTACTTCTACTACATGACGGGAGCCGTCCGGAAATTTTTTTACGAAGACTAGAAGGTCTATGGTTTCAGCAATCATAGCTTTTAATTCTTCTGGTGCTACGGTTTTTGCTTTGGCCATTGCTCTTACCATTCTACTTACTGCCTGTTTTAGCCCATAATGCGTATGAACGGTTGTAAATGACCCATCATGTCCCGTTCCCATGGCTTGAAGCAATTCAAGTGATTCAGCTCCTAATATCTCTCCCAGAATGATTCGGTCAGGTCTCATATGTAATGAATTAATCATTAAGTCATTAATTGAAGCCTTGTCTGACTGTTCCAGACTTATTAGGTGCGGATGTTTAAGGTTTAGCTCTCTTACTGCTTCAATAACAATCAATCTTTCAGTATGAGGGACAAACCCGGCCATCCAGCGAAGTAAAGTGGTTTTACCCGAACCTGTTGCACCACAAATGACTATATTTGCTTTACCTCCAACTACAGCATCAAAAAAGCTAACCATTTCGGAAGAGATAAAATTTTTGCTTAAAAGATCCTCAGTAGAAAACACATGCTGAACAAAACGCCTGATTGTTATAGTGGGATACTCAGAGGCCGGTGGTATAGTAGCGTTTACTCTTGAACCATCTGGCAGCCTTGCAGTAACCAATGGACTTGAGAAGTTAATTCTCCTTCCACAGCGTTGCACAATACGGTATATCAAGTTTAAAACTTCCTGCTCATCCCGGTAACAAAGGTCTGTTTTTATAAGAATCCCGTTTTTTTCAATATAAATATCATCAGGCCTATTCACCATGATTTCTGATACTAAGGGGTCTTTTAACAGTACATCTACAGCACCTAAGCCAATGAGTGATGCTATTACGGTTTCTTCTGTTTCTTCATCACAGTGCAATTGCTTCATCTCTTCTTTTATGAGATGTTTGATTTTATTATGGGACTCCAGATCATGTTTGTTGGTAAGATCGAGAAAGGCGTTGCCATGCTTTTTGGTCATCGTTTGACGGATGTTTTCAATTAAAACATCGAGAGGATTAAGGTTTTCAGCATGTTGCATTACTCGACCCCTCCCAAGTTAGGATGTCGTGGCATTAGATATACCATATCTGCTGTTCTGATTGCGAGTAGAACTCTTTTACCAGCTTCCAAATCAGTAACGAAAGATATTTTTGTCTGATTGGGATCTGTAGCCTGAGCTTCCTGGACATCTTTTAGGTTTCTCATTATCGATTTGGATGGACTACCTACAATTTTTCCAATGGCTTCTTCCCGGGTTTCCCCTGTCTCGGAATAAACCCCTATAACTGTAATCAAGTCATTTGCTTTTAATTGATCCGACCATTGAACCTGTTGGGTATTTAGCGTTATCAGAGTCTGTTGTGGTTTTATCATCAGTTTTTCTTCAATATCATTGGTAATCTGTTTTTTAAGTATCTGCTGACCGGAGAAAATCTGATAGGCAGCCTGCTTACCTTCGATTTCTTCTACGCTGATGCAAGCCCCCTCCTGTTTATCTCTCTTGGCCACTTCAATAATCTTAATGTGTTGCGAACTTATAACAGTATCCGGACTAATATCAATTCGCGCCGTTACTACCGGAACAGTTACAAACACCCTGGCAAGCGATAAATAAACTATTAATCCAGCCAATAAAGCCATACTTAAAGCTAGAATCTTGTTTCTCAACCTCTCACCTGCTTTCCTGCAATAATTTCTACCAGTGACTTGATGCATCTTTCAGTATTGGTTAAAATGTCTTTCTTAAAATAAGGTATATCAGCAACCGTAGAAAGCCCCATTTTGTGGGGAATTGCCCTGTGTCTTCCTTTTTGTGCCATATTAAAAAGAACCATGGTTTTGTTTTTAAATGGGGATATAAGGTTTTCAAGATGTTGAAGATTATGTAAACAAGCAGGATCAGTTTTATTAACCCATATAATTAAATCCAACTCCTGAAAAACTTCTTCCCATAAATACGGGATACCAGGGCAATCTACTATTAAATACTCGTATCTCTTACTTGCCTCATGGATCAAAGAAGCCATTTTATTGGGTATAGAGGCTAAATATTCCTTAATATCACTAACCCCTAAAATAAGGTCATAATTAACGCTAGGAGTAATTATGAAATCAATGTCACTCCCCCGCGCCCATCCCAATACTGTTGGCGTTAATTCTCGTTTTTTCTTTCCCAACAGATTACTCAAGTGTCCATACTCGTTTAAATCAACTGCAAGGACAGAGTGCCCCTTTAAGGAAAGACTTAATGCTGCTGCCATAGTACTTGCGCCACACCCACCAGTTGAAACGAAACCTATTACTTTGCTGCGATGAAATTTCTTTCGTTCAACAACCCTAATCTCCGGTGGTTTGGCTGGATTATATTGATTGATGATTTCATCTGATATTTCGCCTGTAAGTACGCCTTTGACTACTTCTTTGGGCATTCCTAAAGCTTCAGCAATACTGTCCTCGTCCATATACTCTGCTATCTTACGGATTTTTTCTGCCAGATTTATTTATATCACCCCCATAAAATAGATAACCCAGGCCGCTATAACCATGAAGGTTCCAAAGGGTACAGCTTCTTCACAAATACCTTCTTCAGGTAGTTGTTTGGCAGGGGTAATATTAACCTTATAAATCAACTTAAAAAACAAACCTTTAACAAAAACTATTACTCTTTCTCTCAGCACACCTAATCGCTGGTAGTTAAATAGTCCGAAGACAACAGCAAGGATTGAACCCAACAGTAAAACGTATAGAATTGCCGGATACCCAAACCATACTGCAAGGGCAGTCGTAAATTTTACGTCACCACCTGCTATACCACCCTTTAGTGCAAAAACCATAAAGACAGCAAATACAACTACTGCCGCTACAATATTTGTCCAGTTGTTGTTATAGGCTGAATAAACAAGCCCTGTCAGAAATACTGGAATTGTAATATAGTCATACAAATATCTTTTGGTTGCATCAGTGTAAGCAGAGTATAGGGACGGAACTAGACAACCTAAAATAATTGCTTCGATAGATAATCGCCTCCTTTTCTAAAATAAAAAACCGGGCTTAATAGCTCGGTTAAAAAACACTCGCCTTTTTTCTTTTAAAAATATCCAATAACCTTTTTGGAGGCGGTTCAGGTTCACTATATTCAACACCCAAACGCTTATATATATCTTTACATACATCTTCCCAGATATCCTTATTAAGCACCTTTCCCTGATAAGTAGCCTTTAATTGTCCTTCCCAGTCTTCAGGTATTAAAGCAACTACTTTTGGCAATGTACTTACGTTTCTTTTAAAACCTGCACAGAAAGCCTGTTCAATGGCTTTAACGCTGGTCTGTCTCGGGCTATAACGGTTTACAATTATCTTTATATCTCCTGGGTTTACTCCCATAGCTAAAAGCGTAGGTGCAAATCTTTTGGTTTCGTCTACTGAAAACAATGACTGATCTACTACTGAATATACTAAATCGCAATTAGCAAATAACTTGTGAAGATATGGTTTATCCCAGGGTGCTGGCGAAGTGTCGCCTATAATCACCTGGTAACCCGATAAGGATTGCACTACATTATAAACCTGATTTTCTTTTAAAGATGTCGGGATAATATTTTTTGGTGCTGGAAGTACATACAAATTATCCGTTATTCGGGCCGGTTGCACTTGTGACTCAAAATAATTTTGAGGCTTTAAATTATAAAATGTACCTATGTCGGGCGCAGTATAATCAAAATCACAAAGTACGGTTTTAACTTTTCGAGACAACGCTTCTGCCAATGCTATAGCGGTTGAGGTTTTTCCCACACCACCTTTATTCGAGTGCGTAAGAATAAAAACTCTGTCTGTATAAACTATTGGTTGTTCTATTGGTTTTAAACCCTGCAGCCATTCTTTTATTTCTTCTACTGAAGAAACGAAAAACGCATCAGGGTGTTTTTGTTTTGCTGGCCAATCAGATATGCTACCTGTCAATATGATGGCTAATGGCATATCTGTAACAGGTATGTTTTGGATTGAAGATGAATCGCTTATTATTGCCACGGCATCAGAAGGATCTAATGTTATTCCAAAACCCTGTTGGTTTATGAAATCTTTATAACTTGGATTTCCTAATGCTATTACTCTCATTTTTTCCCTCCGTAATCTGCAAATCTGGCAGACACATTAGAATTACTAATAGTGAACTACCCGCCAATGAATTGGCAGGCTTCTGGCTTCGTCACCCGGCTACTGCCGTGGCTCCACCTGGGCTAGTTCCTAGCCTCAAAATGTTTATTGCAGCGTTAATATCTCGGTTAAGAACTAAGCCGCACAAACATTTATGCGTTCTTACTGATAGGCTTTTCTTAACCGTGTTACCGCAACTTGAACAAATTTGTGATGTGTTTCGTGGGTTTACGAATATCACTTTCCTACCGGCACTTTCAGCCTTGTAGGAAGTGTATCCGATGAACTTACTCCACGAAGCATCGGATATGGATTTAGCAAGATGATGGTTTTTAACCATGTTCTTAACTTTAAGGTCTTCAAATACGATGGTATCGTAGGTTTTAACTAACTTACAACTTTCTTTATGCAGAAAATCATTGCGCTGGTTTTTAATCTTACGATGTATCTTAGCAAGTTTGTGTTTTTGTTTCTTGCGGGAATTCGAGCCTTTTTGTTTACGTGATAACTTACGCTGTTCGTGCTTTAACTTAGCTTCGGATTTCCTAA
>JAAYCQ010000192.1 GCA_012729715.1 Syntrophomonadaceae bacterium
CCGCTGGTCCTGATATTCCTGGGCTCGGCTTTTTACCTGCGGGGCAGACAAGGCGAAGAATTATACAGTTTGTTATATGTGGCTACGGGGATGGTTATGGTTCTGACCACCATGCTTGTATTTTCATTATTTTCTGATTGGGATTTATTATATGTCATTACACCGGCGATAGTATTGTTGGGTGCGATGCTGATCGGATTTATTACTCTGTTGCTGTTACCCTCCTACCGTCATATACGTATGGAAATTGCGGCAGTGGGGCTGATTAATCTAATGTTTATCAGCTATTTGACCCTTGCTCTGCCGAATTTATTCATATACTTTGTGCTGTTTGTGGCTATCATATTGGTAATATTACAGGGTTCCGGGCAGCATAACCGCTTTATGTTGAACCTGGGTCTGGTCTTTTTCTATATAACGGTTCTGTGTGGTTATTTTGATTATGCTTCCCGCTATATGGATCGCAGCCTGTTCTTTATAATAGGAGGCGTTTTGTTGCTGTTAATGGGCTGGTGGCTTAATCGCCAGCGCGGCAAAATAGTTTCCACCTGGAGGGACGAGCATGAATAAAAAAGCTTTTTATTTAGTAGTTTCACTGCAGGCACTATTTTTAGTCGGAATGATTCTTATCAACCAGTCCATATTATGGTGCGGACAGGAAGTTATTCTGAAAACTGAACCTGTCGATCCATATAGTCTGTTCAGCGGGGAATATGTTTCGTTAAGCTATAAAGCTGCCCATATCCCCCTGGCTAAGGTTTCACATCCCGATCTGAATGATACCAGCAAAGCCGCAGAGCATTACGCCCGCGGGAGCAGGGTGTTTGTACAGTTGGAAAAGCAGGGGGATGAATGGCAGGCCGTTAAAATCAGCAAACGGCGTAAAGATATGGGGAACAATCTATATATGGCCGCAAGAGTAGACTGGGTTAGGTATTGGTCTGGGGGTAAAAAGACGGAGGTTCCAGATATATGGGTTAATTATGGTATTGAGAGTTACTATACCCCGGAAGGTACTGCCCGCAATTATAATATGATGATGGGGGCGCGGGGACTCAAGGTCAAGGTAGCTGTAGATTCATATGGACGTAGTAAAATAATTGAGCTGATACCACCGGATAAATAATACCTGATACAGGCTGTTCATTGATAAGGAGGGAATTATTCCATACAACAATTCCCTCTCTTTCTATTGCGGAATTGCAGAGCCAATATTATAATCTTAAAAAGGTCAAACCGTCTATAAGCCCTTGACAGATGAAGTGGAAACTTGTCCCCCAAAGCTTGGTTTTATCTGTAAGCTTTACTGATTAAACTTTACTATATTCCCGTTAATATTTACTGCACTAACCCTTTCTATATCCAGTGGGGAATCAGGCATATATTTAATGGTTATTCTCCCATCATCAGTGTAAGTATTAATTGTACCGAAATTCCGCATACTGCTGCCATCGGTCATAGTAGCTGAAATATCCAAATTATCCGAACGGCTAGCCTGTCCCCTGCCCTTTATGGTGATTCCCAGAGGGGATATAGAAACGCTGTTGATTTTCATACTTTCCGATTCAATACTACAGTCGGCTTCCTGCGCTTTTGTCACTGCCTCCATCTTAAAGGTAGTTTGCCAGTTTCCTCTGGTCTGTCGATCATAGGTCACAAAATCTCCCTTGAGCTCAGACCCTGCCAACTCTGCTTTATCGATATCAAAAATAACTTCTTCATATTTGCATGTGTCTTCTGCCTTTTCAGATGTATTGGTATTTAAAGATATATTACTGGGATAAATCTTATTACCGGCAGCATCAGTTAAATAAAGACACCCATGGTTATCCACACCCTCGCCACTCCATTTAATCTGAACATGCAGGCGGTGATCAACCAACCCGATATTGGATATTTGGGCAAAGTTTATCCGGGGTATAAGGAGATTCATTTCATCTCTTTTAAGAATGTTTATATTACCTTTTTCCTTAAAAATCTTAAACAGAGTACCCCCGCCGCCTGAAGAATTATTCATATCAAATACAGTTATTTGCGGATTCCGAGAAATAACGCCGAGGTCGATGCCCATATCAACTTCCTTGTATTCACGCCTGCCGCTTACAAATGAGTTTATACGAACAGTTACTTTTTGACCGTTAAGCTTACTACCCCCGCTGGCCTGTAGGCGTAAGGTAGCGGTTTTTGTTTTCTGATCGAAGGCTACGACTTCACTTGTCATCATATTGGTACCGGTAATGCTGTAATCATTAAAAAGGTTGATTGATTTATCAATTCGATTACCAGTTAAATCTTGCATGGTCAGATATACCACCGCGGTATCATCATCATTCATTGCAGCCACTACTTCCATTTTGATACCATTGGCTTCAGAAACCATTTCTATCGGCTGCAGCTTCTGGGCTATTTGCGGGCTGACCAGCGCCAGAAAACTGTTGAAACTGGGTATGGTAGCTGCCAAAACCGGAATTGTGAGCACAATACACAGGCAAGCTGCTATTGCCACCGCAAAAGGCTTTTTAGTTGTTCCGGGTTCGACAACCTTACTCACGGTTTTGCCGGTAAACTTATCATCAAACCGTAAGCTCGCCAGCCTTGAATCAATAACTTCTTGAATCTTTTTATTATTATCCATCATAATACCACCCTTTCAACCTGGATTTTAACTTTTCCCGGGCCCGTTTCAGTCTAACCGATACTGTAGATTGTGAGATGTTTAGAACCAGTGAAATTTCTCGGATAGGCATGTCATAATAGTAAAAAAGAAGAATAACTTCTTTATATTTGTACGGCAGCTTCATAATTTCCAAAATAAGAGTATCATCTTGTATGGATTCTAGATTTTGATCATCCACAACCTTCTCTAAGGATTTAGCTACGTCAACATGTTTCCACCATGAGCTTCGTCGGTAGTTTTTGCAGACATTTATGGCAATTCTCGTGATCCATGTCTTAACTTCAGAATCACCTTTAAATTGCGGGTAGCATTTATAAACTTTTAGGAATGTATCTTGTACGGCATCTTCGGCTAAATGAATATCATTTAAGTATAAAAAACACATCCTCAAGAGAGAGTCGCCATACTTGGATACAAGATCATCAATATCTGAAGCCGCAATTCTATTTGGTACCGAAATAGAATTCATTTTACAACCTCCTCATCAATTAGACACCGCAAAAGCGTAAAAACTTACATAAACCAGTTAGCCTAACCGGCGACTTGTTTATGGGTATCGGCTACCAGATATTGTCTTGGACATATTATACTACTTCGCATTGTTTAGAAAATGCATGCAACAATTCCGAAAGCTTATCGAGAGCATTGAATTCATTATTAAACTTCAAATAACAACAGTAATTAACTTAGTAAGTATTGTTATCCAACAATATTTTCCGTTATGCAATAAGACTCTATTTTTCTCTATTAATTATAAGCTGGGCTGCAGATATTAAAAGCTTAATCAAAACACTTAGCCAAAAATCAAGCTCGGAAATTAATATTTCTGAGCTTTTATTGTTGGGAATATTTTACTTTGATAATATTATAACAAAGTCCTTTAAAGGATAATTCCATTTATTTAGCGAATATTGTCAGTATAAATATTCTTTATTAATAAACATAGATTTGCCTGAAATCAGCTTTATTCTCATCCGCAAACCCTGTTTTCTGGAGGTAATTACTCGAGATGACCAGCTTATATTTGTCAGATCTGCCTGAAATATTAGAGCCGTTAATTGAAAGTCCTCATATGGCAATAGTCGTAGTAGATAAGAAAGGTTTTATAACTGTTATGAATCAAACCTTTCTGGATTTGCTGGAAATGACCAGGGAGGATGTTATTGGCCATTATGTAACTGATATACTCCCTACTTCTAAACTTCCGGAAGTACTTAAGACAGGGCGTATAGACCGGGCTGATATATGGGCGATTAGAGATCGGGATACAGTCGTAACCCGTTTTCCGATAATGGCTGACGGAAAGATTATTGGTGCTATTGGCCAGAGCCTGCAGCTGGATGAGTCGGGGGCTTCATTATTTATAAACCGGCTGAAAGAAGCCGAAAAGGATTTTAGTGCCATTGTGGCGGCTTTTCTGGAGAACCCTTATACCGCCCTGGTAATAGTTAACCAAAAGGGTTATATCACCATGATGAACCAGACCTTCCTGGATATATTGGAGCTTAAAAAAGAAGATGTAGTCGGTAAATATGTTACGGAAATCCTGCCCAATTCCGAGTTACCGGAAGTACTGCGCACCCAACGTATAGACAAGGCAGAAATTTGGTCCTTAAAAGGTCGTGATACTCTGGTCTCGCGAATGCCCATAGTCAATAATGGGCAGGTAATCGGAGCCCTGGGTCAAACTATTTTTTTGGATATGTCTGGTGCCCATATATTAATGCAAAAATTACAGGAACGGGAAAAGGAATTTGCAGCTATTTCCGAAGCCCTTATCGAAAGTCCTAACATGGTCTACGTTATAGTCGATAAAGACGGAATTATTACTGCTATGAACCAGACTTACCTGGACGAGCTGGGAATAAAAAAAGACGAAGTAGTAGGCCGGTATGTGCTTGATGTAACCCCTAACTCGCAATTGCCCGAGGTATTAAAGACAGGCCGAACTGATAAGGCTGATGTCTTTATCATTAATAGCCGTGCAACCATTGTTACCCGAATGCCAATTATAAAAAAAGGTATAATAATCGGAGCCATAGGCAAGAGCCTCTTCCTGGATATGTCCGGTGCCCAGGTATTTATGAAGAAAATGCAGGAGAGTGAAAAAGAGTTTCAAGCTATCTCCGAAGCCCTGATCGAAAGCCCCTACATGGTATATGTAATAGTAGATAAAGATGGATTCATAACCACCATGAACCAGACTTATCTGGACACATTAGGATTAAAAAAGGAAGATGTGGTAGGTAAATATATTCTTGATATTACACCTACTTCCGGTCTTCAGGAAGTACTAGATACCGGCAAAATCGTTCAGGCAGAAATATGGCCCATTAAAGACCGTGATACTGTAGTAACCCGGCTACCGGTTTATAAAGACGGAAAAATAATCGGGGCTATAGGCAAGAGCTTATTCCTGGATATGTCCGGTGCCAAAATTTTTGCCCGAAAACTTCAGGAAACTGAGAAGGAATTAAACCTTTATAAGGAAGAAGTTCGCCTGAGCTATCAGGCTAAATGGCACTTCCAGGATTTGATTGGGGTCGACCAGGAATTCTCCGCAACCAAGACCCTGGGTTATCAATTATCCCGGACAACATCCACCATACTAATTACCGGCGAAAGCGGAACCGGGAAAGAACTATTCGCGCATGCCATTCACAATGCCGGCAATCGCTATCTGGCTCCATTTGTACGTATAAATTGTGCAGCCTTACCTGAGAATTTACTTGAATCCGAGCTATTCGGTTACGAAGAAGGTGCTTTTACCGGAGCAAAAAAAGGTGGAAAACCCGGAAAATTCGAACTGGCCCACGGTGGAACCATTTTCCTGGATGAAATTGGAGATATGCCCTTAACCATGCAAACCAAGCTATTGACTGTGCTCCAGGAAAAAATGGTGGAACGTGTAGGGGGCACCAGACCTATAAAGATTAATGTCCGGGTAATAGCCGCTACCAACCGTGATTTAGAAAAAATGGTTACAGAAGGTCAATTTCGTCAGGATCTCTATTACCGGCTGAACGTGGTACGCCTTAATATCCCTCCCCTGCGTGCAAGGAGATCTGATATACCGGTACTGGTTTCAGATCTGATGAATCGTATAAACGAAGAATTGCAAACCAATGTAACCAAAATCTCCTGCAAAGCCACTGAACTTCTGCAAAACTATGCCTGGCCCGGTAATGTACGTGAACTGGAGAATATGTTAGAGCGGGCTATTAACCTGGCAGACATGAACCACGAATCTTCTTTAACCATCAGCCATTTTCCTTCTCTGATAGAAAAGACTTGTTTGAGCGATAAGGAAACTCTGCCTCAGGCGGTGGAAAGCCTGGAAAAGCAGATCATTATAAAAGCCTTAAAAAAAGTAAACGGAAATAAGACTCAGGCTGCAAAACTTCTTGGTATACACAGTTCAGCCCTTTATCGCAAACTTGATAAGTACGACCTGGAGTAATTTTATAGCTTCTCATAACATATCTATCCTAAGCATCCAAAAACTAGTCTCCCAAATTAGGAAAAGTAGTCAAAGAAACCATCTAAGCTGCAGTATAGCCTGCATTCTTTATTAACAGCCCTCCTAAATTGATATAATTCCATTAAAATTGTGTTTTCCTGGCGGGGTAGCGCGAAATGCCGATACCTCGCCTTTTTCGTTGCATTTATAATCTCATTATTATGTTGGCATAAATTTTGCTTATCTTATTAAGTAGCCGACAAGTTCCTACTTAATTTATTCATCACAAAGGGGGTGTTTAGCAAATCTTATCAAGTTAACCTGGTCTCTGGCTAACCTGGTAGTCGCAAATTATCTTAATGGGCATGTGAGATTTTTAGACTGAAATATAAACCGGTTAGGCTTAAAAAAAATGATATTATAATTGGAGGTATTAATTATGGAATTAAATGAAGTCGTAATGGTAAGTGCTTGTAGAACACCTATAGGTAAGTTTCTGGGTCAGTTTAAAGATGTGCCGGCCAAAGATTTGGCAGTAACCGCAGGTAAGGAAGCCATCAAGAGAGCAGGCATTCCGTCTGACATTATTGATGAAATTGTAATGGGTCAGGTATATACGGGCTTACAGAAATCCCTGCCGGCACGTATTGTTGGTTTAGCCTGTGGACTTCCTGAGCGCAGTAACGCCTGTGTTGTTAATCAGAATTGTACCTCGGCAATGAGAGCATTGGAAATTGCCAGTCGCAACATTATGGTAGGAGCTACAGATATCGCACTGGTGGTAGGGGTTGAAAACATGACCCAGGTTCCCTATATGGTTGCCAGTGCCAGAACTGGTGCCAGAATGGGCGATACCAAAATGATCGATTCATTAACCCATGACGCATTGGTTGATTCATTAGTTCCGGGACACATGGGAATGACTGCGGAAAACGTTGCGGTCATGTATAACATTACCCGCGATCAGTGTGATGAATTAGCAGTCAGAAGCCATACCAATGCAATAAATGCGACTGATAATGGTGTTTTCAAGAGAGAAATCGTTCCGGTTGAAGTTGTAACTAAAAAAGGTGTAACCGTTGTTGAAACCGATGAACATCCTATTCGTGGCTGCAGCATGGAAAGCATTGGCAGACTAAAACCAGCATTTAAAAAAGATGGGGGAGTGGTTACTGCTGCCAATGCCTCCGGAATCAATGATGGCGCCTCTGCTGCCGTAATTATGTCCAAACAAAAAGCTGCCGAATTGGGCCTAAAACCGCTTATGAAACTGGTGGTTTCGGTTGGTGTTGGGGTTGATCCTCAGATTATGGGAATCGGACCGGCGGAAGCAATTCCGGTAGCACTTAAGCAAGCTGGTTGGAATTTTGATGATGTTGAATACTGGGAACTGCATGAAGCGTTTGCACCTCAGTTCATTGGCTGCAAAATTCGCCTGAAAGAAAATTACGGCATGGATCTCTCCATGGATAAAGTAAATCACAATGGATCAGGAATTGCTTTGGGACATCC
>JAAYCQ010000193.1 GCA_012729715.1 Syntrophomonadaceae bacterium
CGTATAATAATTGACAGTTTCCCCCTGCAAATGCTATTATTAAGAAGTTCGGGGCGTAGCGCAGCTTGGTAGCGCGCTTGATTTGGGATCAAGAAGTCGCAGGTTCAAATCCTGTCGCCCCGACCAGTTGAGAATAAAGTAACCGCGCAGGTTGGCGCGGTTTTTTTCTTGCATATATACGGTTTATACCATGGAATACCATATCTACATATCCAATCTTCGGCACTCGACATTTATGTCGAGTTAAAAATCATGAATATTAAATTTTAGCAAAATCATTTTCTTTAATCTTTTACGGTTCCATCTGGAAATTACAATTTTTCTTACCGCATTAGACAGCTCCCTTTCTATGATCGGCAGTATATCCCTTTCTTCCCCTTAATTTCATCCAATATCCATTGATCTACCAGTACCTGTTCAAAAAATCGGCTTAATAAACTGCTCTCCCCACTGCGATAAAGGTACCCCAGGATATTGGCATCCGCACAGGCCCTTTTATATCTCATGGAATAATTCCTCAATCAAGTCGTCAATATCTACTTCGCCAGTGGCAGAAACCGAATGAGGCTAAGTTAACGTTCCCTGATTCAGGCCTAGTTCGTACAGGGCATCATTGACCCCTTCCCGGGGCATAAGCAAAGCAGCGGCAAAACAATCAGCCCGGTACTCAGCCAGGTTCTTTTCATTAAATGAACCGGTCAGCTCATCCGCTATTAAGTCACTGCCGGAGTCCTGAAAATCAAACACCGTTGCAACTATTACCCCGGAGATAATACCTACTGCTGTAAGAAGCCTCCCATATCCGCACCACTTCTTTAACTTAAGGACAAATCCCGGGCATATTCAAATGAAATAAACTGGCCATTACTCGTTTGCCGATAGGCAGTTTCCCGATGAGAATATTGCGAAATCTTTTTTGCACTCCAACCTTTAAAATTATTTGCCACTGTCTCCAGTACATCTAATTCATCATTTGAAAAAACGTCAGCCGAAAAATCAGCCAGGGCGCCGATTTGGGTTCCGTATTCGTCTTCAACCAGAGTAATATATACATCATCCAAACTTCCGTATAAATAATCATACCAGAGGGGAACTGGCCCATAGATATTATGTTTATAACACAGGCCGGTTAGTGCCTGCCGCTCACTTCGCTTATAGCAAAGCATATCAACATACCATAGCAATTTGTTCATCCCGGTTTCGTAAACACGATCCCCCGATTTTAAGAAAAACAGAATAACCTGTACCATTTTTTCCAGGTTAAAAGGAACAAAACCATTATATATGTCAGGTTGCCTACGATAAGCCTGCCTTAAACGCTGTGAGCGTTCATACAACTCATCACCGGCAAGTTTGGCATTTAATCCCTCCAAAGCGCTTACCACCTTGTTACAAGCTACCGGAGACAGCCTTTCCTGCTTTTCTTTAAAGTAACGGGAAAAGACATACGGATCCTTCATGCTTAACAAAGTATTGCTATGGGCACGATCAGGAATTTGCCCCTTTAAATAACGCAGGATAGTAACTTCACCCCATCCCAGTATAACCGCCAGGGGTTTGGCGCCAATGTTATACTGCCTTAGAATTTCC
>JAAYCQ010000194.1 GCA_012729715.1 Syntrophomonadaceae bacterium
CCCGTACCCTGTATTATAATAATTTTCGCACGGGGTAATTTGCCCTTAGCACTGCCGGTTGGTGTAACGGTAGCACGACTGACTCTGGATCAGTTCGTCAGGGTTCGAATCCTTGACCGGCAGCCATTTTATTTGGCCCCATCGTCTAGAGGCCTAGGATGCCGCCCTCTCACGGCGGAGACAGGGGTTCGACTCCCCTTGGGGCTACCATGCAAAACTACCACTCAGAAAGAGTGGTTTTTTGTTTTTCTGAATAAATAGTTTTCTTCAAACCTTCTGTTAGACTACCACGAGGATACCAGAGTAATTGACTTCTGGCTTTACTATTATCAAGTACACTGTGTAAAATATCACCCTCACGCCGAGGATAATAAAAAGGTGGCGATGACCAATCACTAATGTTTTTTAATTGCCGACAGAGCTGGTTAATGGAAACTGCTCTGCCGGTACTAACATTTAAAGTCTGGTTATCCCCCATATACAGTGCCTTACAACATGCTGCCACCACATCACCTACATAAATAAAATCCCGGGTCTGTTCCCCATCTCCATAAATAACCGGGGCTTCTCCTTTTGCAAACCTGGTAACAAACTGAGCAATTACCCCACCTTCGCCGGTGGCCTGTTGACGCGGCCCATAAACATTGGAAAACCGTAGTATGCTATATCTTAACCCAAAGGTTGTCGCAAACATCCTTATGTAGCATTCCGCAGTATATTTAGATAGACCGTAAAAGGAGAGCGGCAGAGCCGGGTGTTCTTCATTAACAGGTAAGTATAGCGGGTTACCATAAATAGCTGCACTGGAAGTAAAAACTATTTTCTGAACTTTATATTTTATGGCATAGGTTAAAATCTTAAGTGTGCCCATAATATTGCTGTCTGCATCTAAACATGGTTCCTGTTGCGAAACACCCACATTAATCTGGGCAGCAAGGTGGCAGATTACCTGCGGCTTTTCCACTGCAAACACCTGCACCAGACTATTATCGTTAAGATTCAGGCGATAAAATTTAGCCCGCGGATTAATGTTCTCAACTTTCCCCGAACTAAGATCATCAATAATAACGATATCATGCCCATAATTTATAAGCTGATCACTTAAATGAGAACCTATAAAACCGGCTCCTCCTGTTACCAGAATCTTTATAAAAAGTCCTCCCTGCCTATGCACTTTAATTTACTTATATGAAAAAATCACCTCCCGAGTGACCGAAAAGTAACCTGCTCAGCTGTTAATGTATAAACTATAGCAAGCCTTTTTTTCAAAAAGGTAAGACGAAAGAAGGTGAGATTATGGTAGTTATCAGGTATAAATCCGGCATAAGGTTAAACCAGCCTCCGTTACCGGAGATCAATACAGCTAAAGCCATATCAAACCCAGGTTCCAGTGGTATTAAAATTCGTTCTGGAAAGAATGAAGTAATACTGGACCCGAAAAGGTTGGATCGAGTCCAGGAGCGCCAGCAGTTAGAGGCTACGGTCAGGTCAGTTGACGAAATTGCCCCCC
>JAAYCQ010000195.1 GCA_012729715.1 Syntrophomonadaceae bacterium
AGGTGGGTGAATTTACCACCAATATAAACTCTACCGGGGGAACCCGATTTTTAAAGGTTAAGGTCACAGTAGAAGTTTCGGCTGACGATAAAAAAGCAACGGAAACAATAAACAAATTCATGCCGGTTATAAAGGATAGTATTTTAGGTATCCTGGCTACCCAGACCGCTGCCGACCTGGATCCGCGCAACCGCAGCGTTTTAAAAGCAGCGATTCAACAGGATATTAATGCCAAAGTCGGCGGAAACCTGGTAACTAATGTTTACTTTACCGACTTTATCATGCAATAATAACCATAATAACTAGTTCCACTATCATAAACATGTTAAAAGAGAAGTACGAAATATTTCGGTCATGCAATAACAAATATTTAAGTGCAGTTGGAGCTTAAGTTAATTGTAATAAAATGAAATGCGAAGCAACCTTAATAGTGAACCATAGTTCGCATTGTAGTACCCGGAGGGTGCATTTCTTCATAAATTAAAAATTAAGAATTCAAAATTCAAAATTCATAACCCGGAGGGGGGGTTATAATGAGTGAGGTACTGTCACAATCGGAAATAGACGCTTTACTATCTGCCTTAAACAGCGGCTCAGTTGATGCCGATGAATTAAAAGAAGAACAATCCAGGAAAAAAGTAAAAGTCTATGATTTCCGTCGCCCTAATAAATTTTCCAAAGACCAGATACATACTTTACAGGTTATTTACGAGAACTATGCCCGTTCCCTGGCAACTTATCTCTCTGCCCAATTACGCGCTCCGGTGCAGATGGAGATATTATCAGTGGAACAGCTAACCTATGAGGAATTTATCCGGTCAATACCTAATCCTACTATACTTAATATTTTTTCCTTCTATCCGCTGGAAGGCAGTGCCATTATGGAGATAAACCCCAATCTGGGCTTTTCGTTTTTGGATCGCCTTTTAGGCGGACCAGGCTATGCGCCTCCCAAAATTAGGGCTCTAACCGAAATTGAGCAGACGGTTATGGAAAGAATAGCACAAAGAATGCTGGACTACCTGCAGGAGCCATGGGGAACTATTATTGAGCTGGAGCCTTCCCTGGAGAGAGTAGAAACCAACCCGCAGTTTACGCAATTAGTTTCTCCTACTGAAATAATGATGATAGTATCCTTAGAAACTCAGATGGCAGATGTTCTGGGCATGATTAATATTTGTATTCCATTTCTAGTACTGGAGCCTATCCTGGATAAGCTTAATGTTCATTACTATTATTCATCCAGCAGTCAGAAGGCAACCCAGGAAAATATAGATAGTATTCGTAATAAGCTTCAAAATACAATAGTGCCGGTAAAAGTAATTCTCGGTACTACCAGTATTACGGTACGGGAATTGCTGGAGTTGAATGTTGGGGATGTAGTACCTCTGGAAAGAAACATTAAGAATGATTTAGAAGTGGTTATTGGGCAACGTACCAAGTTTCTAGGTAAACCTGGTGTATATGAAAACCGGATGTCGGTTCAAATATCCTATGTAGTAGAGGAGGGAAATGAGGATGAGTGATGGAATTCTATCCCAGGAAGAAATAGATGCGTTGTTAAAGGGTGATTCTGGTTCTCCGACTTCTGTTCCTGGACCTGATTTATCATTCGAATTAAGCGAATTTGAAAAAGATGCATTAGGGGAGATTGGAAACATCAGCATGGGTACTTCGGCGACTACTCTATCAACTCTACTAAAGAAAAAGGTATCCATTACTACACCGGATGTGTCATTGATTACCGGTAAACAATTACAGGACAATTATCCCTTACCCTATGTAGTAGTCGAAGTTGAATATAGAGAAGGACTTTACGGTTCTAATATTCTGGTTATCAAGCAGGAGGATGCCTGCATTATTGCCAATTTAATGATGGGGGGAGATGGAAAATGTGAACAGTATACCTTGACGGAACTGGAACTTAGTGCTGTAGGTGAAGCTATGAACCAGATGATGGGCTCAGCTACTACCAGTTTGTCATCATTGTTTAACTGCAGGATTGATATTGGTACGCCTCGTCTGACCATGATGGATTTTGGTAAAGAGAGTTTCGAGTTTTCAACAGATTATCAGCAATTGGTCAGAATCCGATTCAAAATGGAAATTGAGGACTTGGTTAATAGTGAAATTATGCAGATTATTCCCGTAGAAGCAGCCAAAAGTATGGTTAATAGTTTAATGGGTAATACCATTGAGGAGTCAGGGGTAGAGGCAGCGATAGAAACAATTCCGGAGCCAGCTTCACCTCCGCCAACCCGAGCAAGTACCCCGCCGGTAGAGAGTATAAACGTAGAACCTCAAGCAGTGCCAGTTGATTACTACAGCAGTCCAGCCCATAATGATAGCCCTGCCGGTGTTAGGAAAGGTGGGCAAATTGCAGTACAACCAGTGCAGTTTGCTCCCCTGCGAGAAAGTGATGCCGGCAGTGCACCACATAATATAGGCTTGATTATGGATGTACCTTTGGATATATCAGTTGAACTGGGTAAGACCCGCAAGACCATTAAAGATATTCTGGAATTGCATCAAGGAGCAATTATTCAACTGGATAAACTGGCCGGAGAGCCGGTGGATATGCTGGTAAATGGAAAACTGATTGCCAAAGGTGAGGTCGTGGTAATTGACGAAAACTATGGAATTAGAATAACAACTATCATAAGTCCCATGGATAGAATGAACAAATTACAATAGCATGTTAGGAGGTCAACGATGGGAAAGAAAGTTCTAATTGTTGATGATGCTGCGTTTATGAGAATGATGATTAAGGATATCTTAAGTAAGAATGGTTTTGAAGTAGTAGGTGAAGCAGAAAACGGCGCGGTTGCAGTAGAAAAGTATAAGGAACTTCAGCCCGACCTGGTCACCATGGATATTACTATGCCGGACATGGATGGTATAGCCGCAGTTAAACAGATAAAATCTATCGACTCTGCTGCCCGGATAATAATGTGCAGTGCTATGGGACAGCAGGCCATGGTTATAGATGCTATTCAGGCTGGTGCCAAAGACTTTATTGTTAAACCATTTCAACCTGAACGCGTAATAGAGGCTGTAAGTAAAGCCATAGATTAATTTTTTCTGGATGTGAAAGCCGTGGTTTCTTTAAGACAAAGGTATACAGCCATTTTAGTGTTAACATTGATTCTAATACCTATACTGGCTCTTAATGTCCTGGCCGTACAAGACTTTGGCGATGTACAAAAGGCTATAGATAATCAGCAGGTAGAGGATACCAAAGCTCCCAACTTGTTCTGGAATTTTGTCAAACTAATTTTCGTACTGGCTTTAATAGTGGGTGCAGCCTGGTCAATTATCCGCCTTTTTGGAAGTAAAGCCAGCAACAGACTGCAAGGAACCTGGATAAATGTGGTTGATGAGGTGATGCTAGGTCAAAACCGGGGTATTGTATTATGCGAAGTGGGAGAAAAAGTTTACGCTGTCGGCGTTACAGACCATAATGTTACAGTGCTTTTTGAGATAGACAACCCTAAACTTTTAGAAGAAATAAGTAAAAGTAATATAACTGTAGTAGAAACTGAAGCAGGATTTAACTGGAGTCAATGGAGAGAAGTATTTTTTAATTTTTTCAAACCACGTAAATCAAGGAGTAAAGTCCCTAACAATTTCCATCTGCTTATTGAACAGCAGGCTAAAATGCTGGATGAAATATCATATCGGGGTACCCAGAATACTGAGGCAAACTCCGGAAGAAGTGATGAACATGAATAGACCTAGAATTGACTTTACATATCGTTTAAGTCTAATATTGCTGCTAGTCATAGTACTGGTGGCTATATTCATTTTTCCGGTATCTGCTGAACCTTTACAAATACCTGATATCAATGTACAGATTGGTGATGGCAGCGGGGATAATCCCCAGAACCTGTCCACTGCCTTGCAGCTTATAATACTGCTGACGGTATTGGCCCTGGCTCCGGCAATCCTGATAATGCTCACGTCCTTTATTCGAATTATTGTGGTAATGGGGTTTATCAGAACATCTCTGGCTACCCAGCAGATGCCACCCAACCAGGTATTAATTGGTTTGGCTTTGTTTCTTACTTTCTTTGTAATGGCCCCTACGTTTCAACAGGTAAATAATCAAGCTTTGCAGCCTTATTTAAAGGGTGAAATTAATCAAGAAACTGCTTTTAAAAAGGGAATGCAACCTATCCGGGAATTTATGTTTAAGCAGACCCGGGAAAAGGATTTGGCTCTATTCGTAAAAATGTCGGAAATGAAAAGGCCACGTAACTTTGATGACATTCCTAACTATGTTCTTATTCCTTCATTTGTTATAAGTGAACTTAAAACCGCTTTTCAAATTGGTTTTGTCATATTTGTTCCTTTCCTGGTAATTGATATGGTAGTTGCCAGTGCTCTTATGTCCATGGGTATGATGATGTTACCACCGATGATGATCTCATTACCTTTTAAAATACTATTATTTGTACTGGTAGACGGCTGGAATTTAGTTATTCAATCGCTGGTACTCAGTTTTAAATAGAGGGGGTAAATTTCATTGTATGAAAACATAGTTTTGGGGATTGCTAACGATGCCGTACTTACAGTCCTTTTGGTCGCTACCCCGATATTGGGAGGAGCTTTGTTGGTAGGACTGTTAATAAGTATTCTGCAGGCAACTACCCAGATTCAGGAAATGACCCTGGTGTTTATTCCTAAAATTGTCATTGTACTACTTATAACAGTTATATTTGGACCCTGGATGTTAAACATATTAACCGACTTTACCCGGAACCTTTATGCCAGTATTCCGCAGTTTTTAGCTTTATAGAAACAGGCAGGTAATATCTTATGCCATTTGCTTTGGAAGGGTTTCTATTGGTAATGAGCAGACTTTCAGGTTTGTTTTTAAGTGCTCCCATTCTGAGCAGCCGCATGATTCCAGTACGGGTAAAGATATTAATAATTATAGGCCTGGCAGCAGTGATGGCTTATTTTGTACCGGTTACCTATGCCAGGGAACTTGATACGCCCGGTTTTTTTATTGCTGCTCTGGCAGTAGAAATATTGATTGGTTATACTATTGGCTTTGTTGCGTATATGGTCTTTGCCGCTATTCAACTGGCGGGACAGGTTATGGATATGCAGATGGGTTTTGGCATTGTCAATGTGGTTGATCCCCAGTCAGGAACCCAAATACCCCTGATGGGCAACCTTACTCAGACAGTAGCCTTGCTGCTTTATCTGGCTATTGACGGTCACCATTACCTTTTTCAGGCGCTTATTCAGAGCTATAAGCTGATACCGGTACTGGGTTTAAGCTTGAATGCCGCTTTCTATGATCTGATGGTTGAAATTAGTGTATGCATGTTTGTAATAGCCGTTAAAATTGCGGCTCCAATTATAATTGCTATCATGACGGCAGATATAGCGATGGGGTTTATTGCTCGAACAGTTCCCCAGATGAACGTGTTTATCGTTGGATTACCTTTAAAGATACTGGTTGGCTTAGGTACACTTTTTATAATGATGCCAATATATATGTGGGTGTTTAATATCCTGTTTGCCAGATTCTTTGCTTACCTGGACCAGATAATTAAATTAATGGGAATGTGAATATGCAAGATGATATAGGGAAGCGCTATTTATTTAATCTTCAGCTTTTTGCCGGAGAAGGGGATACCGGAGAGAAAACCGAAAAAGCTACCCCGCGGCGAAAGGAAGAAGCGCGCAAAAAGGGCCAGGTTTTTAAAAGTACAGACCTGAATTCGGCCGTAATTCTCCTGGTAGGGACGGTAACTCTTTATGTAACTATGACCTATATGATAGGCAGCCTGAAAGGGTTTGCATCTGTCTATATATTAGACCGAACCCTTACTGACTTTAGCAACGAGTATATTTATGCTATGTATATCGAGGCTCTGCTACTAATGGGGAAGATTTTAATGCCGGTATTTTTGGCCACTTTTATAGCAGCTCTGTTTATAACTTACTTGCAAGTGGGTTTTGTCTTCAGTGCTGAAGTACTTACTCCCAAGTTGGAACGGATTAATCCAATTGAAGGTTTCAAACGGGTATTTTCTAAAAGAGCCCTGGTAGAGCTGGCCAAAGCACTGTTTAAGGTTATTATAACCGGATATATAGTATATTCCGTTTTTAAGAAGTATTTTTATATATTTCCCCGCTTTGTAGATATGGAACTGGCTTATAGTATTAAGGTTTTAAGTGTCATCATTTTTGAAATGGCTTTAAAAGTGGGGGTAGTATTTTTAATCATAGGAGTATTGGATTATCTCTACCAAATGTATGAATATGAAAAATCCCTCAAGATGTCAAAGTATGATGTTAAACAGGAATATAAGCAAACTGAAGGAGACCCTCTGGTGAAATCAAAGCAGAGACAAATTCAACGCGAGTTTGCCATGCGCAGGATGATGGCCGAAGTACCTCAGGCGGATGTAGTCATAACAAATCCTACTCATTTTGCGGTGGCATTAAGATATAAATTTAAGGAAATGGATGCTCCGGTAGTTGTTGCCCGGGGTCAGGACTTTATAGCTCTTAAAATTAAAGAGATAGCCCGGGATAACGGGGTTGTGATAGTAGAAAACCCACTGCTGGCCCGGACTCTTTACTACAGTACCGAAATTGGGGATTTGATTCCGGAAGAATTGTATCAGGCAGTGGCTGAAGTACTGGCCTTTGTTTATAAACAAAAAAAGAGGGTTATTTAAAGCAGGAGGAAGTCAATGGAAGAGAGGGTTGGGTTTCTAAACCAATTTATAGGGCGAAGCAGTGATATATTAGTGGCTTTGCTGGTGGTATGTATTGTCATGATGATGATAATACCAATGAAACCATCTCTGCTGGATATTCTACTGACTTTTAATATTAGTTTTGCCCTGATTATTCTGATGGTATCTATGTTTAATACCGACCCCCTGGATTTTTCAGTTTTTCCTTCACTATTACTAGTTATGACCCTTTTCCGGTTATCCCTAAACATTTCCTCTACCCGCTTAATCTTGTTAAATGCAGAAGCCGGTCAGGTTATCGCTTCTTTTGGCTCCTTCGTGGTTGGAGGAAATATGGTAGTCGGAATGGTTATATTTTTAATCATAGTAATCATTCAGTTTATAGTTATTACCAAGGGAGCGGAAAGGGTTTCCGAAGTAGCAGCCCGCTTCACCCTGGATGCTATGCCGGGTAAGCAGATGGCTATAGATGCTGATCTTAATGCGGGTTTAATCAATGAACAGGATGCCCGCGAGCGCAGAGAAAAAATCGGGCAGGAAGCTGATTTTTATGGGGCCATGGATGGTGCCAGCAAGTTTGTCAAGGGTGATGCTATTGCCGGTATTATCATTATTATCATAAATATTGTGGGTGGTTTTATTATTGGTATGGCTCAGAAAGGCATGGCTGCAGGTGAGGCCATGCAGGTATATACCATTCTTACGGTCGGAGATGGACTGGTTACCCAGATCCCGGCCCTGCTAATATCTACAGCTACCGGTATAGTAGTTACCCGGAGCGCATCCAAGACCAGTTTGGGAACGGAGTTGACTTCCCAGTTATTTAACTATCCTAAAGCTCTGGGCCTGGCTGCCCTTATTCTTGTAGTACTGGGAAGCATTGGCTTGCCCCGCCTGCCTATGTATTCTTTGGCCGCTTTCTTTGGAATACTCTTCTTTGCCTTCAGGACTTCGGCACCCAAAACCGTTGAAGAAATTGATATGGAAGAAGTGCAGGAAGCAGAGGAGATAAAGAAACCGGAGAATGTAGTGGAGTTGCTCCAGGTGGAGAAGATGGAAATGGAATTGGGTTATGCCCTTATACCCCTGGTAGATTCCGAACAGGGGGGAGACCTGCTGGATCGCATTATTATGATAAGAAGACAATGTGCGGTGGAAATGGGTTTTATTGTTCCACCGGTGCGTATAAGAGATAATATGCAACTGAAACCTAATGCCTATTTAATCAAAATCAAAGGGATAGAAATTGCTTCCGGAGAGTTACTATTGGATAACTACCTGGCTATTGGTCCTGACATTGAGCACGATAATGAGGTAACTGGGATAGATACCCTGGAACCAGCATTTAGTCTGCCTGCCCGATGGATAGAGACTGCCGATAAAGATCGGGCGGAAATGAAAGGTTATACCGTAGTAGACCCGGCTTCGGTTCTGGCTACACACCTGACTGCTATTATCAAATCCCATGCCCATGAACTCCTGGGGCGGCAAGAGATTCAGAACATTGTAAACTTCATTAAAGAACAAAATTCAGCCGTAGTTGATGAATTAATACCAGACTTGATGTCTCTAGGCGATTTACAGCGGGTTCTGGCTAACTTGCTTAAAGAACAGGTTTCCATAAGAGATATGATTACTATAATGGAAACCCTGGCCGATTACTCTAAACTTACTAAAGACGTAGATGTTCTAACTGAATATGTTCGCCAGGCTTTGAAACGGCAAATCAGTAAACAGTATTCCGGAGATAAGCAAACCATGAGTGTTTTAACCATTGATCCAGGTTTGGAGGAAAAACTTCGTGAATCCATTCAGCATAGTGAATTTGGCTCTTATCTGGCTCTTGATCCCGAAATAGCTCAACCCATGATTGACCGCTTATCGAGGCAGTACGAGGAGTTAAGCCAGAGGGGAATAACCCCCATAGTCATCTGTGCTCCAATTCTCAGATTATATTTTAAACGATTGGTAGAACGCTTTATATCCAATCTGGTTGTTCTTTCTTATAACGAGATTGATACCAATGTTAATGTTGAGGTCATAGGGATGGTGGCGGCGTGAAAATAAAGAAGTATGTGGCCCGAGATTTTAAGACTGCTATTCAAAGGGCTAAAGAAGAAATGGGTCGGGATGCTATAATTTTACATACCCGACAGGTCAAAAAAGGCGGAATTCTTGGTCTGCTTTATCCGCCGCGGGTAGAGATAACTGTGGTTGTAGATGATAAGCTGCAGGTTAATACTGATCGACTCCGATCGGGAAATACAACTGGTGTACCAGCAGCAGTTAAACCCGAGATAGCGGCCAGTATTGATACCATATCTGCTATAAATAGCAGTGAAAATTCCTCCCGCGAGGATGAAGTTCTTCAGGAAATACAGAAAATGAAGAATTTAATGACGGATATAAAATCACGCATGTATGAAGTTGAAGTTATTAAAGGAATGCCTGAACAGGTTCAACAGTTTTATGAAACTCTGATTAATAACAACGTGGACCGGGATATTGCCCTCAAGGTAATTAATAGTGTTGCTACCCGCCTACCCAAAGATGGTATTAGCGACGATGCCTGGGCCCGGGATGTTTGCCTGCATACTCTACAGGAAGTAATTCAGCAGGTACAGCCTATCCAGGTTAAGGCGGAGCGCAAGGGAATGATAGTTTTTTTGGTTGGACCCACAGGTGTTGGTAAAACCACTACTATTGCCAAGTTAGCCGCTAATCTTACTTTCTTGGATAGCAAAAGCGTGGCCCTGATTACCCTGGATACTTATCGAGTATCAGCTGCTGAACAATTAAGAACTTTCGCAGAAATAATAGGTATACCTATAAGTGTAGTGTTTACTCCAACAGATTTGATGCTGGCGATAGAACAGTACCGGGAAAAGGACTTAATATTTGTCGATACTGCCGGGCGTAGTCCCTATAATTCAGAGCAGATGGAGGAATTACGAGAGTTTGTTAATATAGCCCGGCCGGATGAAACTATTCTGGTTATGAGTGTTACCACCGATAATAACGACCTGATTAACATCTATCAACGATTCCAGTCTATCGGAGTAGACAAACTAATATTTACCAAGCTGGATGAGGCGTATAACTATGGTTCAATTTTAAATGCTCTCTATGAAATTAAGAAGCCAATTGCCTATTTTACTACCGGACAGAACGTTCCTGATGACATTGAAGTTCCAGATGCTTTACGCTTAGCTCAGAGACTTCTAAGAAGGGATGAAGTCCTATGAATGACCAGGCTGAAAAATTAAGACAAATGGCTATGGATGTGAAAAAACAAATAGAAAAAGAGATGGCCCAGGAATTTAAGCATACTCGGGTAATTGTAGTTGCCAGTGGTAAGGGTGGAGTGGGCAAAAGCACGCTGGCCCTAAACATAGCCCTTAGTCTTTGTAACCAGGGTAAAAAAGTAATACTTATGGATGCAGATCTGGGTCTGGCCAATATTGATATAATGCTAGGTTTGCTCCCAAAATATAATCTTCACCATATGATACAGGGAAAGAAAAACTTAAAAGATATTATTATTGCCGGTCCTGAAGGCCTGAGTATTATTCCCGGAGGCTCAGGTATAACTGAGCTGGCTAACCTGGATGAAAATACTCTCAAAAGGTTACTGGTTGAGTTGGGTAAAATTGACGGGGAATTTGATTATATGATTATAGATACCGGAGCGGGTATATCCAATAATGTTATATCATTTTTATTATCAGCTGATGATGTTATATTTGTGACTACTCCGGAACCAACCTCTATGACCGATGCTTACGGCATGGTAAAAGCCATTGCCAGGCGATCAACGGGTAAAACTTTTTACCTGGTTGTGAATCGGGTGGTTGATAATATTGAGGGGGTACTGGTGGCAGAAAAATTTAAACTGGTATGTGATAGATTTTTAAATTTGCATATTAATATTTTAGGACATGTAATTAATGAACCGCTAGTAGGAGAAGGCATCAGACGTCAGAGGGCGTTTATTGAACTATTTCCCCGCAGCCAGGCGGCTAAAAATATTGACAGTATTGCCAGTAATCTTATTAATAGTAATGATAAAGGCACCTCTAAAGATATTCGCAACGGGGGAATTAAACGTTTTTTTAAGAAAATTATTGGTATGGCTTAATTAGACTGCCAGGAGGTAGAGATGAAACCGGAAGATTTAAGAATTAATCAATTGGTGGAAATAGAGCTTAACGAAGGTGACGCAAGTGAATACCTGCCAAGTAGAATAGAGGAAATTAAGGAAAAGTATTTGTACATATCAATGCCAATGCGTAAAGGGGCTCTATTACCTATGCGTATAGGTCAAGAAATCCAAGTAATGATGCGTCATAGAAATAGTACGGTTGGTTTTCTGACCAAGGTCGTAGGCCGCAGAGGAGGCCCCTTGCCCTATCTTATAATTACTAAACCTGAGCGTATTGTTCCTGTTAATCAAAAACGGGAATATGTTCGACTAAACATATCGCTACCAGTTCGTTTCCGAGTCATTGACGAAGAAGGAAGCCAAATTCAAGAGGGGGTTACCATAGATATTAGTGCTGGAGGAGTACTGCTTTTTACCCAGGCTGAGGTGAAGGCGGGCCAAAATATCGAGATTGAAATACAGCTTACAGCGAAAAATATTTTCTCTTCCCATGCTCATATTGTTAGAGTGTTTGAAAAAGACAAAAAGGATAAAAATACCACTCGGGTTGCCATTGAATATGATGGTATTAATGAAGCTCATCGAGATAAAATATTTAAATTTATATTTGAAAAACAGCGGGAATGGATTAAAAAGGGTATTACTTAGGCAAAAGGAGGTATTCAAT
>JAAYCQ010000196.1 GCA_012729715.1 Syntrophomonadaceae bacterium
ATAAAATGCGGCGAATCTGTACCGTATCACCCTTTACCACAAAAAACACCAAATAGTTTTCTACAATCAGATACCGGTATCCTTTTGCTTTCAATGCGATATCTCGTACAAAGGGACACCGTTCCGGTATTTCCACAAGGCTACCGATTTTTTCTACCAGCAGGTCATAGTATCTAATCGCCGCTTGCGGTGACAGTGTATTCAAGTAGCTGACAATATTATTCAAGTCCATTTGGGCAGCAGGATATATCTTAACCTTATACTTGTCCATGTACGCTATTCCTCAACCGTCTTGCATACTCAAAAAAGTCCTCACCTTCTGCACCGTTTGCTATTTCTTCCTCCGCTTCGGCCAGCTTTACATACAGGTTTATGAGTCCTTGCTGACGCTCATAAGTTTCAACACTCATCACAACCATATCACCAACACCGTTTTTTGTTATAAAAACTGGCTCTTTGGTATTATGGCAAAGCTCTGAAATTTCATTGGTGTTATTTCTTAAATCAGAAATTGGCCTGATGTTTGGCATCACTAAAATCTCCCTTATATCAATATTTGCATTCATATTTTATCATAATTTTGAGAGCATGGTCAAAAAACAACTACAGGGAACGGCAGACGGTAGACTGTGTCCTTAAGACTTTTCCCCGCTTATTCGCCGGAGTACGTCCGCCAGTTTCTGGTTTCGTATATAACCGCCATCATTTCCTTGGCTAAAAGCACGTTTGGCCCGGGCATCAAACTCGGCAATCCAATCTCTTCGGCCCTCTGAATCTGCAGGGACTAAATTTAAATCGGCCACTACATTCGGATGGTTTTTCCTTAAATCGTCCGCTGCTCTTTTCCAATCAAAAGTCATTATGGCCATATCACCAAATGATATCTGTCCAGCATAATATAGTTTATGTGCTATTTCACATAATTCACCAAAGGTAGCATGGCGAACCTCATATTTACTGCCCAGTTCCGCCCAAATATCTTTAGATGCATCTTTTGACGCAGTACCAGAATTATTGACCGTAAAAACAGCGGAGTCTGATTTACTCTGAACCCTGCTCTGCGTGGTTGGATAGGCACTGGGTTGATAATTACTTGCGTTTACCTGCAAAATATTCACCTCCCTAAAAAATACTTCCTTGATATATTATCGTTTATATGCTATAAATTCTTTTACCAATACATACCAGAAGCGCCCGCTTTATATAAAGAACTAACGATGAGGGAGCATATGGAGATCGTAACTATGTCCAGAGGGTTAGACCGAAGGGAGTTTGAAAGGTTCTTATGAATAAACAAATAATTAGGGTTGCCTTTATCCTGGCAGTAATAATTCTACCTATTCTCATTACCAGAGGTGCTTATGATCCAGCCTTTTTATTAAACTTACTGCTTTTCATAGGCACACTTATTTACCTGGTGGTTAAATGGAGGCAGTTAACGTGGGTTTTCCGGTTAGGTTTAATATTATTTATGATATTTTTGGTTGGATTAGAGTATTATATTTTTTATGTGGCCTTAGTGGAGGCCTTTATGAATATAGGGATTTTGTAGTAGTGGCACCTGAATAGATTTTGGACCAGAAAACTGTTTAGTTTCTCCACCAACGTAAAGGTTTGATTTCACATAGTCTGCAGCGCTCCAGGTTATTGGCCTATTTTGGAGTATTCTGGCATACAAACCCGAGAATAATTAAGCGATGACCAATGCGAAAACACCAATTATAGCTGTTAAACAGGGGGTTACCTGCTGGGGGATGTATGTTTACTTTCCTCTATTTTAATTGCCTGTGTTATCCAGGACCGAAGAAGAACCTGGTACGGGATATCTTTATCCCGGGCAATTTTCTTTGCAGCTTCAATTTGGTCCTCACGTAAACGGAGGCTTATCATTCTTAATTGACTACGTTTCTTAATTCTTTCGGTTAGTTCAGGAGATAATTCTAATTGCTCTCCATCCTCTAGAGTATCCCAATAATCGGCAACGCTGTTACTTTCCAAAAATAAAGTTTCCTCATTTGCTGATTTAAAAGTCGGTAACTTCTTTTTCATTGTTTAACCCCCCTCTCTTCTATAGAGTCGGCGTTCTTTATCTTCCATGTCTCTTGCTGTTGCTATCCGTATTCGATTCCCCTTAACATCATATATCACGAAAAGGTAACGGCCTTCTTCGCTTTGCCCAAGAACCAAATATCGGCCCATACGTAACTTTTTAACAAGATGTCTTCCGATAAATACCTCTTCAACTTCTTCGGGAACGACCCCATGACGGGCTATATGCTCAATATTTATACTATCCCATTCAAAACGGTTAACCCGCACGTTATCGCCCTCCCTAAAAAAATAATAACACGTTATATTGCTCAGAGCAATACAACGTGTTCGGTATGCTGAAAAGCTGCCATGACCCTGGGGAAATGAAGAACCAATAGCGTTTTAAGTGGATACAGATAACTGCCAGGAAGATTGTCCTGCAATTATCAGTTTTTTCAATTCTCGAATTAAAAGCCTTTCTTTTTTCTTAAATATTATCATAGTATATGGAAATATGAGGAATATGATATAATTTCCATATAAGTTAAATTAAACTGTTACATAAGCATAGCAAATGTCAAAAATCAAGCCTGTAAAGCTTATCACGACTGATATTGTAACGTATCGGTGTTTTTCCAGCTAGTCTGGGAATAAATTATTGAATCATAAGTTTAATGGGTAGAACAGGTGGGGTTAGTCTATTAGGCGAAGCTTCGGATGCTTTTGGTTATAGCATTATATGAAACTCATAGTAGTCATTATTTTAGCAATTTTTAGTTTATTAGCTGAAAGGGCATCAATAGTCTTGTGATCTCGCTACCTGTCAAAAAAGCTTCATAGGTGGATTGATTATCCGTAAATTTTACCGGCTGAAGGGCTTCTTCTACAAAGAGAGAGGAATTACTGAATGAAAACTACTTTCATGCTGTTTTGGAAGCGGCCAAAAGTCTGTCAGACCGAGTACGAGAAATAACCGGGCTTACAGAAGATGGTACATCGCTGTTCAACAAAGCCTTTGCTTGCGGTGATCCATGGATTGCCATGAATCGTTTATCAACTGATACGGAACGAAGCCAGCAAAACGGGCTAAAGAAATGCTGAATGGCATAACGCATCTTGTTAATACTGTGCAGGAATGTAGAAATGTAGGGAACGACCCCCGTGTCGTTCCGAATCAGTCGGTGATATTATAAATTTACCGCAACGCAAATTTCAGCGTCTCCAAAACTATAATTACAGTCAGAATAATGGCGTATTAAGCCAAACCCACGCGATTATGTTGATACAACATGACGGAACGGCACAGGGGCCGTTCCCTACATATAATCCCCATTATCCATATTTGGTACTGCATAGTCTGTTAAAACTATGCAATAATATAGAAATGTAGGGAACGACCCCTGTGTCGTTCCGAATCAGTGACGGTGATTTTATGAATTTACCGCAACGCAAATTACAGCGTCTCCTAAACTATAATTACAGTCAAAATAATGCGTATTTCATCACAATATGCACCCAAAATCGATTACCTCTGTTTGGAAGAATTGAAAACAGTAATTTGATTTTAAACAATGCAGGTTTAATGGTATTTAATAAATTTGAAGAAATATCAGGAT
>JAAYCQ010000197.1 GCA_012729715.1 Syntrophomonadaceae bacterium
GCGAAGAACGGTATGATCTTTGTATTTTACCGGATTTGCTGGATGAGGAAAGACTGGACATCCTACTGCAAACTATTTCCACAGAAGAGTTTAAGCAAAACTTAATACGTACAGGCGGTTATAATACTGATTTTACCGGAAAAGTCATTTTTGAAAATAGTTTATAGCTTTTATTTATATTGCACATAAATAATATTAATATGATGCTCAGGTATGTAGTTTTGCAAGGATTTTTATATATTGATGTCGAAGTTACTGAAAGTTAAGCATGTTTTAATTTATATAATAATGCTGTTTTTTAGTTTTCGGCTGAAGGGAGGGGGGATAAGCATCTTTGATAAAACTGGTGTACCCGTTAATAACAAACCTTAATATTTACGGTACGAGAAGCGGAAGCGTTGTGTAGTATTACGAGTGTCAAGTTTTTGATAAAGATGCTATAATTTGTCGTATAGGGTTTACAATATTAGTTGTGGGGAAAGGAGAGTGTTTTGTGTATGAAGGTTACCCGCAGACAATTCTTGAAGGTAACCGGAGCGACTGCCGCTAGTTTCGCCGTAGTTGAGCTTGGGTTTGACATGAGTGCAACTGCAAGCGGAGTGAAGGGCTTAAGAACCAAAGGTATAAAGCCGGTACCAACCATATGTCCCTTCTGCGGTGCTGGATGTGGATTGGTAGTATATGCCCGAGAAAATGCCCCTGCTGATGGACCTCAAATATTAAGTATTCAAGGAGATCCTGACAATCCTATTAACCGCGGGGGAGCATGCAGCAAAGGCTCAGCGCTCATGAATCTGAGAGAAATCTATAATCCAGACACCGGGGAACAGGAGATTAACCCCAAGAGAATCACAAAACCACGTTACAGAGCACCTGGAAGTGACAAGTGGGAAGAAAAAGATTGGGATTGGATGTTAAGTACCATTGCTAAAAGAATTAAAGATACCCGGGATAACTATTTTGAACACAAGGATAGTAACGGAATTATCGTCAACCGCTGTGAAAAACTAGCCAGTATGGGTGGGGCAGCACTGGATAATGAGGAGCTTCACCTAATATCTAAAATGAATCGTGCCCTGGGTATGACCTATATTGAACACCAGGCTCGTATATGACACTCTGCGACGGTTGCCGGTCTGGCACCATCATTTGGTCGTGGAGCAATGACTAATCACTGGATTGACCTTAAGAACACTGATTGCGCATTAATAATGGGAAGCAATGCGGCTGAAAATCATCCCATCTCTTTCAAGTGGTTAACCGAAGCACGGGATAAAAGAGGAGCCAAGATAATTAATGTAGATCCTCGTTTTACCAGGACATCAGCTCGTTCCGATATCTATGCACCCCTGCGCTCCGGTACAGATATTGCCTTTATGGGCGGAATGTTTAAGTATATACTGGAAAACAAATTATATCATGAAGAATATGTCAAATACTATACCAATGCCACTTTTTTGGTAAAGGATAGCTTTGATTTTGAAGATGGCCTCTTTTCAGGTTACGACCCCAATAAACGAAGCTATGATACCAACAAGTGGGCTTTTGAAACGACTGAAGATGGGCAATATGTAAAAGACATGACAATGGAACACCCTCGTTGTGTCTTGCAACTTCTAAAGAAACACTATGAACGCTATGATATTGACACAGTATGTAAAATAACCGGTACGCCCAAGAACAAGTATTTGCAGGTTATTAAAACTTATGCCGCCACCGGAGATCCTGCTAAAACAGGTACCATACTATATGCCATGGGTACTACCCAGCATACGGTTGGTACTGAAAATGTAAGAAGCTTCGCTATGCTGCAATTACTATTGGGTAATATAGGCAGAGCAGGAGGCGGGGTTAACGCACTGCGCGGAGAATCAAATGTTCAGGGGTCTACGGACTGGGCTCTACTATTCCATATCCTTCCTGGTTATTTGGCTACTCCGGAAGCCCAAAAACATCCTACCCTTGCCGCCTATAACCAAAAAGAAACGCCCAAGACCGGTTATTGGGTTAATAAACCCAAGTTTTTGGCCAGTATGTTAAAATCTTACTGGATAAAGGATGATCCTGAAAAATCTTATTATTACCTGCCCAAACGCATAGATGGGAAAAACTATTCGCATATTGCAATGTTTGAAGCTATGTATAATAAGGAAATTGAAGGTTTAATCATCTGGGGTTCCAATCCTATAGTAGGTGGTCCCAATGCTAACAAAGAACAGGCTGCTCTGGCTAATTTGAAGTGGATGGTAGCAGTAGACTTGTGGCAAACTGAAACTTCTGAATTCTGGAGCTATAAAGCTCTTGACCGTGCTACGGATAAAGATGAGTACAAAATTAAAAAGCCGAAGGATATACAAACTGAAGTATTCTTCCTTCCTGCTTGCAATTCATATGAAAAGGCAGGTTCTGTTTCCAATAGTGGGCGCTGGATGCAGTACCGCTGGCAGGCCTGTAATCCGGTAGGAGAATCCCGGGCTGACCTGGAGATTGCCCATGAATTAACACTCAAAATTAAAGAACTTTACCAGGGTAGTTCCAAGCCCCAGGATGAACCTATAACTCATCTGTACTGGGATTATGGTCATGGAGCACATCCCGACCTAGATAAAATCGCGCAGGAAATTAACGGTTTTGAAGTAATCAACGGAAAACCCGGAGCTCAGGTAGCTAACTTTACCAAGCTTAAAGATGACGGAACAACAGCCTGTGGAAACTGGATTTACTCTGGTTGTTATCCTGCGGTTACTGGCAAACCGGAAGATTACCTTGCCCGCCGTAGAGACAACCGGGATGTACCCTATGAGGGTACCAAACCAATTGGTAGTTACTTGAACTGGTCCTGGTGTTGGCCGATAAACCGGCGCATCATTTACAACCGCTGTTCAGCCACTCCTGAAGGTAAACCCTGGGTTGAGGATTTAGCGTCCATCTTCTGGAACGGTGAAAAATGGGTTGGTAATGATATACCTGATTTTGGTGCGACCAAAGCACCCAGTGACCCAGGAGGAACCGATGCTTTTATAATGCGTCCAGAAGGTGTAGGTTGCATATATAGTAAATGTAACGAAGGGCCTTTCCCGGAACATTATGAACCATGGGAGAGCCCGGTTGCCAATATTCTTAATAGTCAATCCTTCAATCCGGTTGTAGTTGAATGGGAGCCTGACAAGAGGGGTACTCCAGATAAATATCCTATTATTGGTACTACTTATCGGGTTAGCGAACACTGGCAATCCGGCGTAATGACCCGTATGCAGCCCTGGCTCGCTGAATTAATGCCCGATGTGTTCGTGGAGATGAGTGAAGAACTCGCTAAAGAGAAGGGTATCCGTAATGGAGATAATGTTATTATAATGTCTACCCGAGGTGATATAAAAGCTGTGGCCTGTGTAACCAAACGTTTTAAACCTCACAATGTCCACGGTAAGCACGTCCATCAAATAGGTGTTCTCTGGCACTTTGGTTTCAATGGCTATGCTACGGGTGATCCTGCCAACCGGCTGACACCTCATATAGGTGACGGTAATACAATGATACCTGAATACAAAGCATGGCTATGCGATGTAAGGAGGGCTTAACTATGGCAAATCTGACAAACCTTTATGACGTAAGTAAATGTACAGCGTGCCGTGGTTGCCAGGTTGCATGCAAAGATTGGAACCAGTTACCAGCAGTGATTGAGCCTTTTCGGGGTAATTATCAGACCCATGAGGATACCAATGCTGATACCTACACTATAATAAAGTTTATTGAGCATGAGGATGACCCGGCAGAAGATGTAACCTGGAACTTTATTAAATACCAGTGCATGCACTGTTTAGATCCAGCATGTATGAAAGTATGTCCCCAGGGTGCTATTTCGCAAACCAATTGGGGAGCAGTAATTAAAGATTATGACAAGTGTATAGGATGTCAATACTGTACCTATGCTTGTCCATTTGAAATTCCCAAGTATAGAAAAAGAGATGATATTGTAACCAAATGTACTCTTTGCTACGATAGGGTTGAAGAGGGATTGACCCCGGCTTGTGCTCGCACCTGCCCAACCGGGGCCCTACAGTTCGGAGACCGGGATGAGCTTTTGGAAAGAGCTCAAGATCGGGTTAAATTCCTGCGAGCCAATGGTTTCCCCAATGCTACTATTTACGGAAAATTGGAACTTGGTGGCTTAAACAAACTTTATGTTTTAACTGATACCCCTGATAAGTTTGACCTGCCGGTTAATCCCAAGGTTCCTGGCCAGATTACCTTCTGGCAAAACTGGGTACAACCTTATTTCGGCTGGCTTATTCCACTGGCTCTGGCTGGTTCTGCAGTTAGTTTCGTAACTACCCGGATACTGGCCGGCAAACACGGAGAACACGCTGAAGGGGGGCATGAATAATGCAGTTAGTTCCTGAATACCGTGCCGATGTAAAAAGAGTCGAGCGTTTTAACTTTGTAGCCAGAATGACGCACTGGGGTCATACGGTAACTTTTATACTGTGCCTCCTTACCGGTTTAGTACTATTCCTGGATAGTGCCGACTGGCTGGCAGTTATTTTTGGTGGGTTTAGTGGCGCTGGATTGGTACACCGTATAGCTGCGGTTACCCTGACTATATTCCTGGTTATATTTGTAATCTTTGACTTTAAAGGTATTATCAGTTGGGTGAAAGACTTACTCCGTTTTGGTAAGAATGACATTATATTTGTCATGAAGTTTCCTTTTGAATTTCTGGGGTTTCCGGTAAAAATGCCGCCTCAGACTCGCTTCAACGGCGGTGAAAAAGGCAACTCTATGTTAACCCCAACCAGTGTTATACTACTGGTCCTAAGCGGTTACATTATGTGGTTTCCAGCAATATTCCCGGCCGGACTGGTTCGGGTATGCTATCCCATCCATGATATAGCCATGGTTCTGGCAACTTTCATGGTTTGTATGCACGGCTACCTGGGTTCCTTCCATCCTGGTTCTGGTGAGTCCTTCTGGGGAATGTGGAAAGGTACGGTTAGAGATGACTGGGCCCAGCACCATCATCCTATCTGGTATGAAGAAACTTACGGCGATAAAGCCAACGAAAAATCAGAATAAGTACAGCATCTGCCTTTAAGGGGGAGTATATGCTCCCCCTTTTATTTAATTTATATTTATTAAATAAACGTGCACAATAGAAAACAGGAGGTAAAAATATGGACAGAAAGCTGCCCGTAAAACTACCAGAAGGCTATCTAGATTTTTTTAAAAAACTTGAAAGCTGGCAAAATGAACGTCAGATTTATCTTAAGAATGAATGTCAATTTGAGCAATACGATGTACTGGCATTGCTGGCATCCAAGCAAGAACCCCTTTTTCATCTTAAAAAGTTCAGATTTGATTCTGGTAAATATAAGGATACTTTCATACTCCTGCTTGATTTTATGGAACAAGAGAGGAAAGAAATAGCTGATACCATAACAACTATCACCAAAAAGACAGATGCACTTGACTATGCCTTATTGCCGACTAAAGTTCTGGAAGATGATGGGACCTATGTAGACCAATTAGCAAAATTTTTAGGGGTGTCTCCTGATCTATTCTTATTTGTAGCCGACCATTCACTAAGACCATTCCTCCGTATCGCTGCTCAACCTTACCACGAAACCATTGCCGGTGATAGTATGGAGAACTGGCACATACCTGCTATCTGCCCACTATGTGGCAGTAAATCCCACTTTAGCCGATTAAGAGCTATTGACGGGCGTCGTTTTATGTTCTGTGACCGCTGCTTTACCGAGTGGGAATCCAAATATCTGCAATGTATATATTGTGGTAATGATGAGCCTGGTACAGTTAAATATATTTCTGTTGAAGGTGATGATGCCTATCAGATTTATACCTGCGATAAATGCAAAGGGTATATAAAAACCTTTGATGAACGTCAAAATAAACGTAGTATTGATATGTATATTGCAAATGTTGAATCTATTTACCTGGATATTCTTGCCCATGAAAAAGGCTATACCAACCACGACGAATAGTAGGACAGGTGGAGAAGTCCCCTGTCCCCCCAGAGATAAAGGCCGGGGTTTTTTTTAAAATCCCCGGCCTTTATTACTTTTGCATACAATCCAAATCTTTTTCTATTTCTATTTTACTATATTTTTTCCAAACGTGCAGCGCATACTTTATATTCTGGTATGCCTGCTACCGGATCCAGAGCGGCGGCATTAGTTAGCCTGTTGGCTGCTGCTTCACTGAAATGGAAGAAGGTAAATATTACGTTTTCTTCCAGGATATCAGTTACTCGAGCCTTAAGTTCAATACTGCCTCTCCTGGTTACTACCCTTACGGTTTCACCATCAGCGATATTTAAGTTGCTGGCAGTTGCCGGGTTAACCTGGATTTCATTATCCGGCTGGTGAGTATCCAGGGCTTCTGCCCTTCTGGTCATAGTACCGGTATGATAATGGAATAAGCTGCGTCCGGTACTTAGTATGAGCGGATATTCTTCATCCGGTAATTCTGCAGGTTCTTTAAACTCGATAGCGTGGAAAAGTCCCAGGCCACGATTAAATTTCTCCTTGTGCAGTACTGGAGTACCAGGATGCTCTTCCGTCGGGCAGGGCCAGTGTAGACCTTTGCCTTCCAGGCGCTGGTAGGTGATACCTGCATAAGATGGAGTTACGGTTCTTATTTCGTTAAATATTTCTTCAGGTGAATTGTAGTTCATTGGATATCCCAGACGGTTGGAAAGTTCGCACAGTATCTGCCAGTCAGGCCGCGCATCTCCCCGCGGGGTAATGGCCTGGCGCACCCTTTGTACCCTTCTTTCAGTATTACTGAAAGTACCTTCCTTCTCAGCAAAGGTTACACCCGGGAATACCACGTCTGCCCTCTGAGCCGTCTCGGTAAGGAAGATATCCTGTACTATCAGCAGTTCCAGGTTATCCAGAGCCTCTTCTACGTGCTGTAAATCAGGGTCGCTAACCATTGGGTTCTCACCGAAAACAAAGATACCTTTTAATTCACCATGGTGAGCTTTGTTTATAGCAGCCGTCAGAGTCACACCATTATTCGGTGAAAGCTTAACTCCCCAGGCCTTTTCAAATTTTTCCCGTACCTCAGGGTTAGTAACCTGCTGGTAAGCAGGGTAAGTTACAGGTAGGGCACCCATATCGCAGGCTCCCTGAACGTTGTTTTGACCACGCAGCGGATTTAC
>JAAYCQ010000198.1 GCA_012729715.1 Syntrophomonadaceae bacterium
CAGAAGGGGGTATAAAGCTAGTCATAATAATCCTCCCGTTTTTGCAACCACAGCTTACCAATGATTTTAGATACTGCAACGATTAGAGCACAACTTAAAAAACCATAAACAGCATAAAAAGCTGGTAGCCTTTCCACTACGAATACCGGATGTTTCTCCATAAAAGGGTCTATTAAAACCAGGCCTATCAGAATGGCAATTAAAATCCAGCGGGTTTTTTTCCTTATATCAGGTCTGTCCATGAATTCAATAATTTTTTTCATTTTCTTGCCTCCCTTTCTTTCCTACATGGCAGCTACAATCATCCGGGCCAATTCCAGGAAAACAGATGGTGCAAAGAATAAACATAAAACTGCTATTGCTGTAATCATTAACCCACCTACCATAAATGCAGGAGCCTCTTTCATTTTCACCTTTTCTCCGTTTTCAACAGGCTTTAAAAAGGCTCGATAAACTATAGGTAGGAAATAGGCTGCATTTAGCAGAGAACTGAGAGCCAGAACAGCTACCAAAGCAAGCTGGTTAGCTTCAACTGCTCCCATGGTTAAATACCATTTGCTTAAAAAACCTGCCGCTGGGGGTATAGAAATCATCGATAGTGCGCCTATAGTAAATGCCGCCATGGTAAAAGGCATTTTTTTCCCAATGCCGTTCATTTGACTGATCTCAGTTTTACCGCTGGCTACATATATAGCTCCAGCAGCGAAAAACAGGGTAATTTTACCAAAGGCATGAATAACCAGATGAAGAACACTGCCGGTTATTGCGCTCGGGGTTAACAAGGCCACTCCTAGAATAGTATAGGACAACTGACTTATAGTGGAGTAAGCCAGGCGCCGCTTAAGATTATCCTGCCGTAAGGCAATAAGGGAAGCTACAATTATAGTAAAAGCAGCAAAATAGGCCAAATAATAGCCTAGATTTAAACCCTGTACCAAGTCAGCGCCAAAAATGAAGAGGACAACCCGGATAATCGTAAATACCCCGGCCTTTACTACTGCTACCGCATGAAGTAATGCACTTACAGGGGTAGGAGCGACCATAGCAGCCGGTAACCAGGCATGAAATGGCATTAATGCAGCTTTAGCAATACCAGCAATAAACAAAATAAAAGTTACTACTAAGACAATATCAGGGGCATTACCTGCCAGAATTCCGCTGGTACTGAAGTCGAGGGTTCCAGTGTAGTAATAGGTCAAAAACATAGCTGGTAAAAAGAACAGCAGCGAGGTTCCCAGCAGATGGATGAGGTATTTTTGAGCACCGTATAAAGCTTCTTGAGTCTTATCATATGCTACCAGCGGATAAGTACATAAGGTGAGTATTTCGTAGAATATGTACAGGGTAAAAAGATTACCCGCAAAAGCAGTTCCAATAGCTGAAGTCATAGCTATTAGAAAAAAGGCAAAAAAACGGTCAACTGACCGACCAGTATAATCCTTTGGATAATGAGAACGCATATAGCCGATGGTGTAAAAGGAGGTAACCAACCATAAGAAAGATGCGGTGAGCGCAAATACCATTCCCAGGGCATCTACCTGCAAGGCAATATTAAGCCCGGGTAGAACCGTAATTATATGGTATTCCAGAATACCGCCCTGGAGAATCCATGGAAGCATAGACAAAACCATAACAAACGTTACAAGTGCTGAAATAACTGTAAAAAACTCTCTAAAGGTTGGTTTCCTGGGAAAAGCTAAAATCAACCCAACGGCAATTAAAGATATTAGAATGGCATATAGTGGTTTTACTGAGGTAACTACGTCCAAGATCTATCCCTCTTTCTTCTTACCCAAGTAGTAAAAGAGCTGCTTTTTCAGTTATGCTTACCGGAATAAATGCCAGGGTTCCAAATACTAGACAAAGTGCTGCGACAATTATCGTTGGAATTATCATACTAGCTGGAGTAGCAGGTATCTTAGCCACATCATTGGGCTCCCCTGCTTTAAAATAAATATTGTCAATCACCCTCCAGAAATAAACCAGCATAAGTATAGAACTGATAACAATTACCGGAATCAGATACCACATGCCGTTTTCCAGCGAGCCCAGAGCCAGGTACCATTTACTTACGAATCCAACCGTTAAAGGTATTCCTATCATGGATAAGGCACCTATAGTAAAAGCAGCCATCGCATATGGCTTCTTAAACCCCAACCCTTTGAGGTCGTTAATATTAGATATACCCGTTTTATAAGCGATACAGCCCACTGACAGAAACAAGGCACACTTCATCAGAGCGTGGTTAAATATGTGCAGCAATCCTCCCTGCAAACCAATGGGGTTCATTAAGAAAACTCCCAGCATAATATATCCAATTTGGCTAACACTGGAATAAGCTAGCATTTTCTTGATATTTGTCTGTGCGATTGCCAGAATAGAGCCTACCAACATGGCTACTGACGCAATAATGAGAAAGAAGTAAGGTACACTTACCCATTGATTGAGAAAAACCTTAACTCCAAAGACGGTAAAAATAATTCTTATAAAACTATATGCTCCAACTTTAGTTCCAGTTGAGGCCATCAAGGCACTGACAGCGGATGGTGCATAAGTATAAGCATCCGGTAACCAGGTATGTAGTGGGAACAATGCAATTTTTATGCTAAAGCCAATGGCAAAAAAGGCAAAAGCGGTAATTACTAACTTGGAGTTAAACAATCCCGGGAGCCTGGCTCCCAGGTCAGCCATATTCAAGGTCCCAGTAGCTATATATAGATAGCCTATCCCAAGTAAAATAAAAGTTGCTCCTACCGTCCCTATTACCAAATATCTAAAACCGGCTAGAGGAGCTTTTCTACGTTTACCCATTGCTACCAGGGCATATCCGGTAAGCGATGAAATTTCTAAAAAAACATAGAGGTTAAATATATCACCGGTTACTATCATACCCATCAAACCAACGATAAAGAGTAAATATACCCCATAAAAAGCCGGAATCTTATTATCATCAATCTCATTAGTGACACTATGCCTGGCAAAGATGGTAACAGCAACGGCTAAGAAAGTAACAATTACCAGGACAAAAGCACTTAAGTAATCAAGGACATATTCAATTCCCCAGGGTGGTTCCCAGCCTCCCATCCAGTAACTGATGGTTCCGTTATACATCACCTGATGAAGAAGTAGCATAGAAGTAATAAAAGAAAAAAGAGTTGCCAGGAGAGCAATAGCCCAGCTGTATATTTTATTAAGCCTGCCTGCTACAGGGGCAATGAGGGCTAAGACCAGGGGTATAATTATTACCAGGACGGGAAAATGTTCAGTCATCGTGCTTTATCATCTCCAGTATGGCATTTTCTTCGATAGTCCCAAATTCTCGATAAATATTTACAACCAGTGCAAATGCAACTGCAGTAACACTTACGCCTACTACTATGGCTGTTAAAATTAAAACATGGGGCAGGGGGTTAATATATACAGCTTCTGTTCCTTGATAAATAGGGACGGTTCCTCCATCAACCTTTCCGATAGAGATAAACAATAAAAAAACTGAAGTCTGAAAAATACTAAGACCTATTATTTTCTTTATTAAATTGCTCTTGGATATTACGGCATAAAAGCCGATCATCATTATAATGACGTAAATCCAATAATTATATTTTGCCAGTATAAATTCCATCATATTAATCTCTTCCTATCATTTCACAGAATAAAATAATCATGGTGGCAGCAACCGTAATACCTATTCCTATTTCAACCGCCATTATCCCATAGTGGTTAGCTACGTCCGAACCCCCCAAAGGAAATGCGCCATACTGTAAAAAGTGTCCGCCAAAAAATATTGCTAATAAACCTACACCAGCATATATTAAGGCGCCGGTAGAGCTGAATAAATCAGATGTTTTTTGCGATATCCGTTTTCTTCCGTCTTCCAGGCCAAATATTAATATATAAATAATAATACTAGAACCCAGAATTACTCCTCCCTGGAATCCACCACCAGGCCCCAATTCCCCAAAAATAATTATATAAATGGCATACAACTGGATGAAAGCAATTAGTTTTGTTACCAGCGTTTTACGAATAATATTAGATTGTTTTTCATGATCAAGCGCAGACAGGTCATTATCTGTTTCTTTATTAGCCATTATTACTCATCCTTTCATAAGCGGGAGACGTACTAAAGCCTTTTCTTATTCGACCTTAAAAGTAAAACTACACATAATCCGGCAGTAAAAATAACCGTAGTCTCACCCAGGGTATCATAGCCTCGATATGAGGCCAGGATACCAGCTACATAATTATCGGTTCCCGTTTCTTCTACTCCCTTTTCCAAATAGCGTGGTACTACATGAGTATTAGTTACCGCCGCAGGTGAACCAAAATCAGGCATATCCAAAGTTCCATAAATCAGGGTAAGACCCACAGCCAGAACCACAATTAAGGGCAAAATCTGCAATCGGATACGGGTAAGCTCCTCTCTTCGTTTAACTCTGGTCAAAACAGCAATAAATAATACCGTAGAAATACCTGCCCCTACGGCTGCTTCTGTTATAGCAACATCAACTGCGCCCAGACGTACCCAGACTACAGCCATAATTAAGCTGTAAATCGAAAGAATAATTACCGAGTTTAATAATTCTTTTTGAACTACCGCTGCAACTGCACAAACTATGAGGAAAAACAAAAGAACTAAATCTGCCATTGTATCCATCTCCAGACAAGCAACTCATTTAACATTTTATCGACATCCAGTAATTAAGCTGCACGACTAATTTATATATGTAATCTCCAGGCTATTTTTTGGTTTTTTCAAACGGCCAGATACGTGCCAGATAAGCAGCCTGGGCTACAAAATGGGTAGCTGATGGATTAATAAGGTAAATCAATATAATTATTAAAAAAATTTTTAAGCTCAGAGGAGAAAAACCTTCATATATTATCAAGGCCAATAAAATTAAAGACTGCCCCAGAGTGTCAACCTTACCAGCCGCATGTATACGACTATAAAAATCAGGAAATCTTACTACACCAATAGAAGCAACTACTATTAAAAAGCTACCCAAAACCAGGAACAAAACAACGAAAAAGGTTTTTAGCATCAGTCTAAACGTCCTTTCTCAACATATTTCAAGAAGGCTAGCACCAAAATAAAATTTATTAGAACGTAAACCAGCGCAATATCTATAAAAAACTGGGGACTCTTAAAAACAAAACCAGCTAATACAATAACAACCACGGTTTTAGTTCCAATTATATTGGCAGTCAGTATCCTATCATAAATAGTAGGGCCCTTTACCATTCGATATAAGGTAAGAAAAGCCGAAATAACAATCACTAGAATAGTAAATTCAAACATTTAATCCCTCAATTCCAAACAAAAATGTATCAGGCAAATTTTATATTTTACCTTGTTCAATATCTCTTACTTTAGCTTGCATATCACCCTGCAATAAACTCTCGGCATGTTTTTGGGTAATAGCATGAACGACAAACTCTTGTTTATTGGCTATTATAGTAACAGTTCCCGGAGTTAGGGTAATGGAGTTAGCAAGAATTACTACTCCCATGTCCGTTTGCAAATCAGGATTGAAACGCACTACTGTAGGCTCAATTAGATCTTTAGGATTAAGCGTTAAATAAACAACGTTCAAATTTGCCAGTACAATTTGCCATAGCAACCAGGGTATGAACTTTGCCAGGCTCAAATATCTTCTCAGGGTCATACCAAAATCAGGTTCGCCAATTAAAAGATCATGAGACCAATAGGCCACCAACAGGCTGCAAATAATCCCAATACCCAGGAATACGGGTTGAAAGTTCCAGGACAACATAACCCAAAAAAGAAACATTATTATAGTGGTTAAAACAAAACTTTTTATTTTCTTAGGTTTAGCCTGTTTTTCATTGTTGTCGGACATTAGATTGCACCTTTTCTTTCTCACTACCATAGTTGATTAAAAAATGCATCCGCGTTTTAAAATGTAAGTTTCCAAACAAACATTCCAAACGGAAAGGATGCACAAGTATATACTATAACAAATTGATTTACATAAAGATATGGGGTTTCAATATTGTACGAAAAAAACTGTGACATTTAATAATTTGCTGTAGTCTCCAGCGTTACCTTTTACTTTCCTATTGGTAATTTATCTTAACTTACCATGATATTATATTATTTTAGTATTGGTGAAACAAGGAAAACCTATCCTTATAGGACAGCAACACATTTCAAATTCCGGGTTCTAACTTAATTTTGGCAATTCATCTTACAGTTCGACAGGCTAGTTACCATCGTTGTTTGAGTAAGCATGCAGGGACAACGATTCATTGCCACAACTTAAACGGATTATTTTTTTCATATAGCCTGGCATCTCGTCAAATAGATAGTAAAGTGCCATAATATTAAAGGGGGTGAGGTAGATGAGTAATTTTCGGCAGGTGCTGGGAGGAATAATCCTTACCATTCTTTTTTTCCTTACTCCTTTAGTTAACATATTACTCTGGGTTTTACTGCTGATTATTGGTAGTATATATTTTATAAGTATTCATCTTCGTGAACAGGAAGCTAACCCGGGACCATGGGTTATGCATTGGGATATTTTCCTGCAGCATATGCTGGTAGGGTTCC
>JAAYCQ010000199.1 GCA_012729715.1 Syntrophomonadaceae bacterium
CCAGTCCTTTTGGCTGCTTCCAGAATAGTTTCACCAGGCTGAGCTTCTATTTCTATACCGTCAATAAGAATTTTCATTATCCCTACCCTCCTTACCTAACTTTTACCGCCAGGAACTGGCATTCGTTTATACATTCTCCACACTTGATACATTTACTGTTATCTATCACATGGGGCTGTTTCTTTTCGCCCTGTACCGCATCTACCGGACAGTTCTTAGCACATAAGCCACAGCCGTTACACAGCTCGGCATCAATATAAAATTCGCTCAGTTCTTTACATACGCCGGCAGGACAGCGGTGATTAACAATATGCTCCAGGTACTCATCCCGGAAGTACTTAAGGGTTGAAAGCACCGGATTAGGAGCGGTACGTCCCAGGGCACAGAGAGCGGCCGTTCTAACTGATTCCCCGATATCCTCCAGTAAATCTAGATCTTGCAGGCAACCCTGGCCATTGCAGATGCGTTCCAAAATTTCCAGCATGCTCCTGATGCCTTCACGGCAAGGAACACATTTACCACAAGATTCTCCAGCCAAAAACTGCAGATAATAGCGGGCAACCTCAACCATACAGGTACGATCGTCCATAACGATCATTCCGCCCGAGCCCATCATGGATCCGGCCTCGCTCAGGGAGTCGAAGTCAACCTTAAGGTCAAGCAGGGATTCGGGTATACAGCCCCCGGAAGGACCACCCGTTTGCACCGCTTTAAATTTACGTTTACCGGGAACTCCTCCCCCGATGGTAAAGATTATATCTCGCAGCGAAGTTCCCATAGGGACTTCTACCAAACCCGTATTTACCACTTTACCTACCAGGGAGAAAACCTTGGTCCCCTTGCTTCCTGCGGTACCGGTAGAAGCAAATTTTTTAGCCCCTTCCAGCAAAATTAATGGAACATTGGACCAGGTTTCAACATTGTTTATTACCGTTGGTTGTCCCCATAAACCTTTTTCTGTAGGGAAAACATATTTATCCCAGGGTTCTCCAACATTTCCTTCAATAGATGCTAAGAGGGCAGTCTCTTCTCCACATACAAAGGCTCCCCCGCCTCGCACTATTTCTATATCAAAATTTAAGCCTGAGCCCAGGATATTGTTACCCAGGAAACTGTGTTCTCGTGCATCGCTAATTGCCCTGGTAAGGGCTGTTACTGAACCGGCGTATTCATCACGAACATAAATGAAACCCTTGGAAGCACCTACCGTATAGGCGCAAATAGACATACCTTCCAATATGGTGTGGGGGTCACCTTCCATAATACTCTCATCCATGAATGCACCCGGATCACCTTCATCCCCGTTACACACAATATACTTCGGGGTTGAAGCTGCAGCCTGACATGCTTTCCATTTTAGTCCGGTAGGGAATCCGCCACCACCGCGGCCACGTAAACCGGCGTCAATAATCTCCTGCGCCACTGCTTCCGGTTTCATCTTAAGAGCCTTGTGCAATGCCTGGTAACCTTGCCGTTCCAGATAGTCCTGCAGAGATTCAGGATTAATCAGGCCTACATTCCTCAGGGCTTTTTTAACTTGCATACTGTTAAAGGCAATTTTGTCCAGGTTTTGCACCCGTTTTTTGCTCTGGGGGTCACGATATAGCAGTCGGTTTATTAATTCGCTGCCTTTTATGCTTTTTTCTATTATTTCTTCTACATCGCTGGCTTTAACCTGGCAGTAGGTTATATCATCAGGCAGAATACGTACAAATGGCCCGCTGGAACAAAGACCATGGCAACCGGTAGCCTTAATATCATCACTACTGGCAAGCTCAAAAAGTCCCCCCGGGTTATTTTTAAAGGCCTGATATACGTCGAGGCCACCATTGGCTATACAGCCGGTAC
>JAAYCQ010000200.1 GCA_012729715.1 Syntrophomonadaceae bacterium
AAGGTATCGTTGCCTTAGAATCCAACTTCAAATCATAAAAGCTTCCGAAGACTGAGAAATATTTTTTTAATTCTCGAGCATAAATATATTCCACTAATAATCCTTCCAATCTTTCCCGGTTCATCTATTGGGGATAAGCTACAAATAATTAATATCCTGAATGCCTACAGATAATCCGTCATCATCAAATCTTACTGAATCCTCAGTTACTCCAAACTCCTCGACCAGGACACAAGTATATAATGGAGAGTTTTGCCTAATTCAGGTGGCAATACCTATAGCCGACACTGAATCTTTCTCCTGGTAATAAAACCCGCTAATCGGAGGAGGAAAATCCCAATGTACAAGATAGATGCCCCATAATGATCAGGTGAGATAGAACTATATTCCTTTATTTAAAAACGGAAGTCTTCCCCATGCTTTGTAATAGCAAGCCAGTAAATATTTTTCCAATACCATTGGGTTGAAGTCTTTTGGGCTTATCGCAGCAGTATATATCACAATATCCCCTTCGGCTACTGACTGCTTTATATTATCCGGAACACTATTATCATTGGCCCATTGATTGCGTCTAAACCGGGGACTGCACTCTATTCTGTTTTTGTAGTCCTCATAAATGGCTCCCACATGATCCCAAATTCGCGATCCCAGATCACTGTTACTTGCACCAATATACCAGATATCTGCTTCATTTTGTTCTATTGGAGTATTCCAGTCTTTGGGATTGCGGCAGGTGTAAAAATAGACACCTATTTCGTTATCGGCGTGCGGTGGAGCGGTTCCTCGACATTCATTAAAATGCCAGGGACCACCAAATTCAATTTCAAAACTACAACCTTCATGAAATAAATTTGAAAAATTATGGATTAATCCTGGTACGTTGTTTATTTTCATTTAAATACCCCCTTAATACGGTTTTGTAATATTAAGTCTATCACATAAAATTGGTAATATGTGTATTAACCCTTAAAATCTCTTAAGCTATAAACCCAACCACTACCTGGCGGTTGGCTGGTTCAATCTCTTGCAGGGCGTCTTTTATATGCTGTTGCTTGATTAATATTTCATCTGATTGCGAGTTTTCAACCGCCATTTTTAATACCAGAGTACAGAGTTCTACGGTCATGGCTCCGGTCAGGCGTGTTCGCGGTGGTATTACCGAGGTAAAACCTTTAAAATCGCGGGGAAAGCTGCCCAGGCGTTTTTCCAACAATAACGCTATCTTATCGGCGCCAAGCTCACCCAGGTAAATTTTACTGTCTATGCGTCCAGGGCGGTCTACAATAGCTTGCTCCAGGACTTCCAGTCGGTTAGTGCTCATAATCACCAGTACCCCATCATTTTCCTCCAAACCATCCAGCCGTGCCATTATATCAGCCAGGGCAAAATCGTTACCCCGGCGATAAGTACGGTCTTCTAAATAAAGGTCCACATCTTCTAAAATAAGTACCGAGGGTCGGCCTACCCGCGCCAACCAGAATAATCTTTCCATGGCATCGCGGCTGACCAGGTCACAGGGGCGGGCCCAAATTACGGTTTGTTCCACCTGGGAAAGGATGATTTTGGCCAGGGTGGTTTTTCCGGTGCCAGGAGGTCCATAGAGAACAACCCCTCTTTTGTAGGGTAAGCCGGCTAAACGATAGTGGGATTCCAGTTCAAAGAAACGGAAAATTTCTCGCCTAACCAGGGCTTCGGCCTGCTCGTCCAGAACCAGGTCACAGAAATCAATTTGTCGTGGCAGCTTAATCAGGCGAGGTTCTCCGGTAAACTTGCCACCGGTTAGTTCTGCTCCTTCCATCAGCAGGCGCTCGAAATTCTGGTTATAAATATCGTATATATAATCACAGTGTTGGGGCGCAGTAAGGACCGTCAACATATAATGGTTACCATCAAATCCCTTTTCCTTTTTAATGCCGATAGCCGCAATAACTTCATCCTTACTAAAGACTTTAAAGATGTTTAGATTAACAAAACGGCCTCGTCCATCCCGGCTCTCAACTCTCATTTTCTCCGGTTTACAATGAAGGTCATACTGATAGGAAAGCTCTCCCAGGAATTGAAAGTCATGAAAAAGTTTTGCACTAGTTTGCAGGGCTGGCCAGAGCAAAGCATCAGTTAATTCCAGCAGTTCAATTTCACAATTAGCGCCCAGGAAACTTTCCAGATGTTCCACCGAAATAAAGCGCCGAGGTGAGGTTTCCCTGATGGCCCGACCAAGATCATGAGCTAATGCGGAGAGAAGTTTCTGGGAGGTAATATTAGTTGAGGAGGGCATGGACATAATCAGTGTAAAACCATGGTCCGTCCCGAAATCCAGGCTGATTTCCATATTGGATGGTTCACTTATTGCTATAAGTTTTAACCCCTTTAAACGCACGGGAATATTTCCCCCAACACTTTCCAGGCTATGCCTGACCTGCCCGTTTTCTCCATTTAAAACCAGGCCATACCGGGGCAGGACCTCCTGTAAAGCTTGTTCCAGGTTAAATAACTCAAAATAGGATAAGGTAAGTTCCTGCTCGATAATCTGGGCATTATACATATGTTTATCCCCCTTTCAACACCAATAATCATCAGGTAATAGCGCTATACTATTTCCTCAACTTGATTATAGTGCCTGGTAAGGGACACTAATGTGACCAGAAGTTGGTTAAAAAAAGATAAAGTGACATATTAGAAACTTGGCACCATTACGTAATGATGATAGCATGAGGTTACATACACCAAATAAAGGAATGAATTGCTAATGTCGGAAAAATATCGTATCAGCGAGCTGGCACAAAAGGCCGGGGTTACAAACAGGACCGTGCATTACTATGTCGGGAGGGGTTTATTGCCACCACCGGATGGGGCTGGGGTAGGAACCACTTACCGGGAAGAACATCTGTCCAGACTGCGCTTAATTAAAAAACTGCAGGAAAAGTACCTGCCTCTGGAAAAAATCAAAGAAATTATTAGCGGAATGAATGTGGAAGAGATAGAGCAAGCTCTGGAAGATAAAGGGCTACAGCATCCGGCAAGGATTCAAGGCATTGCTTTTGATACCAGTGTTATTGAAAAAACTATGTACTCTGAAACAGAGGATAGAACTGACTGTCCATTGTTGGTGCCAATAGACGATTATCGGGCAGCAGTAGATGGTAACCGGGAGGATGTTTATATTCGCGCTGTACTTGGAGCAGGAATAGAACTTCATGTCCCGGCCAAACTGCTGGAAGAACAGCCCGACCTGATTGCTAAAGTAAGGAAATATACCACGAAACTGATTAAGGCGAAATAAAGGAGGGACTTCGATGGAATACGGATTAATAAACCGGAAAAACCAAAAATCTGTGGCCCTGAAAGCAGTGGACATTAGTGGTGACCTGGCGGGAAATGCTTTGTGGGTAAGAATACAACAGCATTACCATAACGACAGCGGCGAAAATGCCGAATTTATCTATACTTTTCCTATGCCGGAAGATGCAGCTATTTGCGATTTTACCGCCACTATCGGAGAAAATGTTATCACCACTGAGATCAAGGAAAGAGAGCAAGCCTTTGCCGCTTATGATGAGGCTATCCGGCAGGGAGATAGCGCATTTTTACTGGAGAGTATGCGGGCCAATGTATTTCAGATTTCCCTGGGGCAGATTGATGCCGGAGAAGAGGTAAAGATTGATATCAATTATTTTCAGGAGATTAAAACCGGTGATGCCCAAATGCGTATCACTATTCCCACCCTGGTTGGGCCTCGTTATATTCCCGGTAATGTTGCCGGTGAGAAAATTGGCCCGGGAGAAGCCCATCCTACTGACCAGGTACCGGATGCAGATTTTATCACTCCTCCCATAGGGGATACCGATTACCGGGCTTCGTTGAAGATGAACATAAAAACTTTGAGTCCCTTCATCAGCATCGAGTCCGTGTCACACCGTATCCAGGTTGAACAGAGTGACCCTACTACGGCATCCGTTTTTCTGACAGAAGGAACTACCCGCATGAACAGAGATTTTATCCTGTCCCTGAAACTGTCCGATGAACCGCTGCCCCGTATTCTTTACGGCCAAAACGACCGCCATGAATACTATGCGCTGGCCAGTTACACGCCGGAATTTCCTCCCATCGATAAAAAACAGGCCGGAGAATACATCTTTCTAATAGATATATCCGGGTCTATGGCAGGAGAAAAACTGGAGCAGGCGGCCCAGGCTATGAAAATCTGTCTGCGCAACCTGGGGACGGATGATTTGTTTAACCTGGTGGCCTTTGAAAGCGAACTGCACCCCTTCTCCCCCAAGAGTTTGCCCTTTAACCAGAAAAACCTGGATTTTGCAACTAGATGGGTAAACGGGCTAAGATCCATGGGAGGAACAGAAATCCTTCCTGCAATCAAGTTTGCACTTAATGAAGAAACACCGGGATATGAAAAAATCATTCTCCTTTTTACCGACGGACAGGTAGGAAACGAAAATGAAATCATCAATTATATAAAGGCGCGCAATCAAAACCTGCGGTTATTCAGCATCGGCATCGATACTACCGTAAATGATTTCTTTATCAACCGCATTGCCGAAGCCGGAAACGGCTATGCCGAATTTGTCTATCCGGGAGAAAATCTCGAAGATAAGGTTATCCGGCATTTTTCCCGTATTCATGCCAACTATATGGAAAACATCACTCTGCAGATGGAGGGCCTTTCCTTGGAACCGGGCGGTAAAATCCCCGGGCGATTATACGATATGGAACCCTTTACCCAGGTGTTTAAAATGAGCAAACGTCCTCAGGATAAAATGATTATCAAAGGCTACAGCGGTAACCAGGAAATTGTACTGGAAATAGATGAGATACTAGAAACTGAAACCGCCGAGGTTTTGGAGAAACTATGGGCTAAACGCAAAATCACCGAACTGGAAACCTATTTGGAATCGGGAAATCCCAGGCGGGCTAAAACCATCACAGCAGATATTATTGAACTCTCCCAAAAACATCGCCTGCTCTCATCATTGACCTCATTCGTGGGGGTATACCAACGGGAAAACAAATTATCCGGGTTGCCTGAGCCGATAGTAATACCGGTTGACATTCCTTATGGCTGGGATATGTTTGAAATAAACTGTTACAGTGATGCGCACATTTCCTACAGCGTAAATGAGTGTATTTCATCCATAGGCAGCGGGAGTCTGTTATCCCCAATAAGAAGTAATAGCAAGGTAACCTTCAAAGCGAAAAAGATGTATAGGCAGGATTCTAAGGATATCTCGGATACCCCACATCCGGATGCAGATACCCAGGAAAGTAAGGTAAAACAGCTAGCCGCTGGCCAGAATGCGGATGGTTCGTTTGGCACCATTACTGGGGAAAAATCCGCAATTATCATGGAAACCGTGCAGGCCATTATTTATATTTTAGAAAACGCCGGCAGTATCAGCCCCTTCAGGAATCAGCTGCTAAAAGCACTTAGATTCTTAATGACCCAGGAGGAAACGGTAAGAGAGGATAAGGATTTACTGGGGTTGGTCAATCAGCTACTCCAGATGTCTCGAATGGATAGAATCATTCGTATGGGAGAGCAGGATTTAAAGGATTTTATAGACAGAATATTAGCATCCGACAACTAATTGATGAGTAAAAGTGCTTTGACGTCCTCTGCCTATACAAGATACGTAATTTATAGGGGTGAACCCGTGTGTTCGCCCGCGGGTTGCCTCGAACAGATGGGTGATAATAAACGAACAGGTATCTGCCAAACCGCGGGCAGACACATGGGTCTGCCCCTACAATAAGGAGAATAACCGTATCCGGGTATTTCCCAGGTTATATCAGGCTATTTAAAATCTATTTTCTCCTAATCAAAAAAGCATTTTTAAAAATGACAATATTATGTCGCGGTAGTATGCAATAATTAACATCAGAGAGGGCTACTTCAGAGTGAATTCAAGGGGAGGCGGTTAACGTGGCCAGAAACAGCATTTCCGGATTCCGGAGTTTTTTGTATGCTCTTGCTCGGCTTCTGGGAGATATTGATGCCGTATCGAAAGGCAGCAAAGCAACCCAAAAACGGATAGGTCGACGAATAGCCGGCAGGGCTACAGGAAAGGCATTAAGAAACCTGTTTAAGTAATGACCTCGTCTCCAAAACCAGCACATAATCCTGGCAGGAGGTATGGCAGGTCAATAAATAAACTAACCAGCCATGAATACAGGACACAAAACCACTTATTAAAATAGAAGTCAGGGTCAACTAATATTTTAAAAAAATCCGCGTAAATCCTAATATAATCCACGTGATCCGCGTGAATTAAAATTATATTTTCATTATTAATGAAAGGATAAATGCCTATGAAAATCATACATACTTCGGATTGGCACCTGGGATGTTCCCTATATGGGCGCAAAAGATATGAAGAAGCGGAAGCATTTTTAGACTGGTTAAGTATACTGCTGGAACAGGAAAACATTGACGTGTTGCTGGTGGCAGGAGATATTTTTGATACTACTACCCCCAGCAACCGGGCGCAGAGGCTGTATTATCAGTTTTTACACCGGGTAGCGAAGTCCTCCTGTCGGCATGTCGTTATTACAGCGGGGAACCACGATTCCCCCTCTTTTTTAAATGCTCCGCGGGAATTGCTGCGCTATTTGCAGGTTTACATAGTGGGGAGTATGGAGGAAAACGCGAAAGACGAAGTTTTATTATTAAAAAATCCTGAAGGGGAAGCGGAATTAATAGTCTGTGCCGTTCCCTACCTGCGGGACCGTGATATTCGTAAGGTAGAAGCGGGAGAAAGTGTGGAGGATAAGGGGCGTAATCTGGTTGAGGGTATCCGCTCCCATTATGCTCTGCTGGTCGAGGAGGCTAAGGCTATTCAGGTCGGTCTGGACAAACCGGTCCCTATAGTTGCTATGGGACATCTATGGGTAGTCGGGGGAAAAACCATAGAAGGTGATGGGGTCAGGGAGCTTTATCCTGGAGCATTGGCCCAGATAGGGGCAGATATTTTCCCGCCGCTATTTAATTATATAGCCCTGGGACATCTGCATGCTTTTCAGACGGTAGCAGGAAGGCAAGATTGCTGTTATTCCGGTGCGCCGCTGCCGATGGGTTTTGGGGAAGCTTCCCGGGAAAAGAAAGTTATCCAGGTGGAGTTCACTGATACAGAGACCAGGATTACGCCCATTACGGTACCGCTTTTCCAGGCCTTGTTAGGTATTCGCGGGGATTGGCAGCAGATTGAGGGGCAATTGGAGGAACTGAAATCAAAAGAGCAGAATACCTGGGTGGAAATTATGTATGAAGGTGCTGAAATTATAGGCGATTTGCGGGAGAAAGTGGATGAAGCGGTAGCTGGAACCGATATAGAAGTCTTACGGGTAGGGAATAAGAGCCAGTGGGACCGTGAGTTAAGCCTCCTGGGTGAGGGAGAAGCCCTTGCCGAGCTGCATCCCCAGGAGGTTTTTGAACGCTGTTTGGATGCTTATGAGGTGGAAGAAACCCAGCGCCCGGATTTGCAGCGGATGCATAATGAAATAGTAGACTCGCTGGATATAGAAGACCAGATGGCAGAATAGGGGGGCTTAACGATGAGGATACAGGAGGTGCGTTTTCAAAACTTAAATTCCCTGGTAGGGGAGTGGAAGATAGATTTTACCGACCCGGCCTATTTAGCTGATGGCATATTTGCCATTACCGGGCCTACCGGGGCAGGAAAAACTACTATTCTGGACGGTATCTGCCTGGCCCTTTATGGTCGTACCCCACGATTGGAACGGGTGAATAAGAGCGGTAATGAGATTATGTCCCGCCATACCGGCAGTTGTTATGCCGAGATAACCTTTACTACCCGTGATGGTTCTTACCGCTGCCACTGGAGCCAGCAGCGGGCCCATAAGAAGCACGATGGGGAACTGCAAGTACATAAACATGAGATATCGGATGCGATTAGTGGTCAGGTATTGGAAAACAAAATTCGCGATGTGGCCCTTAAGGTAGAAGAAATTACAGGTATGAATTTTAACCGCTTTACTCGCTCCATGTTGCTGGCTCAAGGTGGATTTGCAGCTTTTTTACAGGCTCCCCCGGACGAACGTGCCCCTATCCTGGAGCAGATTACCGGCACCGAAATTTATAGCGAGATATCTATCCAGGTACATGAGCGCCAGCGGGAGGAAAAAAATCGCCTGGAAATTCTCCAGGCTGAAATAGCCGGGATGAAGGTGCTGAGCGCGGAAGAGGAAGAAGAACTGCGGGGAAGTATTGCCCATAAAACGGCTCAGGAAGAAAAACAGCGGGAAGAACTCGATTCTTTACGGAAGGCTTTGACCTGGTTGGAACAGGTAGCCCGATTGGAGAACGAAATCGGCTCCCTGGAAGAACAGTGGCAACAATATTTAAAGCAACTGGAGGCTTTTCAGGAGGACCGCTGGCGTTTGCAGAGGGCTCGCCAGGCCGTAAACCTGGATGCTCCATATACCCAACTAAGAAATTTAAGGGAACTGCAGGCTGGCGATGTTGCCGAATTAGAAAGAGTCAGGGAAGAATTACCCCGGCACCGGGCAGCCATCACTACGGCCTTTGAGGCATTGCAAAAGGCCCGGCAGGAATTAAATGAGCTTAAAATTTTACGTAAAACGGAAGGGGAAACAGCCAAAAAGGTCCGGGAAATGGATTTATTAATTAAGCAGCAGGGTGAGCAGATAGAGGGAATACAGGCACTAGTTGATAACGGACAAACCGAGTGCAGGGCTCTGCAGGTGGAAATAGACCAGGGTGAGCAGAAATTAAAGGAAATGCTCGAGACCCTGGATGATATTGAAAAATATTTGCGGGAAAATGGGCGGGATGCTACGTTAGTTACTAATCTAACCGGTATTACCCGGACTTTTAAACAGCTGCAAGAGCAGGCCGGGGTGCTACAAAAAAAGGACTCTGCCAGGCAGCAGGCAGCGATAGCCCTGCAATCGTTGCTGGATGCAGGGAGAGAAATAGCTGCTACCTATGATACTAATAAAGAAATGCAGGAGCAGCAGCGTGAGATTTGGCAGGCGGGAGAGGACAAACTGAAAGAGGTCTTGCAGGGTCATGAAATAGACTGGTGGCAGGATGAGCTGGATAAATATAAGGAGCAGGAAAACAAACTGCAAAAACTCATGCAGATATGGGACCGGATTATTCAGGCGGAACAGGATTTGCAGGGCGGCCGGGAAAAAGTACAACAGCTAGAAGGGCAGCAAAAGCAACTGAACCAGGAAATAGGGCAGCGGGCAGTGACTGTTGACCATTTGGCCGAAAAGATTGAAGGTTTGGAAACCCGGATGCTGTTATTAAAACGCATCCGGGATTTGGAAGAAGAGCGGGCGCAGCTGGAAGATGGTAAAGCCTGCCCACTATGTGGGTCTACTGAACACCCTTATGCCCGCGGTAATGTACCTCCAATAGATGATAGCCAGGAGGAAATTAAGCAGGTTCGTAAGCAACATAAAGAATTAAGTGAGGATTTGGAAGAACGGAAAATACAAAAGGGCCAGGTAGATATAGAATTGGAACATGTCGCTGCTGCAGTTAAGCAGGCAGAAAAACAACTGGATAAAGAAACCGAACTACGCCGGAAGAGTATGGATGAACTGGGTTTGGATTTATCCCAGGTAAAGACCCGCGGTGAGGTGGAAATGCTGGCAAATCAGAGCCGGGAGAGTATCACCAACTATTCGCAGCAGCTTAAGGCCATTACCAGGTTGCAGAAAAGCTCAGCGACATTGGCTGCTCGATACGAAAAAAGCCATACCGCATTTATCCAATCTGATAAAGCTCTGCAACAATCTATATTGCAGCAAGAGCATGCCCGGCGGGAGGATGAACGCCTTAACCAGGAGTATCAGAACTTAAAGGATGAGATAAAAAATCTGCAGGAGATAGCTCTGCATGAAGTAGGCGAATATGGCATTGCGGCTTTGCCACTGGAAAAACTACCGGCTATTTTGAAGGAACTGGGTCAACGTAAAAAGCTCTGGGAAGCTCAACAAGATGAAAAGCTGCAACTGGAGAAGGATATAAGCAGTGCCCGGAGTGAACAGGGCAAACTGGAAACCCGCTTACAAACCCGGAAAAACGCCCTGGATAGTGAACAGGAGAAGCTAGGGCAGCAGCAGGAAGAATACGGGCAGCGGCAGCAGGAGCGACTAGCTTTCTATGGCAAGCGTAACCCGGATGAGGAAGAAAAACGCCTGGATGGAAAAATAAACTTTGGCGAGAAGGCGGTGGAGAAGGCCGGGGAAGAAGCCGAAAAGCTGCAAAGGCGCGAGGAAGTATTGGTGGAAAGGGAAAAAACTCTGACCAGCACTATTCAAAACCGGACTCCTCAACTACAGAAGATAGAGGAAAGTTTTGCCCGCCAGTTGCGTCAGACTGATTTTGAAGGGGAAGAAGATTACCTGCAGGCTAAATTATCAAGTAAGGAACAGCAGTCCCTGGCCGAAGCCGAGGAAGAGCTGAAAACAGAAGGGACAAAACTGAACGCTAGCCTGAGTAACAGTCGGAAAAACCTGCAGGGGGAAAAGGATAAAAAGGTAACTGATGAATCTTACGAAGCGCTGGAGGAAAAACTGCAGACTGGGGAGCAGGAGTTAAAAATAATTCAGCAGGAAATTGGAGCCGATAAAAGGGCCTTGCGTGAAAGTCAGGAAACCGCCCGTAAGCTGCAGGCGCAAATGCAAGAGATTGAAAAACAAAAGCAAGAGTTGGGACGCTGGCAGATCTTGCATAACCTGATTGGCTCCGCTGATGGCAAGAAATACCGCAATTTTGCCCAGGGTTTAAGCTTTGACATTATGATAAAACATGCTAACCGCCAGTTACAAAAGATGAGTGACCGCTATGTGCTGCGGCGCAATCCGGACCAGGTTTTAGAGTTAAACGTCATTGATTATTACCAGGCAGGAGAAATCCGCTCGACCGCCAATCTCTCCGGGGGTGAGAGCTTTATAGTAAGCCTGGCTCTGGCCCTGGGGTTATCTGCTATGGCCAGCCGTAAGGTAAGGGTAGATTCCCTGTTTTTAGATGAAGGCTTTGGCGCTCTGGATGATGATGTTCTCGATACGGCTCTAAACACCCTGGCGGAACTGCAGCAGGAGGGTAAACTGATCGGCCTCATTTCCCATGTCCCCGCCCTCAAAGAACGCATCAGCACCCAGATACAGGTCCTACCCCAGTCCGGAGGTCGCAGCCTCCTGCAGGGCCCCGGCTGCCAGCAGATGACCAGTTAGTAATTTCTAACCTGGGTGGAATCAGTAAAAAACAAGCGGGGCTTTAAACCCCGCTTGTTTTTTGGCACGGTTTATGTTAACTTACCATACCTCGCCAAAGGCCATATTGGTATAGAGATCTTCCATGCGGGCCTTATGTTCTGTCTCCATTTGCGCCAGTTCGGTATAGATTTTTTGTATAGCCGGGTCACTTACAGAAGAGGCCAGGTGGGAGTAGATCTTAACTGCTGCTTCTTCTTTCTTCATAGCCAGGGCTATGGCATCAGCCGGTTTCATGCCTGCGGACAACAGCGGCAAATCAACCGTTTCGGAGACTTTGTAGTCCGCAGCTCCCTCAAAATCGAAGTCCTGGATTCCCCTGGCTTTTATCTCCTCTAACTGGTCTTTATGTCCGTATTCTTCGCGGGCAAATTCGGTAAAAAGCTGCTTTACTCCAGGGTTGGTGGCTTTGCTGGCAACATCGCGATAGAACTCATAAGATTCCACTTCAGCCGCAATAGCCTGATCCATTATTCTTTCAAATTCTTTCTTATCCATTTTGCTCAACTCCTAACATTGATTAAGTAAACACATTTTTTAAACCGTATTTATTGTTTGTCAAATAGCAAACAAATAACCGGATATTTGCGCTATGCTCAGGAATATTATAAACTGATCATCAAAAAAACTAATTTTTAATGAGGCAACGGGGACATAACAACCATGACCATGGTACGGAAATTCGGGTTATAGGAGGGAAAAATAATCATCAGGTAAACAGCGCTATACTATTTCCCCAACTTGATTATAGTGCCTGATAGGGGACACTAATGTGACCAGATAGAGGTGGAATGAAAGAATTATAAATCCTTTAAGGTTTCGGCAATGGTATTAATAGTGTCGATAGTAATACTTCGTTGAGTTTTATCGCGGGGTTGCTTGCCTAACATGAGCCGCATATAGTCCCAAAAAGCAGCATTCATATTGCTTTCATTTATGGCAAAGGTAATTGCCGGGGGAGTGCTTTTTTCAATAATTACGCCCACATCTTCTTTGCAATAGACGGAACAACCATCTATTTTGCTGGCTGGAACAAGATGTACATTATATGTATCAAAGGTTTGCAGAAGTTTGACAACATGTTGCAGATGCTTACTAAATTCTTTTGGGGTGTAAAAAACCGGATTAGGCGTAAACATATGGGGAAAATAGACCATAACCTTACCGCTTTGTATTGTCCGCAAATCAGGAATAGGAACTATTTCAGTAAAGTAATAGTTATGCAGGCTGTTTTCAAAGCGCTGTATCCTATTTTGGTGATAGGATAACAATTTACCCCGGTTATCTTCATCAATGCGTGAACAGATGCTCTCAGCCACATCAAATGGCATAGTTATAGCTGAAAACATATCATTTTTTAATACCGAGTTACCTTCTTCTTCCTCAAATTCAGTAAGCACGGAAAGATAGTCCCCCGGGTTGTTTGGTGTAAAAATGCGCATTAATGGGCGGCAGAGCGAAAAATATTCTTGATATTCTTCTGTAAGTGCTGCAATAGTATTTTTATCGGTATAAAAGAAATTAGCGGCACTTTTTACCCCATCACCTACAGAACTTGAAGTAACTACAGCTGTATCCAGCGCTATAAATAATGTACGTTTAAATATTCCGTCACGGCTTTTAGGGTAGTAGTAGGGTTCTATGGCACCAGTCATATAAAGCGGCAGCCACTTTTCAATTCCCAAAAGCATTTCATCAAGGTTGCGGTTTATTACATGAATAATTTTTATTTTATTTCCGTTCTGTATTACCTTAAATAATAATGCGGCCCACTTTGCAGTAAATTTAGGGTCTTCTGTTAGCCATTCAATATTTTCATCGCTAAATAAAAATAGAGTTGTAGGACTGTTCCTTTTTATCACCAGAGACAGGAAATTAATAACTGCATTGCGCTTACCTTCTGCTCCATAGAAGACTTTATCCTCTGGTTCCACATTATTATTAATAACATTCGGGTTATCTGTATCCAGGGCAAATGATGCTCTTCTAAACTGAAAATTAGTCAGGCCATCGATAAAGTTTGCAACTGAATTGTTTGGCATTATTTCCTCTAAAAACCATGCATCTATTAATGCAGTTAATTCATTATTATTAATGGGTAAATCTTTTTGCAGCATTTCTGTTAATGCTGCTTTTTGATATTCAGTAGTACAATTCCTGGCAAAATACTCTGCCATTGCTCTTATGTAGTTTTGGTTTTTGGAGGGAGTTCGGTCACCTCTTCTTAATCGGCTGACCAGTGACGGATCAATAGAAATGGCACGAGCCAGTACACTGTTGGTTGTACTCGTTATATTCATTATAAAATCAAGCTTTTCACCAAATGTCACTTAAAACACCACCATTAGTTTATATATTAATTTTTTTACCAAAATAAATAACAGCTTTTGGCACCATTCGTGTCAATAATTTGTCAATGACGAATGGCAAAACCCTATTTTTAAACGAAACCAGGCTAAATATAATGTATTACAGAGGTGGTAGCGATGCCATATAATGTTAAACTCCGCTGTGGATTTTTTAAAACTCAGCCATATATACTTAATATTTTAGCAAAACAAATCGTTCTTAGTCCAAAAGATGAAGATGGGATGGGGAATTTTGTAATAGACGAACATGAATTGAATGCTATAAGCATAATTAAAGGTAATAAAAACGTTACCGAGTTTGAAATCAAAACCCAAACCGAAGCATATTTAGGGACTTTTGATAGCAGTATCAATCTGGAGCAACTATTATGTGATCTTGCCAGGGAATTTGGTAGAAAATTCATTATTAATGGGAGGGATAGCTAGAAATTATATTTCAGGAACCTGTTTTAAGTACTGAGCTATTAATCTGAATGAAGATTGGCTAAGTGCCGGATAAATAATATGGGAGGGGTTGCTAATGAACACTGTTGTCATAATTACTGTCGTCTCGGTTTTACTAGTAGCATTGGCAGTTTTTCTAATTGCTACTTATAACAATCTGGTACAGCTGCGTCAAAGGCTGCGCAATGCCTGGTCTCAGGTGGATGTCCAGTTGAAACGCCGCTATGATTTAATCCCCAATCTGGTTAATGCCATTCAGGGCTATGCTGCTCATGAAAAGGCCACCTTTGAAGAAGTTGCTCGGATGCGCAGTCAGGCTATGACGGCTACATCAGTAGCTGAACAATCGCAGGCGGAAAATTTGTTAACCGGGGCCTTACGTTCCCTGTTTGCGGTGGCAGAAAATTATCCTGAACTGAAAGCCAACACGAATTTCTTACAGCTGCAGGAAGAACTAAGCAGTACCGAAAGTAAGATTGCCTATTCCCGCCAGTTTTACAACGATACCGTACAAAAATTCAATACCCGGATTGAACTGTTTCCCACTAATTTAGTAGCCGGGATGCTGGGTTTCGGTCCGGCTGACTATTTTACCCTGCAGGGCGAGCCGGAAGCCCGTCAGGCAGTACAGGTGAAATTTTAATAGATAACGGAGGTTAATTTTAGGAGGGATTTTAGAAGTGTTGGGAAGAGGCAATAGGCTAGGAGCAGTTATCCTTTATACCCTATTTATCACCTTATTGTTTTGTGCCTTTTATCCTGCAACAGCTCAGGCCCGTAGTCTAGAAATGGATAAACTGGCCATAGATGCCGAGCTGCTTCCGGATGGTTCTATGCAGGTGACTGAGCATATAACCGTTACTTTTCATGGTTCCTATAGTGGATATTTTGTTTCCTTTCCCCAGGATAATACCCCTATTACGGATATCCTGGTATCTGAAAAAGGGAGTCCCTACCAGTTTAACCCCGGGGAGAGTTATGGGCCTCCGGGTACCTATCTGGTTAAACAGGAAGCTAATAAGCTTACCATTGACTGGAGTATTAACGCCAGTGATGAACAACGCACCTTTGATGTTAGTTATCGGGTTAATAACCTAATTAAAATGCACACTGACGTAGCTGAATTTTATCGCAAGTTTGTCTCCTCTGATAACGGTCAAAAGATGGGTCAGGTAATAGTGCGGCTGCAACTACCGGCCGGGGCCGAAAATCTGCAGCAGGGTACTGATATCCGCATCTGGGGACATGGTCCCCTCCATGGTGAAGTTCAATTTACCGGACCCCGGGAGGTTACCTGGCAGATTGAGGATATGCCCAGCAATAAATTCCTGGAGGGGCGTATGGTTCTACCTCTGCAGCTTTTCCCTGCTGCTCCCGCTGAACTTTCTACCGGGCAGGCGGGCCTGCCAATTATTATGGATGAAGAGGGACGCTGGGCTGAAGGTGCCAATCGTCGGCGCCAGGAGGCTCGTATGCAGGTTGGCATAGCCATTCTAATTCCCATTTTAACCTTAATTGCTTTATTTTTTATGTGGCGTAAATACGGTAAAGAGTATCAGGCTGAGTTTCAGGGCGATTACTACCGGGAACTTCCGGCTGATTATTCCCCGGCGGAACTATCGGTCTTGTGGAACTGGGGGCAAGTAAAAACCCATGATATTACTGCCACCTTGCTGGATTTGGCCCGACGACAATATATTACTATTGAGCAGGAACTATTTGAGAAAAAACGCTTATTGGGAACCAAAGAAGTCACTACCTATTTAATCAGTCTGCGTAAAGAAAAATACGATGCCGAGCGGGAGAAGTTGCGCCCCCATGAGATTGACTTAATTAATTTGATCTTTTCCAAAATTAGCAAAGGCAAACCTTATTTGTATCTATATGACATTGAGGAGTACTCCAAAGAAAATAGCCGGGGCTTCTATAATTTCTGGTTAGGGTGGAAAAATGACCTGGCGGCAATTGGAGAAACTAACGAGTGGTTTCTAGGAACTCCCAGCCGCATTCGCTGGATTGCTGCTGGAGTAGCGCTGGTATTCTTTTTAACTGGCCTGATATTAATCAGAGCCGAAGTCGTCCTTCCCGGAGTTAGTATATTTCTCTGCAGTTTCTTCATTGCTTTCGTACCGGCTAAATTTAAGCGGCGCTCTCAGCCGGCCCATGAGGATTTGCGTAAATGGGAAGCTTTTAAACGTTTCTTACTGCATTTTTCTAATATGGAAAGGCACGAAATTCCCAGTTTAGTTATATGGGAACATTATTTGGTTTACGCTGTTACTCTGGGGGTAGCCAAAGAGGTAATGAAGCAACTGGAAATAGTCTTTCCTAATTTGCAGGAGGACGATTACCGGTTTGGTCAGTACTGGTGGCATAGTCAAACCGGTTTTGCAATGGCAGGCTTAAGTGACAATTTTGATAAGATTTCCGAGAGTATTCAGCATTCAATTCAGGTAGCAGAGAAAACTGTAAAGGCAGCCGAAAGCAAGTCGTCCTCGGGCTCCGGCGGCGGGGGAGGTTTCTCCGGCGGCGGCGGCGGTGGTTCCGGTGGCGGCAGTTACGGTGGCCGATAGAGACTTTAAGGAGTGATATGTTAATGAATGCTACTGCACCGGCTGTACAGCCAAGATGGAAAGTTGCGCTAAGTATGATGATTAATCCGGGCGAAGTAGTCAAGAACCAGATGTCACAAGTGCCATGGCCGTTTTCGCTGCTGATATCCGGCTTATCGTTTACCCTGTTTTTTTTGCAAACCGGTCTGGATATGCTGCGTACCGGGCAAATCAATACTTCCACTGTAGTCCTTATTACTATGCTGGGTCTTGTTTATGGTACGGTAGGAATTGCGCTGATTGCAGCTATGGCCTGGGCCTTAGCTCAAGGTTCAGAGCGATCCTATACTATTGATTGGGCTATTTCCTCATTTGCCCTGGGTTATTCAGCTACTCTGATTTATGCCTTACTGGGGGTTATTTTCTCCCTGGCATTTGGATGGAAAACGGCGGTAGCTTTTGGGGTGACCGGTGTTTTATGGGCACTTCGGCCTACGTTATTTACGGTACGGCAGATGTCCGGTGATCGTATTGCCTTTAGTATTGCTCTGGCCACTCTCTGTGGTGCTATTCTGCTTTTTGGCTGGGCCTTATTAGGACGATTAGGGTTTTAATTTAGGGTTTTAGGAGGCTTTAATTATGGAAATGAATTTAGGTTATGCAGGTAGTGCCGGCCAGAAAACGGTAAAGTTCTGGCCTGTATATCTATGCTTCCTGGTATTTGGCATACTAATTCCTTTTAGTAAGCCCGAATTTAGCTGGATGACCTTATTATCATCAATGTTTCTCGCTTTGGTAATGGGGTTACTGGCGGTAAATATGCTTATTATGCTATTAAATAACGGTAATCCGGTTTTACGAGCCGAAAGCGGAGGTCAGTTTGCCCGGGAAGCCGTTAGTAATGGGATGCTATTTATGATTCCGTTTACCGTCCTGGCCGTTTTAGCCCTGGTAGTACTAGGTTGGAATGCAGTAATGCCATTTGCTTCTGCTGCTATTACGACTGCTGCTGCTACGGCTGGTACGGAAGTGATGAAAAAGGGAGCCCAGGGTATGAAAAACATGATGATACCAACGGTAATAGCTATGCTGGTTTCTACCGGCTGGATGCTACTGGTAGGAATATTGCCTTAAGGAGCGGAGGTGAATAGCTTGTCAATATTATATTTGGCTAGAAATAAGAAACGAATCCAAAAAAACCTGGGGATAGTATTTGCCTTATCTTTTATGCTTATGATTCTGATATCTTCCTGGGTACCAGGAACTGCTCTGGCAGGAAGTGTCGGGGATGTAGTCACCCAGGTATCCAAGGCCAATCTTGGCTCAACAGAATTTAATTTTGGGCAAGAAAGTGCTACCGGCTATGGTTTTGCCATTCATGCCGGCATGGGGGACTACGGTGACGGCGGGTGTATGTTAAGTGTTTTAGGGCCGGTTCAGCCGGATGAAATACAGATCATGATCGATTATGTTGACGGGATATCGCAGGTTTCTTACATCCGTACCACCCAGATGAAAGGCTGCGAAGTAAGAGAATATACCACGGACTACGGCGTAGGCATTGGGGTGGTCCTGCCGGATTATTTCATTACTGTGGAAATGCTGGATACCGGCTTAAACCAGGGTGCTAATATGGCAGCCGCCAAGAGCATTGCCCAGCAGACTTTAGACGGGCTGGAACGGGCTGGGCTATTAAGTCAGGCAGCCCCGGACATAGAATCAGGTAAAACTGATAAAAAACAACCTGCTAAAAGTACACCGCCAACTCCGGCGGTTGTAACTGGCAACCCGCTGGATGAACCAGTTCAAGTATCAGATACTATGAATATTGCCGCAGTCCAAAATGGACCAACTGTGCCGACTACATTTAGTATCAACGGCCCTCATCTGGTAACCTACATATTGAACTATCACTGGAATAGCGCACAGGGGGCAACTCCCGGCACTATTGCCCTGCAGGATAGCAATGGTAAAACATACGGACCCTGGCAAGCTACGGGAACTCCTGGTCAGGGTGGTGCACCCAACGCCAATTGGGAGGTGTCTCCTAATATTGTTATTCCAGCCGGTACCTATACGATAGTTGACTCTGATCCGGCTACCTGGTCGCAGAATGCTGATTCAGGGGGTAAAGGAATGGGTGTTGTAAAGGCTACGCCCCATTTTGAAGTTACTAGCGGTTCGGTTAATGACTTAAATAAAGGTACTCCGGGAAGTTCGCCTGGTGAATGTGATTGTACGGAAAGTCCGGCGGGGGTAGGTTCGGTAGGCAATATACCCGGACCATCCAACACCACAGAAGCGGTGACTGGTGTTGTCGTTCCCGGATTGATATCTATCGGCTTAGGAGCTTTAGGCGGCTTGGGCGGCGGCGGGTTCATACCCCCGGCAGGCGGAACGCCCATGTACCCAACCGGCGGAGGACCATCACCACTTACCGGAGGATCTTATCCGGGAACCGGAAATGCCCGTCCTGGTGCATTCCAGGAAGTCAACCAATTAGGCGGCAGACGGCGTGGTGAGGAATTCTATGTCGATACGGGTGCCATAGGGCAAAAAGCAATTGATATAAGAGAAGTTGAACAACCGGCAGATCATGGTATGATAATCGATACTGCAGATATGTTTGAAACTCCTATAGCTGTTCAGCCGGAGCCCGGGGTCATAATTGACACCGCAGATGAAGCGGGTATATTTGTACAGCCCGAGCCCAGGATTATAATTGAACCGCCTGTAGCAGGCTCAGATGTAGTAGGACCAGAATCAGGCATGATTATTGATAATGCAGATATGTTTGAAACTCCTATAGCTGTCCAGCCGGAGCCCGGGGTCATAATTGATACCGCAGATGAAGCGGGCATATTTGTACAGCCCGAGCCGGAAATTTATATCGATACGGTTGATATGCATGAGCAAGCTATCGATATCAGAGAACCGGGGGGAGAAACGGGTATCCACATCGATACCACAGATATGTTCGAAGAAAGTCCCGTACCGGGAGCAATCGATGAAAAGGGAATTTTCATTGAGACGGAGGATGAGACAGCTCTGTTTGTAAAATCTGGATCGGATTTGGAGATGGAAGCGGAGCCAGTGAAACCTCAGGCGTTCAATGCCAGAGAAGGGGAAGCAGGAGGAGCACATTTTGCCACGGCGGAAAACAGCGAAGGGGCTCCAGCTGCGGCACAATCTGAACATCTGTATACAGACGCTGGAGATTCAGAAGTTCTCCGTGACTCCAGTTCGCTGGAAGACAGCACGGGGGCGGAAACGGTTCCAGGATCTGAAGAAGCAGCTACGGCCGCCGGAGCAGAAGGACAAAGTGCAGAACAGATCACTGCCGCCGATGCTGACAAGATCTATGACCAGAACGGGTTTGACCCGGAAGGTTACAATCGAGAAGGCTTTGATAAAGACGGATTCGATAAAACTGGTTTCAATGCCGAAGGGTATGACAAGGACGGCTTCAACCCGGAAGGCTTAAACAAAGAGGGCTTCGACCGGCAAGGCTTCGATACAGAAGGTTTCGACCGGGAAGGGTTCGACAAGTCCGGATTCGATAAAGATGGCTTTAACCAGGAAGGGTATAATTCAGAAGGCTATGATAAAGCTGGTTACGACCGTGAAGGTTATGATCGGGAAGGTATGAATCAGGCGGATTTTGACAGAGATGGCTATAACTCACAGGGATTTGACAAGGATGGTTTTAACCGGGAGGGCTTTGACAAATCAGGTTTTGACCGAGAAGGATTCGATAAAGCCGGATTCAATGCTGAAGGCTTTGA
>JAAYCQ010000201.1 GCA_012729715.1 Syntrophomonadaceae bacterium
GGTTATACTAAAAGACAGCTTCCTATGTGGCACAAATACCGAGTTGAGTTGTACCCACATTTCAATCAACCATCAGGTATAGTTGACCGGTTTGGTAACCAACTTCAGTTCCCTGCAGCGTTTAGAGTTGAACGACATACTTTTGAACCAAAGGGGATTATAAAGATAGTTAAATCATTAAAGAAAGGGGGGAGTTTCAATGATTAGGACCGAAAGCGAATACAAGACAATGGTTGAAAGACTAAATGCCGATTTAGAATTTATGGCAAAACAAAAAGTAGCTTTACAGGAAATGGGACTTTCGGCAGAAGAAGTACACAGGGCAATGGAGCCTAGTATGGCATTTCATGAACAACTTAAGGAGGAAGTGGAGTATTATGAAAGGATTAAACGGTTTGATTTTGAAGCATTAGAAAATTTTGTTGGTTTAGGACGATACTTAATAGGATTACGAATTGCTTTAGGGATTTCTCAAAGTGAGTTGGCAAATAGACTTAATGTCTCACTAGCTCAGATATCGAAAGACGAAAAAAATGAGTATCATGGAATCTCAGTGGAAAAGGCACAGAGAGTTCTTGATGCACTAGATGTTACTGTAATAACTAAATTAGGAAGATTGCCTGAAAAAGTGGCATGTTGCTAAAATTAAAGGGCAGTATCTCTATAGGGGAATACTGCCCTTATTATTTACTTATATCCACCCTTTCTCCGTTTGCTTATTCTTCGCTTTGCATCTGCTCAATCAATGCAGCATATATCCGAGTTATCGGCTTAGCGTGTATGCCCCAGGGGTAAAAAGGTTTTAACATAAACCCCTAAGATGCTGTTTTTTATTCCCTCTTTTAAGTAATGTATATGCCATGCAGAATCTAAAATTTGTTAAGCCGGTTTACATTGGCGATACCATTACCGTACTGCTGTAATAAAAGAGAAACTCGAAGACAAACATATGGTTTAGATTGAAACCACCTGTGTTAACCAAAATACTGAGGTAGTTATTGTCGGTGAAGCCAGGGAATATATGTTGGCTTAAGCTTTAGACTAGTCTCGAGTTTTATAGTAGTAATTTTAGTAGGGGAAAGAGGGATTTACCTCTTTCCCCTGAATATTTTTATAAGCTGCTACCCCCTTTACCATTTTTTCGTCTAATCAGGATTTCCGGTATTAACCTCTTTGATTATTCAAATCAGCGACAAACAAACGTCGTTTTAATTTCTTAAACTTAATATGAGCTAACTGCTAATTTGATAATAAATGGAATTAGTAATGTCATCCCCATACTGGAGGAGGATTACTTCAGCGACGATATTGTCACCCGTTTTGTTAATTTTGTTCGTATAACCTTCGGCCAAGCAACCCTGGAACTGAAAAAATATGAAGAACTCGTCCACCACTACGCTGACATGCGCATCCCCCTCGACCTCGATGATGGCGTCAAAGTCAACTACGCCAAACTGGACGAACTGTTGGCGAAGATATAACATAGGTTTTACCTATTACCCAGGCCGAAAGATATTGGTTGTTATTACCAATTGGTGGTACAATTAATAGTAATCTTCATCGATATAGCAGTTAGCGTTTATTGGTGGAATATGTTTCGTGACATAATTTACATAGCCAAGCTATAATATCGGGAAATAAGAAATTAGGGGGAATTACCATGCTGGGTTATAATCGTATAACCTTCGACCAATCCATCATGGGGGGACAGGCGTGCATTCGTGGCATGAGGATTACTGTTTCCTTACTGGTGGGATTGGTGGCACGGGGTAAATGCTTTTCGGACATAATTCAAGAATATCCCGATTTGGAAGTGGAAGACATTCAACAAGCTTTGGAATATGCTGCCTGGTTGGCCAGGGAACAGGTATATGGGTAGGAGAACTATAAGAATACGTCGACTACCCATATAAAGGGTTTAGAGCTTGTTTATAACTATATTCTTCTAGCCAATGAACAGTCCACCGATGATATATTATCGGTGGACAAAGTTTATTAAGCCCAAACAGCGGAGGAAAAGATGGAAAGGGAACAGATTGAGCAAAGTTTGAATAAAAAATTCGAGGAAACCCTGAGGCCGGGGAAAAAACGAAAGATAGTCTTCTGGCACGATACTGAGGGACAGTTTGCTGACGAAGTGGCCGGAATTCATTTCAAGGATAAAGATGGCATCCAGATTATGAAGGATTACATGGCTTCGGCCTCTTTTGCTCGTGGTAAAGAAGAGAAAAATGCCAATGCCTCCATGGTCTTTGTGGGCAACAATAACGAGAGCCTGGATTTCTTTATTAAAAACCTCCCACTTGTTTGCTCCCTTCCCGGAAGGAATGGCCAATGACAGCGCTTTTTTTGACCGTATGCACTACTATTTGCCCGGTTGGGAAATTCCCAAAATACGTCCCGAGCTGATTACTCATAGTTACGGATTTGTAGTGGATTATCTGGCTGAATATCTGCGGGAAATGAGAAAGCAGAGCTTTGCGGATGCTATTGACCGCTATTTTAAGCTGGGGAATAACCTTAACCAGCGTGATGTTATCGCCGTTCGCAAAACCGTTTCTGGAATGATAAAACTACTCTATCTCCACGGAGAATATAGCCGCGAGGATGTGGCCGAATTCCTGAAATATGCCCTGATAGGCCGCCGCCGGGTAAAAGAACAGCTCAAGAAAATCGGGGGCATGGAGTTTTATGATGTGCATTTCTCCTATATTGACCGGGAAACCCTGGAGGAGAAGTTCGTTTCCGTCCCCGAGCAGGGAGGGGGAAAATTTATTCCAGAAGGGCTGGGCAAACCGGGTCATGTTTATCTGGTAGGCAAGGGCGACTCCGGGATGATTGGGGTCTTTAAACTAGAGAATCAGGCTGTATCTGGAACCGGCAAATTTGAACGAACCGGTCTGGGCTCCCGTAAAGAGGTAAAAGAAAGCATCGACACTGCTTTCCGCTACTTTACGGCCAATTGTAAAAATGTCAGCAGCGGTATCACCACTAAAAACAAAGACTACCTTATGCATGCCACCGACCTGCAAGGTATCGGTATGAGTGCAGAATTAGCCCTGGCCGAGTTATCGGTCTATGTTCATCCGCCATCGACCGACCGGTACAGGAGAGCCTGGTGGTATTGGGCAATATCACCGTTTCCGGCACCATTGAGAAAATTTCCGACTTTGCCCATGTGCTGCAGGTTTGTGTAGATGCTGGTGCCAAGCGTGTACTTATCCCGGCCGTATCAGTAGTTGACCTCCAGACTGTCCCCCCGGAACTGCTGATTAAGGTACAACCGATTTTCTATTCTGACCCGATTGATGCGGTGTTTAAGGCGTTAGGGGCGGTGTAGGGGGGGGGAGTGGGGGAAAAGGGATAATATACGAGGTCGGTGCCCTTCTACATGGCATAATATGTTGCCCCAAAAAAAGGAGTAATAGCGGAGCCCTTTAAGGCTCCGCTTGTTTGTATATATAAGCAGGGAAGATTAAATAGAAATACCAAATTTTAAAAGGAATATTGGTAGTAGATGTCAAATCACTATAAAAAATACTACTTTAAGCTAATTTTGTAATTACAGTATTATGTGCGCCGGTATGTAATAATAAAACTTCGACTATAGGCAACCGAATATTATTTATTTATATCAGATTGCTCTACTTGAAAGGGGAGCATTGTACGTGATAGCACCACTCAGTATGATTTTAGGAATCACTGCTTTATTTATTGTTTCCACTTTCATCGCAACATCAGTTTATCATCATAATCAAGTAAAAAAATACTTACTTAAAGAAATCCCTCTTAGTAAACAAATAGTTAATGATGCTAAATATTTTTTTGGCTTAGAAACAATCCCAGTTGCTGGCATTGCATTATTTGATGTAATATATAATACCTCACGCTTGGACCCTAATGTTTTGAAAGGAATAGTACATTTACACAATAAAAGGGAATTTAGTAACTTGGGGGAGTTGATGGACTATATTAATAGTATTAACGCACAAGTACATACATATAAGGGTCATGCTGGAGAACAGGTAGCATTTGAAAATTTAAAAAAATCTGGAGCAGATGTCACAATGCCGATTTCTGGTACTAATAAGGGGTTCGACCTTATAGCGGATGGAACGAAATTGGATGTTAAAACAACAGCAGACGAAAGCTATATAAATCAAGAATTGGCCAGAGACCCAGAGAAAATTATATATACCAATAATGAAATGGCACCATATTTTGAAAATAACGATCGGGTAATAATAGATCAAAATCTGTCCGAAACAGATATGTTTAATTTAACGAATTTAACTCTAGATGGAATAAATGATATGGGAAATTGCATAGACTCTATACCGGTTATTACGTTAGTTATATCTTTGGGCAAAAACTCTTGGAAAGTAGTAAAAAAAGAAAAAGATGTTCTGACAGCCGGAGAACATACGCTTTTGGATGGATTAGGAGTTGGGGTAGGAGGTATGGGAGGAGCTAAATTAGGATTATTATTAGGCTTTGCCTTTGCTCCTGTTACCGGGGGAACAACAGCGATACTAATTCCTGCTGCTACAACCACACTTGGCACGATCTTGGGAGTTATTACAGGAAAAGGCATAACAAATTATATTAAAGAAAGACATCTCAGAAGAGCTCTAAAAGAACTAGTCGACCTAGCATTAGAATATAAAGATTTGTACCTTACAAAATTTGACACTATTATTAGCGATATTACAGATTATTATAATACTACGATCAAAGAAAACATAGCGATGAAGAATAAACTTCAAAATTGGTTCATGAGAGCTTTTTTTCCTTCTATTTCGGTTAAATACTATTCTTTAGCTGTAAAGAAATTAAAAATAGAAAACAATAATACTATTTCATTTTATTCCGAACTGAAAGCAATGATAGTAAATACGGGAGAAAATGAAGGGGGCATTCTTTTATTTAATCAAGGTAAAGAAATCTTGCTGGGATATACAGATTTAATAGAAGCATATGAAAAAGTTGAACACCAATATCATGAAGTAATGAAAGAAGAACAAAAGTTAAAATAAACAAATTGCACTTATTATGTTTGGTAGGGGACACTAATAATTATGTTGGGAATTCAGATTTTAGGGAAAAAGGATCGTATTAGCTTCGACCAATCCATCATGGGCGTGCATTCGCGGCATGAGGATTACGGTTTCTTTACTGGTAAGTCTGGTGACAAAAGGTAAAAGCGTTACAGATATAATTCAAGAATATCCTGATCTGGAAGCGGGAGATATTCAACAAGCTTTAGAATATGCTGCCTGGTTAACCAGGGAACAGGTATACACATCTCCTCCAACCATATTTATTATTTGCCAAACAGTGAACAAATAACCGAGATGGGTGCGCTGTACTGGGGGTTATCATAAACTAAAGACCTAACTAATTTCAGAAAGAAAACTAGGACATTCTTGTGTCCCCGTTCTTGATTAAAATGTAGTTGTACAAGAATCCGGGTTGTAGGAGGCAAGAATAATATGCATTATCCCAAAATCGGTGACCACCCCCAGGCTCTTTTAAATGTACTGTTTACCATTTTGAATAGAAGCTCGACCGGAGGGGCCAGTCGAGAGGAGATTGTAGCAGCTTATGAGAGTGCCAAAGGCCATCCACCCAGCAATAAGACTATAAGCCGTTTAATTGCTACGCTCAATGTTTATTTTGATGATCCTTATGGCTATTCATTTGCTCCCATACCTGAAGAAGAGCTGCTCAAGTTGCCGGAAGATGGGGAAGATGACGAAATACCGGCGGCTATTGTAGCCCGGGGAAGAGGAGATAAGCGCCGCTATATTTTTACTCGTGAACTTAAACAGGATGCACGCCTGGATGACCCGCGCATAGCCTTCCTTATGGCCCTGGCCAATAATCCTCAGGAGCGCAACGTAATGCCCCGGCTTTTCGAAGTATTAATGAAAATCATGGTGGGTGACATTTTCAACCGTATAGCGGAGTGGTATCAGTTGCAGGGAGAAATCGAGAAATATGTGCTGATAAAGGGTTTTCAACCAACCTGGGTGGAGGATAACCAGCGGCGTATTGAGACTATATTAACTGCCATCCGCGACCGTAAACGCCTCCTGTTTACCTACCGGCATATCGGCAGCGGACAGCTACAAAGAAGGGAAATAGAACCATATGGTTTGCTCTGTCAGCAAAACGTCTGGTATCTGAGTGGCAGGTGTTATAAACAAAAGGAATTGCGGCTTTTTCGTCTGGACCATATAAACAATTTGCGTCGGGTAGAACTTAGTACGTTCAAAATGCCCTCTGATTTTACTCTGCAAAACCAATATGGCTCCAGTTGGGGTGTTTGGACTGGTGATAATGGTGCTGTAGAGACGGTTAGGTTGCTGGTAGAAGAGCGCCTGGCGGAAAAATTTAAGGTCACTACTTATCACCCCAGTCAGCAGTTGAAGGAAGTGGGGGAAGCCAACCTGGAAGTCACCTTTCAGGTCAGCGGGGTTGAAGAAATGCTTCCCTGGTTAATGATGTGGGGACCAACCGTTGAGGTACTGGAACCTGTTTGGCTGCGGGAAATAATAAAAGAAAACCTGCAAAATAGCCTGGATATGTACCAGGGGAAACTATAGGCGAATAAAAGTACAGGGAATTAATCTTAAGGATTCCTTAAGATCTGGATTTATCTCTTAGGAGGGTAGCAGAAAGGGGAGCAGTAAAATTTTATTATTATACCCTGCCATAATGAACTTGGCAGGGTTTCTTTCTGTTAACTCTCCTGCAAGCACTCCATTATTTTGGTCAGCCACTCTTTTTGTTTAGAGATTAAACTTGGCAGTGGGTGATAGTAGAAATTGTCTCCTGCCGGAATACCGGCTATTTTACGAGCAGGAATAATTTTAAAGCAAAGATGGGCCAAATCGGCCAATCCTTGGTTTGTACCCCAGGCACATATTATGGGTGCTTGCTTTGGCAGCTCTAGGGCTTTCTGTAGCTCATTTTGACGGTCGGGGGAAAATATACTATGTACGGGATTGTTCAAATCTTTAATCTGCTTGACAAACACACTGCTTTCCGGTTCCCTAATATCAGATAAGTTAATTACTCTTACATGTTGCCATTGTTTGAACATCATTACCCGCATTACCTGGTATTGGGTAACGTCTGGTTTAGCCGGGACTAAACACTGTTCGAAGATTTGCTCAGATAAATCCGTACAACTTAGTGTATCAATATGACAATCGTCCTGCGCTGGCTTTGATGAACCGGGATTCATCATTATGAACAAAGCATCGGGTTTATGGTAGTATTGCTTTCCTTCATAAGACTGCAGTGCTGGATATGTATTACTGTAGATTTCTAAAACGTTGCGGCAAGGTATCGTTGCCTTAGAATCCAACTTCAAATCATAAAAGCTTCCGAAGACTGAGAAATATTTTTTTAATTCTCGAGCATAAATATATTCCACTAATAATCCTTCCAATCTTTCCCGGTTCATCTA
>JAAYCQ010000202.1 GCA_012729715.1 Syntrophomonadaceae bacterium
CCCCTGTGCCGTTCCGTCGTGTTGTATCAACAAAATCGCTCGGAACGACACAGGGGTCGTTCCCTACATATTTATCGTAATCATAGAGAAGGTAACTCGTATGGCCATTAACCTATCTGCAATTTTTATTGGTGATAGCTTTCTCCCGTGAACTATCGGGGATTTATCTATAAATTGTTTCACGTGAAACATTGCTGGAAATGTTGATAGGCAAATAGGGATTTTGTGACACTGACAAAAATGATTTCTTATTAAAAGCACTGAATTTTTTGATACGAAACAGGCCAGAGAACAGACACATATGACGACAATTTAAGGCTGGCAATTGCACCCGGCAATGTTTTGTTGCTAGACCGGCGAGGCTAATATACCTCGATAGATTGTAGGGAACGACCCCTGTGCCGTTCCGTCGTGTTGTATCAACAAAATCGCTCGGAACGACACAGGGGTCGTTCCCTACATATTTATCGTAATCATAGAGAAGGTAACTCGTATGGCCATTAACCTATCTATAAAATGTTTCACGTGAAACATTTTATGATCAGGTGGACATGCTTATAAGGGAGCAAGTTTTACAAAGTGCGGGAAAATTGATATGATATCTTAAAAAATGGCAATAATTAAATATATACTACATTTAAACGAGGACAGGCGATGAAAAGGAAAAAGAAGCATAACCAGCAGATGACTTTTATGCTTATTCCCCATAGCACAGCCCGGCCTTTACAGTGGAGCATGTCCAGGAAATGGATTTCTGGTGTAGCCGTAGTTTTTGCTTTATTAATAATTTGTTTTAGCGGTATTGGTGTATGGTTTTATGTAAGTCAAGATGATATTCGCCACGTTAACCAGATTAAACAGGATAATCGTGACAAGATAGAGACCATAGAGCTGCTAAACCAGGAAATAGACAAGATTGAAAAACAACAGGATGAAATAGCTCAAAAACAAATACAGCTAAAACGGATTATGGGCATTAAGAGCGAAAACAATCGTCCGGTTGAAGTCTCCCGTGGTGGAAAAGGCGGGCTGGACTACCCTGCCAGAAATACAGGCGGTAATGAAGTTTTACAACAGACTGTGGAAATCCGGACCCAATTGGCCATACAGGAAAAGGAACTGGACGAACTGTTAGCCCGGGTAAATAACAACAAGGCATATTTTCGCAGTATACCCAACCAATGGCCAGTCCAGGGCGATATTAGCTCTGAATTCGGTTGGCGCAGTTCTCCATTTGGTGGTGGGGGAAGCAGTTTTCATGGAGGAATTGATATAGCCAACGATTCCGGAGTACCAATAGTAGCTGCTGCAGATGGTACCGTTGTTTTTGCCGGGTGGAAAGGCGCTTATGGTAAACTGCTGGAAATAAACCATGGCTATGGCTATAAAACTGCATATGGTCATAATTCTACCTTGCTGGTAAATGAGGGAGATAAAGTTAAAAAGGGCCAGGAAATTGCCCGGATGGGTACCACCGGCAGGAGTACAGGACCACACTTGCATTTTGAAGTAATAAAGGACGGAGAATCCCAGGATCCCCGGATATACTTACCCTAAATTGCCGGCTACAATAGGCGATTAGGGAAAAGTTTCCTTGTAAGATATCAAGAGCAGGAGGAATAAGTATTGAGAAAAAAGGATCGCAGTTTTCAAAATATTGAAAGCCTAATATCTTCCGGAGTGGAAATAAAGGGTGACATAAACTCCCAGGGCTCCATCAGGATTGATGGACAGGTGGAAGGTAACATTAATATTAAGGGTGATCTGATTCTGGGGGAAAAGGGTAAAATTAAGGGTGAAGTGAGAGCCGAAAATATTATAATAGCGGGCAAACTCGAGGGAAAAGCTGCTGCCGGAACCCGTTTTGAAATTGCTGCGACCGGGTCTATCACCGGTGATATAAATGCTACCACCTTGATTATTGATGAGGGTGGTACACTTGATGGCAACAGTCGGATGACCCGTACCAAAGAGCATAATAATGATAATGAGCGCGTACTTAATTTCAAGAAGGATAAATATAAGGAAAAATAGCAAGGAGGATCTGGGGTGTTTACTAACCGGAAGGAAGCCGGGCATTTATTAGCCAGGACTCTGGAGGATAAGCAGATTGAATTTGATGTGGTTCTGGGAATTCCTCGGGGAGGGGTAGCCGTTGCAGAGGTAATTGCATCTTATTTTAACTGCCCCCTGGACGTGGTTATGGCTAAAAAAATCGCTTCACCTGGTTGGGATGAGTTTGCTATAGGAGCAGTTACACCAGATGGAGAGACTCTAATACCTGAACGAGCTCAGAAAATAATTAATACGGATAGTACTGCTATGGAAGTATTGGCACGAAAGGTAAAGGAAAATATTGATGGTCGATTGAAACGCTATCGGGGTCATCGGCCCCCGCATGACCTGCAGGGAAAGAATATATTGCTGGTAGACGATGGCATAGCTACCGGGTTTACTCTTAAGGCCGCTGTAAAATATTTACAGCGGCAAACTGATGGAAAGATTACCGTGGCGGTACCAGTCAGTTCGAAAAATGCTTATCTTAATTTACTAGAAGAGGTAGACCAGTTAATAGCCCTGGAAATACCAGATAATTTTTATGCAGTCAGCCAGGTCTATCAAGATTTTACAGAAGTAGAGGATAGGGAAGTAATTGATATCCTAAAACGGTCATATCACGAAAAGAACTAAATGAAGGCAGTTTAACTCTCCACAGGTTCTCCTTCAATTTCTCTGCTTAGCCGGCCGGAAAGAGATTTTACCCGTGCTAAATAAAGTCCCTTGGCAATAATATCTGCCATTTTATAAACAATAAATAGCCGGGTATTCTGCAATACCATGTGTTCAAAGAACCCACCTACATTTACCACCCCTGAAATATGAAAATCACCTACTTCAGGTAAAGTCTTATTAAGGGCTGTACCTGGTCTCAGGCTGCCCCGGCGAACATTTATATAGCCAATTCGGTCTACATTTCCCAGACAGGCATCCACAGCTATGATAAAAGGATTAGTATAAACGGAGAATATTTCATCCAGTGTTTCCTGCAGGTTGGTAGCATGTACCGGCGTTTCCAGGGTACCGAAGACAGCAACCGAGGGACTAAGGCTCTTAAGCCTGCTACCTACTAGAGGCCCCAGACAATCCCCTGTAGCCCGGTCAGTACCGATACAAAGGAAAACTAGTTCTCTTCCCGATTCTACATCTCGCATCCTGGCATAAATAGCCTTTTCAATTTTATTAAAACAAAGTGGATCTTCATAATGACAGGAGAACCTGTCCTGTATGGCAGTTTCAGCTTTGTACAAATGTCCTACCTCCCAGTTCATGATTTAGAGTTTTGCATAATTCAATATTCCTTATATGTCACTCTGAGCGATAGCGAAGAGTCTAAGATCCTTCGGCTTTGCCTCAGGATGACAACCACAAATTACCAGGCGATTTATGGGAAATACTAATTATGCAAAATCCTCAGCTATTTAGCAGCGTCTATTGGATATTCTTGACTACTGGGAATATTTTTATGCTGTATTTGACTGCTTCCAGGAATATTTATGAAATAGATATCATTGACAGGGGCAGGGAGAAGGGGATGAGAGCGATAAAAGTTCGCCTTATGCTGGTAATGGGCTATCTGGGAGCAGTCATTGGTGCCGGTTTCGCTTCCGGCCAGGAAATAGTACAATTTTTTGTAGCTTACGGATTATACGGTATAAAGGGTGGTTTGGTAGCTACCGGACTTTTTGCTCTTTGTGGCGGAATGTTACTTTATCTGGCCCATCGCTGGCAGGTATCCAATTATCAGGATATGTTAAAAAGAATGATGGGAGAGCGAACCGGACTACTTATCGACTTTTTATTAGCCCTATTTCTATTCCTGGGCATAAGTACTATGATGTCTGCCAGTGGGGCGGTGTTTTATGAACATCTCTATTTACCCAAAAACACGGGTATTCTCCTGGCCTATGTTCTGGTAGTAGCTTTTCTACTTACTGGAAAACAGGGCCTGATTATATCCTTTAATGTACTGGTACCGCTTAAGATAATATTGCTGCTTATCATAAGCGGATATGCTGCCTTTTTTGTAGAAAAACAATCGATGGAAATATATACTGCTTTTATATGTCCGACTGAAACCCGTTTCTGGTTATTGTCTGCAGTACTCTATGTAGCTTATAATTTTTCGCTGGCTATGGTGGTCTTAAGCGAATACCAAACCCTGGGACGACCAGGAGATGGAATAACCGGGGCTATCTGGGGGGGATTAATACTGGGAGTACTGGTTCTGGTTAATTATACGGCCTTATGTAAATTTGTACCGGTTGTTATGCACTATGAAGTCCCTATGCTTTATGTAGCAGGAAAAATTTCAATCCCAGCTAAATATATTTACACCCTGGTGTTATGGATAGGTATTTTGACCACAGCTATTGCTAATGCTTATGGAATCACCCAGCGTTTAGCCGGTCTAACCGGCTTAAATTACCGGTTCTGCCTGATACTTTGCATGACCCTGGCTCTACCCGTCTCCATGCGCAGTTTTTCCAGCCTGGTGAGTAAAATATACCCTGTTTTTGGGATACTAGGAATATTAATAATAACTACACTTATTTACAGGACTACCAAAGACATGGCCATAGCGTTATATTATTATATAATGCAGTATATTACACATCGTAAGGAGGCGTGAGCCTGAAAATGGTAAATCTTAAAAAAATTCCCCCGGTAGATGAAATATTATTGCATGAAGATGTGCAGGGATTGCTAACCAGGTTTAACCGGGACTATGTAATAAACCTTTTAAGAACAGCAATAGATGATATTAGAGAAGAATTACGTTCTCTGCAGGAAGAAATAGAGCGGGATGCAATAAAACAGGAAGTCATAAAACGATTACAAAAAAAAGTGGAACAGTCCTCCCGGGGAACCCTGGAAAAAGTTATAAATGGTACCGGTGTGGTCCTGCATACTAATCTGGGACGGGCACCAATGGGGGAAAGGGCCCTAAATTATATGTCAGCTATGGCAGTCAATTATAATAACCTGGAAATGGACCTGGAACGTGGTGAAAGAGGTTCGCGCTATGTTCATGTAGAAGAAATATTAACCCGCCTAACCGGCGCTGAAGCAGCTCTGGTAGTAAATAACAACGCAGCTGCGGTGATGCTCGGGCTTAATACTATGGCAAGAGACCGGCAAGTTATTGTATCCCGGGGGCAGCTGGTAGAAATTGGCGGCGCTTTTCGGATTCCCGAAGTTATGAAACTGAGTGGAGCCGGGCTGGTGGAAGTAGGGACAACTAATAAGACCTATATTAGTGATTTTGCCGGAGTTATTGCAGAAGAAACGGCACTGCTTTTTACCGCCCATACATCCAATTATAAAATTATTGGTTTTAGTGAAGAGGTAAAGCTATCTGAATTAGTTAAATTGGGGCAGGAACACGGTATTCCAGTTATGCAGGATCTGGGCAGCGGAATACTATACAATATGGAAGACTGGGGTTTAAAAGATGAACCCACGGTGCAGGAATGTGTAGCTGCTGGAGTCGATATAATTACCTTTAGCGGAGATAAGTTGCTAGGTGGACCCCAGGCCGGAATTATCGTAGGCCGCAAGAAATATATTGAGGCCATGAAAAAGAACCAGCTTACCCGGGCTTTAAGGGTGGACAAGTTAACTATTGCCGCCCTGGAGGCTACCCTTTTGGAGTATTTGGAGGGTAAACCGGAGGAGACTATTCCGGTGATTCGTATGTTATGCCGTAGTTCAGAACAACTTCAATATCAGGCCGAAGAACTTCTAAATGATTTGCAAAACCGTATAGGCGCTTTACCACAAGTGGCCTCTTTAACCCTGGTAGATCTGGAAGACATGGTAGGAGGAGGAGCCTATCCTACCTATAAAATTCCCGGTTTTGGGGTGGATATTGAGTTTCACGACAATGCCCTGGAAAAAGTAGCCCGGGAACTGCGCCTGGGCAGTCCCGCTCTGGTAACCAGGAAGCAGGATGACAAAATGAGAATCAGTGTAAGGACGTTGCTGAAGGGTGACGCTGAGTTACTGGTTGACTTAATCGCGGGGGTACTGTCAACAGACGTCGGAGGGTGGCGGTAATCCGCGGCGAAAAGGAAGAGGTAATTAATGAAGAGGTTTATTATAGGTACGGCAGGGCATATTGACCATGGTAAAACTACCCTGGTCAAAGCCATGACTGGTTTAGATACGGATAGGCTAAAAGAGGAGAAACAGCGGGGCATATCCATAGAACTGGGATTTGCCCCTTTTACCCTGCCCTCAGGACAAAAGGCCGCTATTGTAGATATGCCCGGACACGAACGATTTATCCGGCATATGCTGGCCGGAGCCTTTGGTATAGATATTGTGTTACTGACCATTGCTGCCGACGAAGGGGTAATGCCCCAGACCCGTGAACATATGGACATAATAGAACTGCTGGGTGTAAACAACGGTATTATCGTGTTAACTAAGAAGGACCTGGTAGATGAAGAATGGCTAATGCTGGTAGAAGAGGAAGTACGGGAATATCTTAACACCACTATATTAAAGGATGCGCCACTGGTTGCCGTATCAGCAGTAACTAAAGAAGGAATACCGGAATTATTAGCATTGATAGAAAAGCTGGTTTCAGAAGTGGAAGAAAAACCTGCCTTTGGTCAAGCCCGTCTGCCTATAGACCGGGTTTTTACTATTTCAGGCTTTGGTACCGTGGTAACTGGAACCCTGTGGTCAGGGCAATTAAAACAGGGTGAAACCGTAGAGCTAATGCCGGTACAAAAACCGGTACGGATAAGAACTCTGCAGGTACATAACGAAAAAACTGATACCGCTTATGCCGGTCAGCGGGTAGCGGTAAACCTGCAAGGGGTGGAAGTAAGTGAAATTAAACGGGGCTACCTCCTGGCTACCCCGGCTTATCTTACCCCCAGCTATCGGGTAGATACCCGCCTGCGTTTGCTCAGTTCCAGCAAGCGAACCTTAAAAAACTGGAACCGGGTACGCTTTCACCTGGGTACTGATGAGACCCTGGGTCGGGTAGTATTACTGGATCGGGACGAATTACAGCCGGGAGATGAAGCTTTTGTACAGATTGTTATGGAAAAACCGGTAGTCGCCTATAAAGGTGACCGTTTTGTAATAAGATACTATTCCCCGGTTACCACTATTGGGGGGGGAATCATAATTGACGGCAACGCCCCCAAACAGAAGAGATTTAAGGAAGAGGTTCTGGATGAACTGGCTATAAAAGAGGAAGGCAGCCTTTATGATGTGGTGTTGCATGAACTGGAATCCCATCCCGAAGAATTGCTGAGTATTGACGAACTAAGTAAACTTACCGGCAGTAACCGGGAGCAGTTAATACAGGAACTACAGCAGCTGGTGGAAGATGAAAAAGCCATTATAATTAAAGATCAGGTTTACATGGGCTCCTATGCCCTGGAAGCTATTAATGCCCGTATAGTCGAAACCCTGGATAAATACCACCGCCAGTACCCGATGCGTTCAGGTTACCCCCGGGAAGATATGCGTAGCCGCTTTTTTAAAAAGATTAACCCCAAAGATTTTAACCTGGTACTTAAACAGTTGGAAGAAAGCGGGACCATATCAAGTCGGACTAACCAGTTAAGCTTGCCCGGGCGAGTAGCCCAACCCGGAGCGCGGGAAAAGGAAATTATCGAAAAAATCAACCACATAATGGAGGAACAGATGTTTACTCCCCCGGGGATAGATGAGCTAAGCAGTATAAGCGGACTTTCCGAACAGGATTTTAATGAAGTATTGGCCTATATGATTGAGATTGGCATCTTAGTAAAAATAAACCAGGAAATCGTATTTTCAAGCCAGGCTATAGAGGAAGGAAAAAAAATAATTGCCGCTTATTTTGCGCAGGAAAAGGAACTGAGCCTGGCAACTGCCCGGGATATATTGAAAACTACTCGAAAGTATGCGCTACCTCTGATAGAATATTATGATAGAATTCGCTTTACCCGCCGGGTTGGGGATATGAGGGTAAAGCTTTAGAAGAGCGCTTACAGTATGAGCTATGCCGGGGAGTTTTAGGAGGATTTACATAAGTGTCTAAAATAGGTATTCCGCGTTCACTGGCGTATTTTATTTATTTTCCTTTTTGGAAAACTTTTTTTGAAGAACTTAATCAAGAAGTTATCGTTTCTTCCCCTACTACCAGAGATATATTGGATGACGGAGTAAGGGAAGCAGTCAATGATGCCTGTATACCTATCAAACTTTACCATGGTCACGTCGCTGATCTTGCTTCTAAAGTAGATTACATATTCTGCCCTCGTTTGGTAAGCGTTCGCAAACATGGCGATTTTGGCACCGAAACCTTTTGTCCCAAATTCTTGGGTCTTCCTGATATGGTTCGCCTGGCTATGGATAATCTTCCTCCTATAATAGATGTTCGGGTTGACCTGAAACAAGGGAAGGACGAATTACTAAATGTTTGTTCCCAGGTGGGGGAATTACTGGGGAAATCGGAAGCAGAAATAAAGAAGGCTTACCAGAGGGCATTACTTGTTCAAAAACGTTTTAAGAAACTGCTTTCTCAGAACATGATGCCGGAAGAAGCCATAGAGATCTTATTTGCCAATGGGGAGAGGAAACCTTTACTAATCCAACCGGATTTACAGATAGCGGTGGTAGGTTACCCTTATGCTATATATGATGACTATATTAACGGTCGCATCTTAAGTTTGCTGGAGAAAGAAAATGTAAGGGTATATACCCAGGACATGCTAAGCGATAAAATGATGAACCGACAGGCGCGCAACCTGCCCAAGAGCATGTTCTGGTACTTTTCTAATCGGGCAGTATATGGGGCTCTTCATTTTATGCAACAAAAAAACATAGATGGGATAATTCATATAACTGCCTTTGCCTGTGGTCCCGACTCCATAGTAGATCGCCTGCTGGAGATTGAGGCTCGGAGGCATGGGCAAATACCTTATCTTGCCATTGCAGTGGACGAGCATACCGGTGATGCTGGGGTAAGGACCCGGGTTGAGGCATTTTTGGACATGTTGCGTTTCAGGAGGGATAAATCGTGAAAATAAGCTTTCCCCATATGGGCTATTCTTATCTGGCACTAAAATGGCTGGTAGAAAATACAGGGCACGAATGTATTGTACCTCCGGAACCCAGCAGCCGTACCCTGGACCTGGGGGTGCGTCATGCTCCGGAGTTTGCCTGTATTCCTTTTAAAATCCTGATGGGAACCTATCTGGAAGTAGCAGAGAAAGGTGCGGAGGTGATATTGACTTCCGGAGGCATGGGACCTTGCCGAGCCGGGCTGTACTGGGTAATGCATCAATACATCCTGGACGAACTCAATACCGGCGTTAAGGTAATAGCCTTTGAGCCCCCCCTGTGTGATCTTAAGGATTTTATAAAAAAATTACGCTGGGTAAGAAGAACCGGAGGCTTATCAGTAAAAGAATTTGTCCAGGTCTTGCGCATTACCTGGGAAAAAATCAAGGCTATAGACGAGGTGGAAATATTATCCCATGAAATAAGGCCTTACGAGACTAACCGGGGTGAAACTACCAGGAAACTATGGCAGGCTCTGGAGATGCTGGATAAGGCTAATAACGAGGCAGAAATCCAGGATGCCATGCAGGAAGGGCTAAAGCTTCTGCGTGATGTTGCTCAGGACCGCAGCCGCAATCCTCTAAAAATTGGAATTATAGGTGAGATTTATGTGGTATTGGAACCAGCAGCCAACCATTATATTCAAATAATGCTGGGAGAAATGGGGGTACAGACCGATCGCTCCATTTACCTTACTTCCTACACTAGAAAAAACACCATCGTAAACCTGGAAGGAGACGTATTTCAGATCGCCAAACCTTATTTAGGGGAGGCGCCCATAGGCGGACATGGAGCCAACAGCATCGGGGAAACTATTCTTTATGCCCGCCACGGTTTCGATGGGGTAGTTCAGCTGGCACCCTTTGCCTGTATACCGGAGATAGTAGCCAAGAGCATTATACCGGCGGTCAGTAAAGATTATGGTATACCGGTTTTAACCTTATTTATAGATGAACAAACGGGGAAAGCCGGGGTGCAGACCAGGCTGGAAGCCTTTGTTGATTTACTGGAAAAACGGCGGGAGGTCAAAGCAAAACGGGGAATCGAGAGGTTGGTAATATGATTAAGGGATATTTGGGAGTAGATGTAGGCTCGGTAAGTACCAATCTGGTAGTAATTGACGACCAGGATCAATTGCTAGTAGAACAATACCTGCGTACCAATGGCAAGCCTATACAAACAGTTCAAGAAGGATTACATGCCATAGGCCAGGAACTGCCTGCTGATGTTAAGATAGCAGGTGCAGCTACTACCGGCAGTGCCCGCTATTTGACCAGCCTGATTGTGGGGGCAGATATAGTGAAAAATGAAATTACTGCCCATGCTATAGCTTCTTCCGCTCTGGCCGAAGATGTAAAAACTATAATTGAGATTGGCGGCCAGGATTCCAAAATCATAATACTGCGTGATGGGGTAGTAACTGATTTTGCCATGAATACAGTATGTGCCGCCGGAACCGGCTCCTTTCTGGACCAGCAGGCCAGTCGTCTCCTTATTCCCATTGAGGAATTTGGCAATTATGCCTTAAAGGCTAAAAACCCGGTAAGGATTGCCGGGCGCTGTGCTGTTTTTGCCGAATCCGATATGGTTCATAAACAGCAACTGGGATATAATACGGAAGATATAGTTGCCGGGCTCTGTGAAGCCCTGGTCAGGAATTATATGAATAATGTGGGCAAAGGCAAGGAGATTTTGGCCCCAGTAATGTTCCAGGGTGGGGTAGCAGCCAACCAGGGTTTGGTACGAGCTTTTAATAAATACCTGGGGCTTGAGGTCATAGTTCCCCAGCATTATGGGGTAATGGGTGCGATAGGAGCAGCCATACTGGCGCGAGACGCCAGCCGTAAAAAAGGAAAGACCTCATTTAAGGGATTTAACATTCAGGAAATAAACTTTAAAACCAGCAGCTTTGAATGCAAAGGCTGTTCCAACGCCTGTGAAGTAGTACAATTTTATGAAAATAGTGAATTACTGGCGCGCTGGGGAGACCGCTGCGGTAAGTGGGAATTACATGTTGTATAAGTGAGGAATGGTGGGTAAGGTATGTAGGGGCAGACCCATGTGTCTGCCCAGCCGACCACGGTTTAAAGCACGATAGACATAGATGAGCTAACCGCGGGCGAACACACGGGTTCGCCCCTACAGATTATGGGCGCACGCCCATGGCGTTTAATTGTGTAAAATATTCCAATGATATTAAAGGAATTTATTATAGAAACGAAACTAAAAAAGTGTGATAATAAAGGGAAATATGTAGACGTGGTATGGGTAAAGGGGGGAGGGTAAGAACAGGGAAACTATAGCGGCTAAGTTTCTCATGTTTAAACAACAAAACCGCATTAAAACTAATAAAGAATAGGGAGGATGCAAAGTGCTGAAAAAAAAGTGGGCTAAAAAAAGCGCCCTGTTGGTACTGGCAGTTTTTATGCTGGTAGTAGTAGCAGGTTGTGGTGGCGGCGCGGACAAGACACCAGGCGGAGATAAGGCTGCCGGCAAAGATACCATCAAGGTTGGAATTAACTGTGAACTATCCGGCCAGGTTGCCAGTTATGGCGATAACTCCAGAAATGGCGCTATGATAGCTATCGATGAAATCAACAAAGCCGGTGGAGTTTTAGGCAAACAATTAGAGCCTCTGGTAAGAGATTGCCAATCTAAGACGGATGAAGCCATGAACGTTAGTGCAGCTCTAGTAGATGAAGGCATGGTTGCCCAGATTGGGCCCCTTACCAGTGGTACGGTAGAAGGAAGCACCTCGGTTATGATGGAAAATCAGATTCCTCTGATTGCTCCGGCAGCAACAGCCAACAAAGTAACCGTTGATGAAAAAACCGGCAAGGTTAGAGATTATATTTTCCGGGTATGTTACCGCGATTCCGACCAGGGTCAGCGTATGGCTGATTTTGCCCTAAACGACCTGAAAGTTAAGAAAGCAGCTATCTTTGGCAGTACCTCGGATGATTACGCCAAAGGTTTAGCCAAATATTTCAAAGAAGAATTTGAGGCTAAAGGTGGTACTATAGTAGCTGAAGAAGGTTTCATGAACCTGGATAAGGAATTCCGGGGTACCCTGACCAAGATAAGAGGTAAAA
>JAAYCQ010000029.1 GCA_012729715.1 Syntrophomonadaceae bacterium
AGGTCTTGCTCCGGATGGGGTTTACCGAGCCATTTAGTCACCTAAATGCTGGTGAGCTCTTACCTCACCTTTCCACCCTTACCGAAAACGGAGACCAGAACCCGTCAACCAGAAAACTTCCGACTTCCGACCTCTGACCTCCGCTCCCGGCGGTTTGTTTCTGTGGCACTTGCCTTGGGGTCACCCCCACTGGACGTTATCCAGCACCCTGCCCTGTGGAGCTCCGACTTTCCTCAGGCCCAAAAGGCCTGCGGCTATCTGATTTACTTACTTTATTTCTTTTAGACGCAGAAACTATTATAATTAAATAATAATGGCTTGTAAAGCTTTACAGGAATTTCTACATAAGAGATTCATGGTTTTTGTAGTGGAAACACTATTTTTATCAAAAATTATGTTTTTTAAGCAGGAAATTAATTTTGTATAGAGAATAACTACTTGATAGGACAGGGAATGTGCCTGAATATGTCGTACCCATCGGGTGCTAAGCTCCCTTGTTTTAGTAATATTTAAGTAATACAATATTTTTAATAAAAGAAGGGAGAGGGGGGGGAAAAAAGTGTTGGCATTATTCGGCTCATCAGGACCCGCGGCACCGGGGATCTGGGGCAATGGACTATTTACCTTCTTAATGGTATTACTGGGAATTTTTATATTCGTTAAGTTTTGCGGCTGGGCTAAGAAGTTCCAGCTATCGGCCGGGTTTAAAAAGATAATTTTTATTCTGACCGGAGTGGGACTGGTGGTTTTTAACATTATGTATAGTATGGGCAATAAACAGTTAGCTAGTAGCGGAGATTTGAACGGAGCTTTAGTTGCGTTTCTTGCCTCAATGGTATGGGTGTTTATATTTGCATTTGCCCTAATGGCTGAAACCAAAGCAGAATAAACATAATGGAAAAAAAGGCGGCTTCGGGCCGCCTTTTTTTATATTCTACAGACTGGTGTTACATACTGTTAAAAAGGCATTGGAGGTAGATAAATTGGGTGAAGAAACGGTATATCGTTTAATCCACAGATATTCACCAGAGAAAGGCATAGAGGAGTTCTGGGATGTAATAATAAATGAACAGTGTTTTAATGTTTATATTAATGATGTTTTCTATAAAAATATTTGTTGCACCCCTTCACATCTAGATGAATTAATTACCGGACATCTGCTTATGGAGGGTCAGGTTTCGAGCAGTGCTAATATTAAAAAGATAGAGATTGACGATACCACTATAAATGTAAGTGTAATTGCCCGGCCGTCAGTGCAGAACTATATTAAAAATATACCGGATATCTGCTGCCCGGCTGCAAAGCTCAGCTGGTTGATGCAAGCCCATCTTAATATCTCTGCTTTGCATAAACAAACCGGAGGTGTACATGTAATGAGCCTGGCCAATCAGGAAGGATTACTGGTAAGCCGGGAGGATATTGGCAGGCATAACGCGGTAGATAAGTTGTATGGATATTGTTCAATAAACGGGATAAATTGCTACGATAAAATATTCTTAAGCAGCGGGCGGGTTAGCCATGAAATTATTCAAAAACTGGTGGCGATGGGTATACAACTGGTTGTTTCCCGGGCAGCGGTAACCAGCCTGGCTCAGGAAATAGCTCAAAAATCTGGAATTACAGTACTGGGTTTTGCCCGGGGTGAGCGATTTAATATCTACACCCACCCTCATAGAATAATAGCCGGGTCGGGCAGGTGATTATGGTGGAAAAAGTAAAAATCAGACTTATTTATCCGGATGGCAGCTATTACGAATACTATACCTTTACCGGAGCTAATCTCTGGCATAGTATGGCCGCCAATGGTATTGATGTTGCCGGTTCCTGCAGTGGTCGAGGCACCTGCGGTAAGTGTAAGGTGCGCATTGAGGGACAGGTAAATGAGATAAGTGAAGAGGAACGAGAATACCTGCTGGCGGAAGAAATTAAAATTGGGGAAAGACTAGCCTGCTACTGTTACATCAATGAATCGGTAGATGTTTACCTGCATTATGGTGATTTTGGTTCCGATGTAAAGGTAAAACTTTTTAAAGAAATAAACAATATACAGCCGCGGGTTGAGCGCCGCCAAATATTTATACCCGGGTTGGATAAAGAAGCTCCAGTTCCTTTACAGCGTCGTATTAAAAATGCTTTGCCCGGATTAATGTTGCAGCTTGGCAGCAGTAACTGGAACGAATTATCCAGCCTGGATAGGGTTGGCCGTCCCGCCCTGGAGCTTTATGGTCTGGTTTTTGACCGACAGCTGGTAAGAGCTATAAGCCGGGAAGAAATAAGTGCTTACGGAGTAGTTCTGGATTTGGGCAGTACCAGCCTTTTTGCAGCCCTGATAGATTTGCATGATGGTAAAGTCAGGGGTATGGCTGCTAAAACTAATATGCAGCGGGTATATGGGGCTGATGTTATATCCCGGGTTAGTTATTGCCTGGATAATCCTGATGGGCTAGCCCGCTTACACCAGGTTTTAATAAATAATATAAACACAGCCATCGAAGAATTGCTAAGGGATGCTGAAATAAGCCCTGATGATATATATGATTTTGCAGTTGTAGGAAACCCGGTTATGATGCATTTGTTACTGGGCATAAACCCGTCGGGTTTTGCTGCTGCCCCATATAGCGGATTAGTAGTGGATGAGCTAAACTTCAGTGCTCGCGAGCTTGGTTTTACTGCCGGTAATAATGCCATGGTCTATATTCTTCCCCAGGCAGGTGGTTTTATCGGTGCTGATACCATAGGGGGATTACTTACATTGCAATCGCAAAAAGCAGGTATTTACCTCTTTATTGATGTTGGTACTAATGGCGAAGTTGTGCTCTGTAACAAAGGACAGTTCTTTGCTGCTTCTGCTGCTGCCGGCCCAGCCTTTGAGGGTGGGGGAATTACCTGTGGAGCACGGGCAGGTGCAGGGGTAATAGATCGGGTGAATTTGGACAATGATGGTAAGTTGCAATTTCATATTCCCGGTTCTCAAGTAGCAAACGGTATTTGCGGATCAGCTCTTATCGACTTGATAGCCTGCATGTTAAAGGCAGGATACATAGATGATAAAGGTATTATTACCAGCAAAGCAGCTGAGCAATGGGTTACCAGAGGTAGTGAACGGGGGATGGAAATTGTTTTACTGGATAACGGAGCAGGTACACCGATAGCACTAAACCAGGAGGATATCAGGCAGTTACAACTGGCCAAAGCAGCTTTACGAACGGCAATAGATAGTGTAATGGAGGCAGCACAAGTAAGCCTGAAACAAGTAGAAAACATCTATATGGCCGGTGCTTTCGGCAGTTATATAGACCCTGAGAACGCCATGTTAATTAAAATGATTCCCGCAGTTGACCCGGAAAAAGTAGTTAACATAGGTAATGCTGCTGCCCAGGGAGCCATGCTGGCTCTGCTCTCTGATAAAAAACGCCGGGAAGCCAGAATACTTCAGGATAAGATTCAATGTATAGAGTTAGCCTACTACCCCGGTTTTCAGGAGAAATTTATTAATAACCTGAATTTCTAAAAAGTCTCCGACTAAAAACGTAGTCTATAGAGGAAAATTAATTAATTTTGTAGAATGATTGGCAGATATAGATAATTAAGGGGGTTTAAGGGGATGAAACTAGAAGGGAAAGTGTCTGTAGTTACCGGTGGAGGTACCGGTATTGGAAAAGGGGCAGCAATTGCCCTGGCTGAAAATGGCTCTCGGGTACTGGTTACGGGACGACGTTTAGGACCTTTGGAGGAGACGGTAGCAGAGATAAAGGAAAAGGGTGGAACCGCCCTGGCTTGTCCAGGGGATGTAACTGTCCGGGCTGATATTGAAAAAATACGCGATTTGGTTAAAAGCGAATGGGGTCGTTTGGATATCCTGGTTAATAATGCGGGGTCGGCTATGCGCAAGCCCTTCCTGGAGACAACTATGGAGGATTTTGACCAGATGTATCGCATTGACCTGCGCAGTGTTTTTGAAGTATCCCAGGTGATGGTACCCTTAATGCAAGATAGCGGTGGAGGCAGTATTATAAATATATCCTCCATACTGGGTACTCTGGGTGCATATCAGTCCACCGCCTACTGTGCCATGAAAGGTGGAGTGGTAAACCTTACCCGGGCTATGGCAGCAGACCTGGGCCCAGTAGTCAGGGTTAATTGCCTTTGTCCTTCCCATATAATAACACCCATGTTACAGGGTGAAATTAACCGCCTGGAAGCGGCAGGCAAAATGGATAAACTGAACCGGTTATTTCCTATGAAACGGGTAGGTTACCCGGAAGATATGAACGGAGCCATTTTATTTTTTGCCTCTGATCATTCAAGCTGGCTAACCGGAAACATATTTTTAGTTGATGGCGGGTTATCCTGCTACGTGTAATATATCAAGGGAACTAAGGATTTACGCGGATTTTTTAATAAATATTACCCATAAGGCGAATCGCAGAATAATCATGTGTAGGGAACGG
>JAAYCQ010000203.1 GCA_012729715.1 Syntrophomonadaceae bacterium
AACCCGAACAGCCCTTTGCCCGCGGAGATTTAGCCCGAGCCTTGAGCATTCTGCTGACCAAAGACCCGGGCTTAAGCCAGCAAGAACTTATAGGCAAACTACAAGTAAAAAACGGAACGGTTGAGATTAAAAGAGCCGGCAGTGAAAAAGTCCAAACCATAAATACCGCTAGTATAGTAAGAAAAGGAGATACCATAACTACCGGTAAAGATGGACAGGTGGAAATAAACTATCCTGACGGCAGCGGCATACTCCTGAAACCTGACAGTGAACTTATAATCAAAACATCTATAGGCAGAGCCTACATAGTAAAAGACGGAAGACCCGGAACTGCAGTAGAAGACCTGCAAGTAGAATTGACCAATGGCAAACTATTCGGCGCTTTAGCCAGTAAATATACCGGCAAAGAGGAAACAGAAGAAGAAGCAAAAGAAATCGCAGCCAAAAACAAATACAGCAAAATAGCCAGCCGGGATAAAAACTTCGATCTTATGGCGGCCAAATCCAGCGCCCAGCCCTGGTACAAAACTGCCGAAAAGAAAAAAGTAAAAGTAAAAGTAGACATGCCCTGGGGCGTAGCCGCCATCAGAGGCAGTTTCTGGAGCAACACCGTAGGCAGCAACAGCTGCGGTATGAGCCTGCTGCAAGGAGACGGAAGCTTGAGCAGCGGCGGGCAGACCCAGAACCTGTCCCCCGGACAAAGTTCCGGAAGTGGCAGTAGTGGAGGACCACCATCACCTCCTGGCCCCATGAGCCCGTCTGAATCCAGAGAATGGTCGCAGCAGAGAGGATGGGTAGGAGAACGCGCCGGTGAAATGAACAACAACCAGGGAGCAAGCGACCCCGGCAGTGAGGGCCAGGGCGAAGGAGAAGGAGAGGGTGAAGGCGACGACCCCGGTGACGAACCTCCTGATAACCTGATGGATAATCTGAACGATGCCCTTGACCAGGCTGACCAGAATGCTGCCAGCGGCTCTTCCGGGAGCAGCGGGGGAAGTGGCAGTGGCGGAAGCGGAGGAAGCAGCGGTGGCGGGCAAATAGTTATGACGCTTTCACCGGAAGTATTTTACATTAACAAAGGGGGAAAGGGCAGTGCTACCTTAACTGTCAGTCCGACCGATGCCAATGTACAAGTTGCCAATACCGCTCCATCAGCTGTTGAGGTTACCCTGGGGACTCCAACGGCTGCCGGAGTTTATCCGATTACATTTTGGTGTTCGCAAATTGGTACTGCTACTATAACTATAACTGCCAGCAAAAGCGGTTATAGCTCGGCAATAAAACAGGTAGACGTTAATGTAATCCCTAATCTAAGTATCAGTCCCAACTATGTGCAACCAGGTTATCAAGAAGCGCAAACACTAACAATCTATGATAGTGATTTGGGTACTTCTTCAGGAATATGGGTACAGGGGGAAGACCTATCTTTACAGGTAGTTAGCTCAAATAACCAGGTTGTTCCCGATTACCTTGCTTTAGTTAGCGTGGGTGAAGAATCAATAGAAGCGTCCCTGGCAGCGGGATTGCCCGCAGGGCTTTATGGATTCCTGGTGCTGAAGGAAGATACCCCTGTCGGCATAGCCCATTTTAAGGTAGTTACCCCGGCCGGGGGATTTGCTGAATTTGAAATGGCATCATATATTTTTGAAGGATCTACCCAGTTCAGTGCTTTACAGGCAGCCGGTGCCTCTGCCTACTACATGAACCTCAGTGATCTTCAGATGCCACCGCTAGGAGCTGGGGAATCCCTGAATACCAGTATTTGGGAATCAACCAGTCAAGGGAGCTACTTCCTCTGGCCTCAAAATACCTGGCTGCGGGTGGCGGCAGTAAATGGCTCTAACCAGGTGCAGGCATTTGTAGACGAGGAATATAAACAAGATGTTATCGGGCAACCAGCACCGGGATTTAGTCCGGGCAACTTAATCTTGGCTCCCGGCCCCTGGGTTAATACCACGGTATTCAGTAAGGTGTATGATGCATCTTGCAGTGGTTATAAGCACACTATAAGCTCCACTACGGGTGATCTGCCTTTCAGACCGGCTAACGGTGCAGCAGCAGATAGTTTTGACTCATGGGGATACCGGACTAAAGACGACTATAGCTGGATAGCCGGCAGTGCCGGTTGTCACATTGGCGTGCTGGGTTATGAAGGTAATGATGGAACTGTAGTCTGCTTCACTGAGCATATATTACAGGAATCTGAACTGTCCGGCACTACGG
>JAAYCQ010000204.1 GCA_012729715.1 Syntrophomonadaceae bacterium
AGACCAAAACAGAAAGCAGTGGAGGAGGCAGAAAAATAATGCTTACCCCAAAAAGAATTAAATATAGAAAACAGCATCGCCCTGATTTAAGCGGTAAAGCCAATAAGGGTAACACCATAACCTATGGGGATTATGGCTTACAGGCTCTCGAGGCGGCCTGGATTACAAACCGCCAGATAGAAGCTGCCCGTATAGCTATCAACCGTTATGTTAAGAGGGGCGGGAAGCTGTGGATAAAAATATTCCCCGACCGTCCTCTGACCGTGAAACCTGCTGAAACCCGTATGGGTAAAGGTAAAGGCTCCCCGGAACACTGGGTAGCAGTGGTTAAACCGGGTCGGGTCATGTTCGAGTTATCCGGCGTCAGCGAAGAAGTTGCGCGTGAAGCCATGCGCCTGGCCTCGCACAAACTGCCAATCAAGTGCAAGTTTGTAAAAAGAGAAGAAATGGGTGGTGAGGTTAGTGAAAGCTAAGAAGGTGAGAGAGCTAACCGACGATGAACTAAACAGAAAAGTTTCCGATTATAAAGAGGAGTTATTCAATCTGAGGTTTCAGCTTGCTACCGGACAATTAGACAATCCGATGAGAATAAGGGACGTTAGGAAGAATATTGCCAGGTGTAAGACAGTTTTAAGACAAAGGGAAATTGCCCGGGGAAACGATTACTAAATCCGTACTGGTGAAAAAGCCAAAACTTATTTAAGGAGGTCTAAGGGTGGCAGATAATCGTGCAAACAGGAAAGTAAGGATGGGAACGGTCAGCAGCGATAAAATGGAAAAAACTATTACCGTCAGCGTAGAAACCGTTAAACAGCATCCTCTCTATAAAAAGACGATCAGAACCAGCAAAAAATATATGGCTCATGATGAAAATAATGAAGCCAAAACCGGTGATGTGGTAAAAATCATGGAAACCCGTCCCTTGAGTAAGAACAAGAGATGGCGGCTGGTTGAAATCGTTCGCAAAGCCGAGACTCTAGAGTAAGTCCTTTTCAATTTGAAGGGAGGTTAAATCCGTGATCCAACAGGAGACAATGCTTCAGGTCGGAGATAACACCGGGGCCAAAAAAGTATTGTGTATAAAGATACCCGGTGGTTCGGGCAGACGTTATGCTACTGTAGGCGATGTTATTATTGCCAGTGTAAAAGAAGCAGCTCCGGGCGGAGTTGTTAAAAAAGGTGACGTAGTCAAAGCGGTAGTGGTCAGGACTAAAAAGGAAATCAGGCGGCCTGATGGTTCCTATATAGCCTTTTCGGAAAACGCAGCAGTGATAATAGATGATAATAATAATCCGCGGGGTACACGTATTTTTGGACCTGTAGCCAGAGAACTCAGGGAAAAGAACTTTATGAAAATAATATCGTTGGCTCCGGAAGTCCTGTAGTCGATGGAGGTGTAAATAATGCGAATTAAGAAGGGCGATATAGTCCTGGTAACTACCGGCAAGGATGCTGGTAAAAAGGGCAAAGTACTTCGAGTTTTACCCGCAGCCAATAAAGTTGTAGTTGAGGGTATTAACCGGGTTAAGAAACACCAGAAACCTAATCGGGCTATACCTCAGGGAGGTATTTTAAGGATAGAGACACCGATGAACGCCTCCAATGTTATGCTGCTCTGCAACAAATGCGACAAGCCCACCCGCATTGGCAGCAAAATACTGGATAACCAAGAAAAAGTCAGGGTATGCAAGAACTGTGGAGAAATAATAGATTAATCTCCAGGAAAGGAGGCTAACTGGTTAATGGCCAGGTTGTATGAACAGTATAAAACTGAAATAGTACCAAAGTTAGTGGAGCAATTTCAATACAAAAATGTCATGCAGGTTCCCCGCATAGAGCGGGTAGTAATTAACATAGGTGTTGGTGAAGCCATACAGAACCCCAAGGCTCTGGATGGGGCGGTTAATGACCTCACCATTATATCCGGGCAAAAACCGGTAGTTACCCGGGCGAAAAAATCCATTGCCGGCTTTAAACTGAGAGAAGGTATGGCAATTGGCTGCAAGGTTACTTTAAGGGGAGAAAAAATGTATAACTTCCTGGACAAGTTAATAAACCTGTCTTTGCCACGGGTACGTGACTTCAGGGGTGTTTCCCCTCAGGCTTTTGATGGCCGGGGTAACTATTCCCTGGGCATAAAGGAACAGACTATTTTTCCAGAGATAGAGTACGATAAAATTGATAAAATCAGAGGTCTGGAAGTTGTTATAGTAACCACTGCCAAAACTGATGAAGAAGCCCGGGAACTTTTAAGACATATGGGAATGCCGTTTAGATAGGGGGTAAGAAGGATGGCCAAGAAGGCAATGATTGTTAAGCAAAAGCGTGAGCCCAAATACGGGGTAAGATCCTACAACCGCTGCAAGATATGCGGACGCCCCAGAGCTTATATGCGTAAATTTGGCATGTGCAGAATATGTTTTC
>JAAYCQ010000205.1 GCA_012729715.1 Syntrophomonadaceae bacterium
GCTTTCTAATATATTTTGATACTTGGGCCAGCATTAGAAATTCACCTCAAATAGTTTTCTATCCTAATGCTACCCAACTTCCCCCCTGAGGTAAACCCCGGCAGGGGAATTATGAATTTTGAATTTTTAATTCTTAATTGTGGTAGGAAAAGCTTACGCTTTTCCATTTTATTACATGACGATATAGGAAACTGTCCCCCCCATTAAAGAATTAGAATACCGCGGAATCATTAGGGAACTACGCGGATTCAATTAGGGCTAAAATAAAGAGAAAAACGGAGTTTTTCCACGATAATTTAAAATTAAAAATTAAGAATTAAAAATTAAAACACCATCTCTTTAACCGTGTATTCACTAATATGCATTCAAATTAAAGTTTTCGCAGCAAAATCTAATTAAGCTCTATGTGCATACAAATCACGGTCATATCATCCTTGGGTTGGCCGTGGCAAAGGGATAGGGCTTTGTTGATTATCATTTCCGCCAGTATTTGCGGGTCTTTCTCGTCCACATGAGCTAGGAACTCCTGTATCCAGTACTCTCCGCCAACATCCCTTGAGGCTTCCAGAACCCCATCGCTGATCATGACCAGAATATCACGCGGATACAGGGCTCTTTTTTCACTTATTACGTCTAAATTATCCAAAATGCCTATAGGTACTGAATTTGAGGTAACAACCCCTACCTTTTGTCCCCGTTTAATAAAAGAAGGGGCACTGCCTACTTTAATTACATCAAGTTCAGCTGTATAAAGGTCAATCATCAGCATATCCAGGGTGGCAAAGCTTTCCGAGGTGGTGCGCAGCATTAGTACGGAGTTAATAGTCTGCAATGCTGTTTCCCGGTCAAAGCCGGTACTGAGCAGATTCTCCAGCAGGCGCACTGCCGCCTGGCTTTCACTGCAGGCTTTTTCCCCCACGCCCATACCATCACTGAGCGCCACCAGTTCTTTGCCCTCCTTAAGGGTGGCAATAGTAAAACTATCGCCGCATATTTGTTCCTTGCCCACCTGGGCCGCTCCGCTGCTAACCCGGTAGTTAAAGGCTCGAGTCAGGGTAAATTCACACTGTCCCTTCCCAGTAATACGAGGGCATTTTTTATCACAGACCTCCATTTTTTCACCTAGTAAACCGGAAATTACCGGTCCTACCTGAAGTTCGCAACCGTGGCCATCCCCACAGGCAGGCATAATGGTGTTGATATAGAGTTGCTGTTCCCCGCTGCGTACCGGGCTTAAATCTTTAATATCCAGTCCTCGTTTGCGTACCTCTCTTAATAAACGCTCCCGCAGTTCAAAGTCAATCACTGTCCTCACATCAATTTCCTGGGCCAGATTTTTCATAACCTGACTGATTCCCTGTAGTTGACGCGATACCAGGCTGCGGGATTCCTGCAGTCGTCCCGACCAGTATTCGTTAATACGCAGGTTATCAAACAGATGATTGATAGTCCCCATCATTTCCCGGCCATAGATGCAGCGCCGGCGGAAGCTGACCGGGCAGTCCTCGTAGTTAACTTCCCCACAGCTTTCGATAATACTGAATATATCCAGTATCTCCTGGGAAGTAGTGTAGCAGTTTCGTCCCCAGCAATCCTCATAACGGGAACAATTAGTGCAAAAATGGGCGGAGATTTCATCATAAAGGTAAGCCAGATAAGCTGATTCCCCGGATTGGCTTCCTGTACCGGTCTCCTCCATAAAGGTGCTGCTTAATTCATCAAAAACACCGGCTAAATGTTCTATACGATTGCGGGCTGTATCTTTGATGCGCAAATCCGTGAGGTTCAGGTCTTTTTCCTTAAGGCTGCTGATTGGACCTAAAGATTGTATGGGTAACTTTTCTTTAAGGGAAGCGGGCAGAAGTAAAAATATTA
>JAAYCQ010000206.1 GCA_012729715.1 Syntrophomonadaceae bacterium
AAGGTATCCACCTTCCCGCACTAAACGTGTTATTTCATATAGTAATTGACCAGTATCCTCTACATGTTCAAAAACCTCTGAACATATGACCACGTCAAATTTTCCTAATTCCTCGTTTTGGTTAAACTGGCTGCATATAAATCGGCAGTTATTTGTAATATGCAAGTTAGCCTGTTTTATACTATTCTCATTACTATCGATACCTACAAACTCTGCTTCCGGAAAAAATCGAGCCAGCTGATTAAGAAGAGTTCCAATCCCACATCCCAAATCAAGTAGTCTAAAATTATCATTTTTTTTATATAAAGAAAGTATGTTTACTAAATGCTTTTGCTGGATAAGCTGGTCTGAGAAACCCCATAGCCGGGTAATAACCGACTCACTATTAAAAACCATTTCTGACTGTTCAAGAGCATGGTCTATCTGCTGATTCTGAATCTTATGCCAGTCCACAGGAATCCCCCTTTGTACATATTGCAATCAGACCGGCAGCCTGTGAAGGGAACAACCTTTTCATTATGTCAAAAAATTCCCTCCCCAATTTTCTTTCCATGATAAAACTGTGGATACTAAGGTGGGGAATAAAAAATCCCTCCCGCCGTAAATTTATTAAATGAATACCGGCTAACATAAGTGCCTGCGAAAAAGTAACTCCGGTAAAGAAATTAACATGATCGGTACTTTCAGCTATTGAAGGTTGAAAAACATGATTCCGCAGCCACGCCAAAAAACAACCTTCATTCGGAACAGCGAGAATCAATCTACCTCCCGGCTTCACTACTCGAACCAGTTCTTGTAAGGCCAATTGATATTCAGGTATGTGTTCAATAACATGATTGCAAAGGATTATATCAAAACTTCCATTCTTAAACGGCAGTTGCAGAAGATTCCCTTGGATTACTTCTTTTATCCCGGTTAGTTTACCAGCCCTTTCCACTCTTAATGGATTGTAGTCCAACCCCGTAATTTTAATATCCCACTCATTCTTCGATGCAATTTGTACCAATCCATAAAGATTGATTCCATCCCCACATCCGGCATCCAAAAGAGTTATTTGTGATTTAGTGACCTGGATATAATCCCCAATAACTTCTTCAAATATCTTCAGTCGGTTCTCAACAACCGATTTTTTTCCCTCGTCCTGAAGCTGAATCTGGAATTGGTTCTCAATATACCAGGGATTATTTAAAAGGATCTGATCTTCTGGATTTTTATCCTTACTATCTTTCACTTAATTCTCCCTCTCCCCGAAATTATTTCAAATAACTATGATCTTCCAACGGAATAATATTCAAATCCCATCTTGCGCATTATGCCCGGTTCAAAAATATTTCTTAAATCAAAAAAGAGAGGTTTTTGCATGGAAGCCTTAATTCGGGTTAAATCCAATCCTCGGAATTGGTTCCATTCGGTCATGATTATCAGCGCTTCAACACCCTCAGCTACCGCATATTCATTCTCGCAAAACTGCACATTATCCAATCCATTTAGCTTCAACCAGGCCTGTTCCATAGCCTTGGGGTCATATACCTTGACATATGCTCCTCGCCGTGCTAAATCAGATACGATTGACAGGGCAGGAGATTCTCTGGTATCATCAGTTTCTGCCTTAAATGCTAGTCCCAAAACACCTATGTTTTTATTATGTAACTCACCTACAATGGTTTCAATTTTAGATAAAATCCTTTTTTTCCGATTCTCATTAGCTGCGATAGTTGCTTCGACTAGGCTCATCTGGACTCCATAATTGTGTGCAATATTAACCAAAGCTTTGGTGTCCTTGGGAAAGCACGAACCTCCATATCCAGGACCCGGATTGAGAAATTTATTGCCGATCCTCCCGTCCATCCCCATTCCTCTGGCTACAGATACAATATCGGCTCCGGTTTTTTCACACAGGGCAGCCATTTCATTAACATAAGTTACTTTCATAGCCAGGAATGCATTGGAGGCATATTTAATGGTTTCTGCGCTTTCTGGGTCCGTAAAAAGAAAAGGGGTTTTCTGATTCAGGAATAGAACCCGGTAAACACCCTTCATAATCGATACAGCCCGTTCATTATCTGTACCGATTATCACCCGGTCGGGATGCATGAAATCGTACACTGCCGCTCCTTCCCTTAAAAATTCCGGATTGGAAACCACATCAAATTCAAATGGCTGTTTCTGATAACGTTTAATGATATCCTCGACCAAACGAACGGTTCCTATTGGTACGGTGCTTTTGTTTACAATTACCTTATACTCATTTATGTATGTTGCAATATCTCTGGCCACATCCTGTACATGTTGAATATCGGCGGAACCGTTCTCCTGGGAAGGAGTTCCAACGGCAATAAAAATAACATCCGAATTTTCAATCCCGGCTTTAATGTCATTCGAGAAAGTCAGGCGACCTGCGGAACTGTTCTTATTTACCAGGTTTTCCAGCCCGGGTTCATAGAATGGTACGACTCCTCGTTTCAATGTCTCAATTTTATCGCGATCCTTGTCAACACAGATAACTTCCAGGCCAAAATCTGATAGACAGGCTCCGGTAACCAGCCCTACATAGCCTGTCCCTACCACAGTTATCCGGTGATTCATGTCTTTTACCTCCTGTCATTCAACAATTCTCGATAACAATCCCTCTTAATTTCCAAGGTTATACGAATATCGTGTTTGGCTAAAGCCAGGTCCCGGGCATTATTACCCATTTCGGCGGCTTCATCGGGGTGATCCAGTAAATATGAAACTGCATCCACCAGTTGTTTAATGTTATGTTCTTTAATTAGAAATCCGGTTTCACCATTATGAACTAATTCGTAATGCCATTCCACATCATATGATAGAACAGGGCGTCCAGAAGCACAGGCCTCAATCAGACTGAAGCCAGCCATCAGACATAGATTGACTTCCGATGCCCTTCGCAAATCGATGCAAACCTCCCGCGGCTGGAAGCCTAACATTCGCACTGTTTTTCCCAACTGTGGCTCGTTGTTTACAGTGTGCCTCAATCTGTCTTCTTCATTTCCCCCACCCGCAAATACCAGTATGAAATCTTCCCTCTGCAGGGACAGCTGCCGAGCCATTTCCAGGAGATCGCCCACATAGTTTTCATTAGATAGACGCCCCACAAAACTAAGTATTTTTTTATGTCTGTCAATACCGAACATCTGATAAATATCATAACTCGCTTCCTCTGAAAATGGCCTTAAATCTATTCCATGCGGGATAATTCTTACTAATTCGCTCCTGGCTCCGTCACAGATTGCCCGCTTCCCTAAACTTTCCCTTATCGGCATTACCAAATCGGCTCTGGAGAGAACGAACCGTTCCAGTCTTTTTGCCAGTTTTCTAGAGCCTAAAATAGTTGGCGCTCCCAATTTACCGTCCAATTCAAAACGCTTGTCATAATCCGAGTGAATTGATACGCAGAAGGGCAAACCGCGTTTTCGAGCTACTAGCAAAGCGAAAAATCCCATCCAGTAAGGATCGGTCGCCCGAATTAAATCCACATATTCTTCTCGAACCAGTCTCCCACAGATTTTCAAGATTCTAAAAAAATGCAAGGGAACCTGTAAATATCGGAGAAGTTTATGTCTATGGGAACCGAGAATCAGATCAAACCCAATTTCATGAATAACATGGGTTTCATTAATATCTATTGTCTGAGTCCGTTGGGTTAAAGGATGAACCGTAACACAACGTTTAAAAAACCCTTCCTCGTCACGCTCCAGGATCATATGGTCAACGCCCTTGGCAACCAGGGCATCATATTCCGCAGGAACCATAAATAGAATTGTGGGTTTCATTTTATTTCACTCACTCCATATCCTGAACATAATCTGCAAATAACTAAATTTTTCTGGTTATGGTTTACCATGGTTCGGAATTTAATAAATTTAGGACTATTCCAAATATCCTTCAAATCCTGTTCCAGGATATTACCCATCACAAACTGCCCATGCGGATCCCGGCAACATGGAACCACGTCTCCGTTCACCTGTATAGTTACGGAATAATACATCCAGGGACATTCGTTCTGGGCCAGGATTTTGGGTACCAGCTTACCCTGTTGGAAAGCGTCAACATCATAAATCCAGTGATTTTTATCGGAAGGAAGATAAATATATCCTTCTTCCATCGTGCGTACACACGGATCAATAATTATCGCCTCATCTACGCCCAGGTTCTTCATTAGTACTTTGAAATCCTCAACTTCGGTTTCGTTATGCTTCATCAGGATAAAACCGCAGACTATACGCATTTTTACATTTTTCTCGTTTCTTAAACGTACCGTCTCACGTATGTTGGTCAAAACACGGTCTATTTTACTTCCCACCCTGTACATGCCGTGGGTTTCTTGAGTTATTCCTCCTATTTGGAAGCTAATTTCGTCTATACCCGATTCCACCAGTTTAGCAGGATTAACCGGATCACCGTTGGTGCAGGTTGTAATAAATGGTATTCCTTTATCTTTGGCATAACGTATCATTGCATAGGATTGTGGGTTTATAAACGGTTCCCCCATGAAATAAAACATCAAAGTATTGGTATGTTCAGCAATCTTATCAATGATAGTTTTAAAGTCTTCCAAGCTCATATGCTGGGCCGGCCGCCCCAGGATGCCCGCTCCTGTCTCACATATAGGACAGCGACAATTACACTGGTTGGTAGGCTCTATAGTGATATTGACGGGCAAGCCCTTTATTTCTGAAGAACTCTTTATAAGCGAGAAAGTAGCTTTCAGATGCTCGCCCGCTCCTTTTTTCCGCTTCAGTATCCCTGCTGTACCGACAAGAATTGCATAAGTATTCCGTGCCACTTGAAACACTTTTTTGTTTTTCTTTATCAATTCTTTTATTCTTGTCAACATTTCTTTCCCCTGACAGTAATACCAGCATCTTCAATACTTTCATGAACCAGTTCCAAACCCACGTCTCGCAGCCATTGCCTGATTTCACCTTCTGTATGCCTCCAGGCATACCGGGGATAATACCAATCAAAATTCACCAGTACATTTTCATCAAAGGTTAAGCGGCCATTCCAATAACACTTGAACATGTTGTAATAGATCAGACGTTGTAAATCATACTTGCCGGCTTTAATGCCCAGTACTTCAATGTCATCTGTAATTTCCAGTGTCGCTCTTAATTCCGATAGAACTCGCCCCAGTTCGGTTAGTGGTTCCATCATTTCCCATGCCCTATCCGGAGGTAAATCTTGGATTTGCTGACGTATATAATCATCAGCATATTCTCTCAAAGGAGCTTTTTTGCGATAAACATAGAATGCAAATTCCCCTCCCGGTGCCAAAAGAGGAACCAGGGCTTGAAATGCCTGCCGGGTATCGGGAGTGTGATGCAGTACTCCTTCGCTAATAATGAAATCAAATATGCCGATCCTAAACGGCGGTCTGGTCAAATCAGCTTGAATATAGAAAACATTTCTTATTCCCTGTTCCCGGGCATGACGTGCAGCTTCATCGACACAATCCGAAAGTTCCAATCCTATCACCAGTGCATCAGGATTGGCCCGAGCCATACGCAATGCCTCACGGCCCAAACCGCATCCGGCATCAAGCATGGTTTTCTTGCTTTCCATGAATTGTTGATATACTTCCTGGGTCGGCCAACCATAACGAGGCAGTAGCCATTCCTCCATTACTTTAGCTGATTCTCCCTCCATCCCCCACCAGGATTGCCGTGTCCATTTGTGACTAAAGGTAGCTTGAACCTGAGATTTTCCGCCATCGGTTAGTTCTGTAAACTTTGATGATCTGCCAATTATATCTGTTAATCTGTCTTTCCACTTTTCCAGAAACTCCGTTTCATCGGGGCGCAGATCACCGGGGATGAGTAGCCTCGGTATACCATCGGAAATTGGATACCATTGCCCGCAATCTTTACAGACAAGGATGCCCGCGCTCGCATATGTACTATCATCGAAAATATTTACTGATAAATCGCCCTGACAACTTGGGCATAATAAGATATCAAAGTAATTTGTCATCTTTCCTCCTATGCAAATCATCCACCGACATATCTACAGTGCCAACTATTTTAGAGGGTGTTCCATAGGCCTTGCTCAAACTTGGAATATCGTGCAAGACCAGACTATTTGCACCAATAACACAACAATCCCCAATAGTCACCCCTTTTGATATTATCGTCCCAGGTCCTATATAGCACCGCGACCCGATCCGGGTGGATGCAGTTTCTTTTTCCGCTTTTCCACCTGATAGTGCCCATTTAACTGTATCATGCGAGTATATCTGAACTCCCGCTGAAATAGAACAATAATCCCCTATTTCAAGACCTCCTGATCCATCCAGAATAGTTCCGGGACCAATCCATGTATATTTCCCTACCCGTACATCTCCGAAAACCAGTGCGCTATCATAAATACTTGTACCTTCACCGAAGCCAAGCAATCTTGCCTTTTCCCAACGATCAACAATGTAGTCTCCAAAAGGTAAAGTACGATGCCATTTCTTATTTATCAAAACCTGCATTTCTCGCCAGAATGATTTGAGCATATTAAGTTTTAAACTTCTGCCCAGTGTCATGGTAAATATATTCTCCTCTGTGTACTATTATTGAACTTACACATATCAAGGTATGTATTCTCTACACCACCACTCAAAATTCAACAGCGACCAGATAAAAAGTCTCCTGTTGACCCTGCCCGTAAGATGTTCTTCCATCAAGTTTTTCACAGACGCATAATCCAAATAATCATATATCATAGCATTGGGCTCAAATAGGGTTCGTTTTACATAATCAATGCTTTCCCCCTTGAACCAGGAGGCATCGGGGGCTGAAAATCCCTGTTTTTCGGCATTGGTTATTTGCGCTGGGATGTAGCGTTCCATCATTTTTCTGAGCAGCAGTTTGCCGTCATTAGTTTTTTCGAAGTATTTCCTGGTCTTGGATCCTGGTTCGTTTTCATTCAGGCGTACCACTTCCGACAGGTTGCGTAATTTCATGGAAACCGGAATCTGCATGGCGAAATCCACCAAATCATTATCGAGAAAAGGTGCTCTGGTTTCCAGGCTGTGGGCCATACTCAGTTTATCTTCTATTATTAATAAACCATGCAAAAATGTGCGGGCTTCAAAATATAGGGAATGATTTACATATTCCTCCGGGCTATTCAAATGCTCCTTTCGATTTTTAAAAACATCCCGGAATATATCTCGGGTCCATACATGGCTTACATCGTTCCAGATGGGTATAAATACCTTGCTTATGTCCTGATTAGGTATTAGCCGCTGCCAGAATGCGTAGTACTTATCGATATAGTTTTCAAAATCATCATTTATCACGGCCCGGTAATAACGCCAGGGATATCCTCCAAAGAGTTCATCCCCACCACCACCGGACAGGACTACCTTGACAAACTTGGAGGCTAACTGGGCGGTATAGAAATTCGGGTAGCTCTGCCCTACCCTGGGTTCTTCCAGATGCCAGGCCAGACGCGGCATGACTCTTTCCATATCTCCGGCTTTAAGTACCATTTCGTAGTGCTCAGTTTTAAAAAGGTATGACATATATTCTGCTTTTTCCCGTTCATCAAATCCTAATTCCAATCCCGAAGCCGAATTCAAATCAAAGCCGCAGGTAAAGGTTTTGATATAGGGGAGGTATTTGGCTGCGATGGCAGTAATGGAGCCTGAATCCATACCTCCACTTAGATAAGAACCAATCTCCACATCGCTTACTAATTGCCGCTGTACTGCCTGGGTAAACAGTCGATCCAGTTCTTCCAGGTATTCCTGCTCATCGGCCGCCTGTTCAGGTTCCCGGAAATCATAATCCCAGTATTGTACCGGTGATAATGAGGATTGTTGCTTACCTAACTCAACTTTGCTCCACGATGCGGGCGGGAAAAGATGTATGCCTTTTAGTAAGGTTTTGTCTGTAAAAATATTTTGAAAGGTGAAATACTCCAATAAGGCTTCCTTATCAATTTCTTTATGTACACAGGGATGAGTTAAGATAGCTTTTTGCTCGGAAGCGAAAATAAATTTATTATCAACGAAACAATAGTAAAAGGGTTTAATGCCATAGCGGTCACGGGCCAGGAACAGTTCCTGCCGGGTACGATCCCATATGGCAAAGGCATACATACCGTTAAAACGGTGAACGCATTTTTCTCCCCATTCCATGTATGCATGCAATACTACCTCGGTATCAGTTCGGGATCTAAAGCTGTGACCGCATTTTTCTAATTCATTCCGCAAGTCCTGGAA
>JAAYCQ010000207.1 GCA_012729715.1 Syntrophomonadaceae bacterium
AAGTTTGGGCCGATAATTATCGCGACGCCTGGGAAGAGGTCCTGGCTAACGGTACGGTTACACAACTGGGAACTAATTTCCCCGATGCCCCCCAGGGCTGGTATGTTCCTACTTATATGATTAAAGGCGATGCTGAACGTGGCATTAAACCAGTTGCTCCTGACCTTAAATCAGTAACTGATTTGCCCCGGTATCGGGAACTGTTTACCGATCCCGAGGTTCCTAGTAAAGGTCGTTTCCATAATAGCCCTCCGGGATGGAAGGTAACTGATTATAACCAGGATAAAATTAACGCCTATGGCCTGGATAAGAGTTTCAATGTCTTTGGTACTGGCTCTGAGGCTGCTCTGACTACTTCGATGGTTTCAGCTTATGAAAAAGGTAAACCCTGGTTGGGATACTATTGGGAACCTACCTGGGTTATGGGTAAACTGGATATGACCTTGCTGGAAGAACCCGAGTATGACCAGGCTGCATGGGATAAAAACAAGGGCTGTGCCTATCCTAGCGCGGAGGTACTGATTGGTATCAACAGTAAACTGGAAGAGAGAGCACCTGAAATAGCAGCATTTCTCAAAAACTACGCCACCTCCCTGGAACAAAATAATGATTTCCTCGCCTATATGAGCGATAACGACGGCAAGGCGGACGCGGCAGCTATTTATTTCTTAAAAAAATATCCTGAGGTTTGGAAGTCCTGGATACCGGAAGATGTGGCCGCAAAGGTTGATAAGGCATTGGAAGAGGTGAAATAACTATGGAAAGCAGTACCTATCTGCTGGAAGTGGAAAACCTCTGGAAAGTATTCGTAGAAAAAGATAGTACCCTGCACATGGAGGATTATCTATCCGGCAGTGGTGATGTAAACGGTCAGGTAGTAGCCGTGCGCGATGTTTCTTTTAAATTAAAAGAGGGTGAAGTCTATGTTATCATGGGGCTTTCCGGTAGTGGTAAGTCTACCTTGATTCGCTGCCTTTTACGCTTGATTGAACCTGATTACGGTCAGATACGGGTAAAAGGCCAGGATGTAACAGCTATGGGCTTAAAGGAACTTACCGAATTCCGCCGTACCCAGGTGGCTATGGTTTTCCAACACTATGGACTACTACCCCATAGAACTGTATTGGAAAACGTATCTTTTGGGCTCAAACTGCAGGGAGTTAAGCATAAAGAAAGAGAAAAGCGAGCCCTGCAAGCTATAGAAAAAGTAGGCCTGCTAAAATGGACCAAACATTACCCGGAACATCTTTCCGGAGGTATGCAGCAAAGGGTGGGAATAGCGCGAGCTCTGGTACAGGATGCTGATTTGCTTTTGTTAGATGAGCCCTTCAGTGGCCTGGATCCCCTGATTCGTGGGGAAATGCAGGATGAACTTTTACGTTTGCAAGCAGAGCTTAAAAAAACTATGGTTTTTGTTACCCATGACCTTAATGAGGCACTGCGCCTGGGGGATCGTATGGCAGTAATGAAGCAGGGCCTATTTGTTCAGGAAGGAACTCCCCGTGATATTGTAATGAATCCGGCGGATGAATATGTTAAGCGCTTTGTTCAGAATGAAAGACAGGTATCTCTGTTGACCGAGACAGCTGAAGAAAAGAAAAAGGTAAGCAATTTGACTCCGCTAATAGGCGGTAAACAGGGGAAAAAAGCAGCCGGCTCCGGGAGGTGAGTAATTTGTTTCCCCAGCAATTTAATTATCATGTAGCACCATATGTAAAAGATTTTGTAGACTGGCTTAACCGTGCCTGTGGCCCAGCCTTTGACGCCTTTTCTAATAGTATGCGAACCCTGATTTTGAATATTGATACAGTTCTGCTGGGCGTTCCCTGGTGGGTGTGGATTATTCTGGTAACCTTACTGGCCTGGCGTTTAACCCATAATGTAATAAAAACTGTGTTGCCCGGGATATTGTTGTTTACTATCGGTATGTTTGGCCTCTGGTCTATTGCCATGGAAACCCTGTCCCTGGTAATAGTATCAGTACTCCTATCCCTGCTTCTGGGTATTCCTGCCGGGATAGCCATGGGTGTTTCCGACCGGGTCAATGCCGCCCTTACCCCACTGCTGGATGCCATGCAAACCATGCCCAGCTTTGTTTACTTAATTCCCGCCATGATGCTTTTTGACCTGGGAAAGGTGCCTGCTATTGTGGCTACCTTTATTTATGCGGTACCCCCGGTACAGCGCCTGACCAACCTGGGAATCAGACAGGTTTCGGCTTCCATTCAGGAGGCGGCGGTAGCCTTTGGAGCTACTCCCTGGCAATTGATGCGGGAGGTTCGTTTTCCACTGGCCCTGCCTTCGATTTTAGCCGGGGTTAACCAGACTACCATGATGGCTTTGTCTATGGTGGTTATCTGTGCCATGGTAGCAGCCGGTGGATTAGGTGAAGAAGTGCTGTTAGCAGTTAATCGTATTGATGTAGGCCGTGGCTTTGAAGCGGGCTGGGCTATAGTAGTTCTGGCCATAATAATTGACCGCTTAAGCCAGGGTTCGGTAAACAAATGGGAAAGTCCGCGCAATTAAGAATAATTAAAACTGCTCTAATATATGTAAAACAGCCGGGTAGTTAAATTGCCCGGTTATTTTTTTGCTTACTGTCAGGGTTCTTCACAATATTTACAGACATTGTATAATATAGTTTAGTACCCTTCCCCCTTGCTATAACAGGAAAGAAGCATAATACCCGTCACCGTGCTTTCCTTTAAAATATATTAGGAGCGTTTTTTTTGAACATTAAAGAACAGATTGTAAACCAGATGCTAATATTTACCGATGCATTGGTACCAGTTAATGAAATAGCCCGCATGCCCTTCCGCCCCAAACGGTTTCGTTATGAAGAAAGTCTGGCCTGCCTGGAGGGAATCGGTAAAAACATTGAGGATTTCTATTTTAATAAATTCACCCCTTTTGCCTGGTTTGCTTACTGGCGAGATTATGTGCTTATTGATATCCCGGCATTTAACCCCAACACCCTGGAAACTATGTTAATAGGTCAGGTTATTGAGCTGGAGACCGCCCGTTTGCAAGCTTGCCTACAAAAAGGGGACTATACTTCGTTCTTTTACCTGGTTGATAGCAGAATTGCCCTGGAAGCTTACCTAAAGCTTTTTCCCCGTATTCCTGATAAGGATAAATATCAGCTGTTCTGGTATACTTTTTCTCGCTGCAACCTCAAACTAGAAGACTTCCAACCTCAATTCATACATATTATTCAAGACTATCGCCCCGGTGAATTAATTCTCCCCCATGATGAACGGGATTATGTAGAAATATACCGGGGGCAAGTTTTAGATAGCCCGGTATCCCAGGGCTCTGCCTGGACTCTGGATATCAATACCGCTATTTGTTTTTCCCGTCAACATCAGGCTAAGGGCTGTATTTACCAGGGTAAAATTCACCAGGACCGGGTAGTAGCGAATGTCAAGTACCGTAATTACAAGGAAATCATCTGTTTTCCCGGAGATGTTGAGGAGGTTGAAGAAATGAAATTCTTAAACCTGGCAGATTTAATGCCTGATTTGGAACGCCAGGGCATTATACAACAATATCGGGACTTTTGCCGGTTGATTAAAAAGGAGTACTTCCATAAATCCGGAGGTATCCATGGAATTTTTCACACCCGTCGGGTTTTGTTCTTAACCTTAATTCTATCCTGGATGGAGGGGTTGACTGAAACTGACCGGGGCCTGTTATGCCAGGCAGCCATATACCATGATATAGGCCGCACTAACGATAACTTTGATCCAGAACATGGACGCGAAAGTTATAAGAAAATCCTGCAATATAAATTAATCAAGACGAAAGATGAGGAACAGGAGATACTGCGCTTTATCATCGAAAATCACTGTATCAGTGACCGCCAGGCCCGGCAGGTGCTAAAAGATTATCAGGTAGCTAACCTTGAACACCTGTTTAAACTGTATTTGGTTTTCAAAGATGCTGATGGTTTAGACCGCATCCGCATTAATGACCTGGATGTCAAGCAATTGCGTACCCATTCCGCTCATAAACTCCTGCTGGTAGCCCGTGAATTACTGGAGGATACCCAGGGGATTATGCGTAAGGGGTAAGGCACCCTCACTGTTTCCAATAAGCAGGCACTAATAGAACCAGCATGGGGAAAATCTCCAGGCGTCCAATTAGCATGAGCGCACTTAACAGGTACTTACCCGCATCGGGAATAAAGGAATAGTTCTGGGTCGGGCCTACGGCGGCAAAACCGGGTCCTATGTTTCCCAGGCAGGCGGCACTGGCGGTCAGACTACTGGTTACATCTAAACCCAGTAAGGTTAATCCCACTACTCCAAAAGCTAAAAACATAAAATACAAAAAGAAAAACTGGGCTACGTTGCTCACCAAATCTTCATTTATAATCCTGCCCCCATAACGCATAGTTATGACCGCTTTGGGATGTACCATTTTGTTAAATTCTATAAGCACCCGGTGTATTAAAATCAGGTAGCGGCCTACTTTTATATTTCCGGTGGTAGAACCTATACACCCGCCTACAAACATCATCAGGAACAGTACTCCGGTTGCCGTAGCCGGCCACAGGTTATAGTCGGCCGTAGCATATCCAGTGCCCGTCATGATAGAAACTACCTGAAAACTGGCTAGCCTTATCTGTTCCCCCCATTTCCCTATGTCACCACCCCAATATAATCCCAGAGCTACCAGGAAACTCGCGGTCAGTGCTATTCCGGCATAAAGTCGAAATTCTGGACTTTTAGCATAGACTAAGGGGTTGCGGCCTTTGTAGGCCAGATAATGCAGAGAAAAATTAGTTCCCCCTATAAACATAAATATAATTATAGTCCATTGAATATAAGGACTGCTGTAAAATCCGATGCTGGCATTTTTAGTAGAAAACCCCCCGGTGGCCATGGTAGTGAAAGTATGGCAAAGGGCATCAAAAAGATTCATCCCAAAAATCAACAGCA
>JAAYCQ010000208.1 GCA_012729715.1 Syntrophomonadaceae bacterium
ATTTGCCAGAACAATAGTAGTAGCCATAATTCCTCCCCCCCGCTTTATGATAATGCCCGGGCTGTTAGCAAATAAAATGGATTTAAAATTAACACCACGCTGCCATCTCCCAAAATAGTAGCGCCGGTATAAATCTTGAGACTGGCCAGTTCTTCAGCCAGGGGCTTGACTACAAATTCCTGTTCATTCTTGAAAGAGTCCACTATCAGTCCAAATTTATTACCGTCATTAGCAATCACCACTATGGGTACACTTTCCCGGACAGAGTATTGTTTTATGTTATGAACACTATTACCCGGTTGTAATACATCCTGTAATCCAATTAAGGGTATTATCTGCTCCCGTATATCGGCTACCATGTTGGTTTTATAACTGCGTATTGAACTTCCGGGCAGTTTTACTGTTTCCTCTATTGTGTCCAGGGGAATAATAAAATGTTGCCCTTCGCTTTCCACCATAAGACCACGGAGAATCGACATAGATAAAGGAATCTTCAGAGAAAAGTGGGTACCTTCACCCATAGTACTGGTCAGGTTAACTGCTCCACCCACCTTTTCTATATTGGTTTTGACTACATCCATACCAACCCCACGCCCGGATAACTCGCTCACTTCCTCTCGGGTACTAAAACCGGGAGCAAATATTAGCTGCAGCGCATCTTCATTAGTTAAGTTTTCAATCTGTTCGATGCTTATTAAGCCTTTTTTTACAGCCTTGAGCTTAATTTCATCCGGGTTTAAACCTTTGCCATCATCTATGATTTCAATAAGCACATAATTACCCTGGTAACCCGCCCGTAAACTAATGCGACCAGTCTCATTCTTACCACTTGCCTCTCGCTCACGGGGTGATTCAATTCCGTGATCAACTGCATTACGTAACATGTGAACCAGGGGATCATTTATGGCTTCAATTACCGTTTTATCCAGTTCGGTATCCTCTCCCTCAATTATAAGGTCTACCTGTTTTCCTGTTTTCCGGGCCGTATCCCGAATGGTACGGGGATAACGCTGGAATAAAACTCGTAATGGAACCATACGAGCCGACATTATGGCATCCTGTAGTTCATCAGAGATGGTAGCAAGTTCTGCTGCTACTCCTTTGACCTCACGAGCCAGACCCGGCAGGTCGTATTCCAACCCGATAGTATTGGCCAGGTGAAAAATACGGTTTTTGGAGATTAACAATTCTCCAATCATGTTCATCAAGCGATCCAGCTTTTCCTGACTAACCCGGATAGACTGGCTGCTCAGTTCACCACCACTGCTTTTGGCCTGCTCCAGCGCCTGTTGCTGTTTTTCCCGGGCCTTAGCCTGCTGGGCCAGGGCTATTTTCAGGTCTCCTGTTTTAATAGCTCCGCTATCTACCAGGATATCACCCAGCTTTTTTTGCTGCTGTAAAGCCCAATTCACCTGTTCGGGAGTTATTTTATGCTCTGATATGAGAATTTCGCCAATTTTCTTTTGTCCGTATTCAGGGGGTACATTTTCCAATAGATATTTAAGACTTTCGATTTTAAGATTCATTAAATCCTGAACTTTTTGGTAGTTGTTATGAAGAAACTCCAGTAGTTCTTCAGTTATAAAGTCTTTTCCCGGGGTAAATCCTTCCAGGTAGCGCCAGGTTCCTTCGACTTCTAAAATCATTTCATCATAATCCAGGTAGCGGGCAGTGGAGGCTATACTCCTTAATGCCCGTATATATTGTTTGGTTCGCTTGGAGTCTATGGGTTGGCCTATTTTAAGGCTATTAATAATACCTAACATGGACTCCAGAGCCTGACTACAAATGTTCATAAAAGCTGCCAGTTGCTGTGGAATTTTTTTGATGTCTTCTCTTACTCTCGTTTCTACTCCACTAATACCCGGGGATTCTTCTGAAAGAGCTTCTATATGCTTCATAAGCTGATCGATGGACAAATCATCGACTTCATTACCAGCAAGTATACTCGTCAAAATGGTTACTTTATCGACTACCGTTAGAATCAGGTCAATTACCTCGGCTGACAGGTGTTTTAACGAATTACGATGTTGCTGCAATAGAGATTCCGTAGCATGGGTAATAGTCTTGATGGCCATAACCGGGTTATCCGGTTCATCATTATCCTGCATACTAATAATTACTCCGGCTCCACCCTTGATGCTATGAAATCCCCGTAATATCGCATTAATTATTTCTGGATCATCAGGATATTTCTCTAATTCAACACATTTATGCTCAGTAGTCTCCAGATGCTCCCGGGTTTCTTCGATAAAATCGGTCAACATTTGCTCATATAGCGGTGAAAGTTCAACCTTAAGCGGTCCTGCCACTTCGTTATCGTTGGGACTATCCGTAGTTTTATCCAGGTTTAACTGATTGGAAGCTTCTATCTGGCGCAGTTCTTCCACCTCGGCAATAAATTCCTGGTAACCTATTTCCTCAATATTTATTGTAAATATCTCTTTTACCGGGTTAGCCTCAATCTCTTGAATCTGCTGCCCCAGTTGCTGAATAAAGGCATTAAGGATATCAACACCCCGTAAAAGAGCATCGGTTATTTCCGAGCTGCTGCTGTACTGACCCTTTTTCATATCCGTTAAGAAAGATTCCAGAACATGTGCAGTGTCTTTAATAGGTGTAATTTCCAAAAAACTGGCTACACCTTTTATGGAATGCATAGCCCGAAAAACCGAGTCCAGTAATTCGATAGTAAACTCAATTTCCAGCTTGAGTATACCTTCCTCTATTCCGTTTAAATGTTCATTGCATTCTTCGACTATGCCATGCAATATTTCTAAATCATCAGGTTCAAAGGTGAATTGCAAATCAAAGCCACCTTTCTTATTGGCCTGTTACCGGCCTAAAAGCATACGGATGTTTTCTATCAGTTCATCAGGTTCGGTAGGTTTTACAATATAAAGATTAGCCCCTGCCTCAAATTGTAGCGCAACAACTTCTATTTCCCCATAAACACCCAAACACATCAAAATAATATTCCATATCACAATTCTATACCGAAAATAATGTGTCGTTAAGTACGGCACATTATTTTTCTATAATGTTGA
>JAAYCQ010000209.1 GCA_012729715.1 Syntrophomonadaceae bacterium
ACTTCCAGTACAGGCAGGTGCATCATTTTACCCCGAACCTCCAACGGTCCCAAATAGCGTACCAGGTAGTTCTCTCTTTCGTCTATCAGTTCATAGGAGTTGGCACTAATTAATAGAGGCGTTCCCAGGTACTTGGTCATTTCCTCCATCCGGGAGGCCACATTGACGGTATCCCCTATAATTGTTGCTTCCATACGGTCCCTGTCCCCTAATGTACCCAGGATAACCCGACCGGTGTGAATGCCAATACCAATTTCGATACTATGTTTTAAAAGCTCGTGGCTGTGCTCTTGCAATACTTGAAGCATCATAATAGCCGCATCTACCGCGTCTTCCGGTTTATCCGGAAAAATAGCCATGATTCCATCCCCAATAAATTTATTGATAAAGCCATTATATTGGCGAATGATAGGGGCCATAAGTTCAAAATAAGAGTTTAAAAAATCAAAGGTCTTTTGTGGAGACATGTCTTCGGAAATGGTGGTAAATGATCTTATATCTGAAAATAAAACGGTTACCTCTTTCTTGGTACAATCACCAAATTTCATATGTGCCAGTTTATCAACGCCCAGAAGGGTCATCAACTCCCGAGGCACAAATTTCTCCATGGCTACATAGGTTTTTTCTATTTCCTGGTTTTGACAGTAATGCTCTATGGCAGCAGTTACGGTTAACCAGAGGTCTTCTCTTTCCCATGGTTTGGCAATATAGCGATATATATTGGCTTCATTGATAGCACGTACCACCCCGGACAAGTCCGCCTGGCCGGTCAGCATTATCTTATAGGTTGAAGGGTAAGATTCATATATTTTTTTTAATACTTCATCACCCTTTAGATTAGGCATAATATAATCACATATTACCAGGGGAATATCGTACCCTTTATCCCGATACTCCTCACATATTTCCAGGGCTTCTTCACCACTCTGGGCCAGCTCCAGTATACAATCGCCCAGTTTGTTTTGCAGTTCCAATTCAAGACTCTGCAATACCGTCTCTTCATCATCAACACAGATAACCACCATTTTATTTTCCATTGATGCGATCAACTCCAGTCAGAATAGCCTCTTTCAATTCTTCTTCCGTCCATGGTTTACACAGACAACAATGCAGATTAGCCTGAACCCGGGCTCGTTCCACGGCCTCTGGATCAGCCTGCCCGGTGAGCATTACCTTGACGACCTCGGGATGCTCCTGATGAACATTAATCAGAAATTCATCACCTTTAGTTCCAGGCATAAGCCAATCTGATACAATCAGTACTATTTCAATACCATTCTGGGTAAACTCCTCGATAATCTCCATACCCTCTTCAGCACTTTCGGCAAATTCATATATGAATTGCTCCCCGAAATGTTTTTTTAGCTGTAATTCCAGGCTGGTGAGAATAATGTTTTCATCGTCAATACATAAAATAGCCATCCGCTTCATAACAATCTCTCTCCCTTTTTTATGCAGACGTCTTCGGGAAGCTAAAGTCCAATCGCTAAACTACAGGCAAAAATATGCTGAAAGTAGTACCTCTACCAACTTCGCTTTCCACTTCTATACGACCCTGGTGTTTGTCTATTATCTTCTTTACAATATCTAAACCCAGCCCGCTGCCTTCCCCCGCGCGTTTGGTAGTAAAAAACGGGGCAAATATTTTTGCTTTGACCTCCTCGCTCATGCCGTATCCGGTATCACTGACTGCCACCATTAACTCCTGGGAATCCGCCGGTCTTTTGACTGCTATAGTTAAGGTACCTTTATAATCCATAGCATGCAAGGCGTTGTTAACCAGATTAGTCCATACCTGGTTCAATTCATCGGGATAACAGGGAATGGGACCAACATCATCATAATCCCGCACCACTTCAGTACCCTGTTTTATCTGATGATAATAGAGGGTAAGAACTGTCTCCAAACCTTCGCGTATGTCAAAGTCAATCCGCTCCCCGCTATTGTCAAAACGGGCAAAATTCTTCAAAGCAAAGGCTATCTTTCTGACTTTCATGGTAGCAGTCTGGATGTTCTTTACTCCACGAATAAGGCTAGAGATATTATTCAAGGCTGCAAAGATAGGCTTACTCTGCGGGTGTAATAATAATATGGGTATACTGTCGGATAAATCGTAAATGCCCAGGTTAACCAGAGAATCCGCAAAACCGGCTGCATCCGGTATCCCAGCCTCCTCCAGATGCGCTGTCAGTGTTTTGCGTAATGCCCTCTTCTCTCGCATGGAAAGAACAACATCCACACTTAATGCCGTATCGAGAATGTTCATAAATTCCTGTTTACCGGCATCGTTTAATTGTAAAAATACTTCCGGAATTTGCTCCAAGGCGACCGGTACCGCTTCCGAAATACTGCCCACCGATGAATTAATGGCACCTATTGGAGTATTTATTTCATGGGCGATCCCAGCTATCAGTTGACCCAGAGCCGCCATCTTTTCTGATTCAGCCAGTTCTTTTTGGGCTTTTTCGGCATCGGCATGGGCTATTTGCAGTTCAGCTTCGGCCCTAATACGCTCAGCAATTTCGTTCTGCAGTGCCAGAGTAGGACGGAGGTCACGAGCTACCAGAACAAAACAGATGACATCGCCAAAATCATCCCGTATGGCTGAAACAGATAGTTCCACCGGAATATCCAAACCGTCCCGGGTTTTAAAATCCAACTCCTGTTGCACTGAATCCACCTGCTCGGTTTGCAAACGTTCCATGATTTCACTGATGGCCTGGGAATTGACGGTTATTTTATCTACCCGAGAGCGCAGTAGTTCTTCATCGCGGTACAAGAGCAGGTTATTAACCGGAGGGTTTATTTCAATAATTTTGCCCTGAACATCAAACATTATCATAAGGTCATCAATACTACGAATAATTTCCCTGGTGGCAACTACCGGAGTAACAATCATAAAACCATATTTGGTTATAACGAACCAGAGGCCAAAAGCCCAAATCAGCCATAGTACCACCGGGATTTTTGGTATATAAAAATAGCCCAGCACGGGCAGCAATGTTTCATTAATAAAGGCCAGCAGGGTACCGACAACAGTACATGCTACCACAATCCGGGCCTGCTGTTTTTCCCTGGCCAGAGTGGCACGTGTGCCCCAACGCCAGACCAGGATAATGCTGGAAATAATACAAATAATATAATACAGGGTGAAAGCCCAGTATCCAGGGGATTGACCCGTATTCAACGGACTCCAGCCAAATTTTTCATAGGTTAGAGTGTTTGCGGTCAGTCCCTGGTTCATAGCTATAACAGTAAATATCAGTGCGGGAATATACATTAAAAATTGTATTTTATTATAACGGGAAGATTCTTTGTCTTCGGTCAGAACTAGACTAAAGTGTAAGAGTAGAGCCGGCCCCAGGCACCAACCAGGGGCAGACATTCTAAACCATAACCAGGCAGAATCCGGGTTGCCAGCAGAAAACATAAAAGCAATACAGAAGGCCCAAAGAGCACAGCACAAACAGAGGACAACAAAAACCGAACTGAGACGGGTCCGAGGCTTCATTCTCAGGCCGTATATTGCCAGATATATGTATACTACAGCGGATAGAAATGTTATTAGAGGGACCATCTTCATAGCTTTGTTCCTCCGGGTTTGCTTAATACATTCGGGTAAACGGTTTGTAAAAAGTTAAAGTATATTACTCTAATCTTAATAATAACCTGTAAATTGTCTTATTACCATTATATTGTATTATACATAATTATGTTATTTTTCTGTAAATGGTACCATTTTAAAAAATACATAGTGGCAGGATGAAAACTGGTGATGAAAATCTTCGTGGAAGGCATAATTCCATTACACCTTTCATAATTTGCAAAAAGGGGGAGGTGTTTTGGAAATGGATAAGAAACTTTCTATCGAGTTAAAAGGACTGGGCAAAGGTTTACTGGTGTCACTTGTTCTTTGCTTGCTGGTTGCACCACTGATTTATTTTACCGGGATAAAAGAGACGGTTATGCCTACTCTGGGAAATATAATTCTGGCTGTAGGTATATTCTGGTGCAGCTGTTATGTAAGCAAATCGTATGGCAGCAAAGGGCTGGTCCGGGGTATTAGCATGGGGTTAGTTTTTTTCATACTTATGCTTATAGCAACTTTTATATTTAATTCTTCCCTGATTGGGTTTAAAACTTTCCTGTATACCTTGTCCCTTTGTTTGATTGCCGGTGGTCTAGGAGGTATACTGGGCATCGGTCTAAGCGACCAGGCTATTTAGTTAATATAGTAAAAATATCGGGCCGGGAAAGAGCTACTTCCCGGCCTATTTGCGTAATATCTACTTACAGAATAGACTTAAACACCATAATACCAATCCACAAATTAATAATATACAACCTATCTTTATTCGTAGATTGGGCATGGTATGAACCTCCTGCTGGTACAACCAGCCGTCCCCGGACGGGGCTACTGTGACCGGTTATTTCAACACATCGAATTCCTCTCTCTCACCAACTACTTGATAACCTTTAACAAGATGTTTCTTAAAAAACCAGGGATTCTGAAATAATACACCCGCATCAGTATTCCCCCTTCATGCTCTTTAGATTTCTCTGTATAATATGAGGTCAAAGAGAAAAAGGTTACACTGTGTATACAGTATTAATAATTGATTCCGCTGTGAATACAATGCAAGTGAGTAAACGAAATGGTTTTTGCTATTTTGCGTCTACTAAAAAATCCTTTATGTGTTTAGGTAATTGCCGGCTTTCCAGTAGGAGGACATCTTTTATAGGGATACTATTTTTAAATACTCTTCCGTAATTCTTCTTTTCCAATCGCGAATCCAGGACTACTACCAATCCGCGATCCTCTTCACTGCGAATTAATCTTCCCGTACCTTGTTTGAAACGGACGGTTGCATCAGGCAACATGAAGTGCTGAAAACCATTTTTATGCTGCAGCTGGCAATAGCGGTCAGCAGCACTGCAGTATGGATCAGTAGGCGGCCGGAAAGGTAATCGTACAATAACCACACATTTTAGGATTTCCCCCTTCAGGTCAATTCCTTCCCAAAAGGTTTCTAATCCCATCAGTACTGATCGGGGGCTGTGGATAAACTCATTTACTAAATGGCTGAATTCTCCGTCTTCATATTGAACCAAAAGTTTAATCCCATTCAGGTCGCAATCTGGCCTTAACATGGCAGCTATATCTTTAAGCTGGCTGCGGGCGGTAAATAGAACCAGTACCTGGCCCCCCATAGCCAGGAAGAGGTCTTCCAGCACTCTGGCTACGGTTTCGGAAAAACCACGTTCACCGGGTTCGGGTATATCATTAATAATGAACAACCGGGCCTGCTCCTCATATTTAAATGGTGATTGTTGTAATAAAGTATTAACCCGCTCATCTGCTTTGAAGGAACTTAATCCAGCCCGGGTCAAAAAATAATCGAAGCTCTCCTCAATAGCCAGGGTAGCCGATACCATTACCAGGCTCTCCAGTTTGTGATAAAGCCGTTCATTTAAAATCTGGCCGGCATCCAGTTCCGAAGATGCCACTGCTATTACCTGACCCCTTTCACATTCCAGCCAGGTAATTTTATCCTGCTGGTCAATGTTTTCTTCCATAATTACAGATGCCTCATACGAATACTCGCTCAGGCTCTGTATTATGTTTTCCAGCTCATTACCCTCTTCGGTTTCTTTAATCTCATCATTCAGTGAGTTTAATTTTGAAATCAGTAGATTGATGCTGTTTTGCCATTCCAGGTACAAATCCATAGCCTGAAGCATCCATTTAGTTTCTTGATCCTGCCACTGTAACACCCGGGTATAGTTGTAATCTTTATCCGTTAAACTTCTTTTAAGAACATAGAAAAAGTCCTGAAGTATTCTGGAGCTGCCATTGCTTAAATCAACTATTTCAGTAAATAGATTGCTTAATACCGAATATTTTTTTCTTAGGTATTGCAAATAGCCATGCTCACCTTGCTTATCCCGAGTAAACAGTAATTGCAGGGTTTCATTTATGTCACCCTGGGAGAAACGCAGGGACAAGTGATCAAAAGCCTCTCGATCAAAGGTGTGGGCTTCGTCAATAATGAGATAACTGTACTTGGGTAAAATACTGTTTTCCACCAGCATATCGGAAAGCAGTAATGCATGATTAGTTACAATAATATCGGCTTTTTCCAGGCTTTTTAACATTTTTAAACGAAAGCACTTATCCGAATAAGGGCAGCTATCTCTTAGACAACTCTTACGATCTGCGGCAACGATTCCCCATTTGCTCATCAATGAGCTATCCAGGGTCAGTTCTTTACGATCCCCACGTTTGGTATCCTCAGCCCAGCGCAGTATAGCCTCTATAAATCGCATTTCGTCTGGTTCCAACCTTTTCCTGCCCGCCGTTATCCTCATATATTTATTCCAGCACAAAAAGTTCTCCCGGCCTTTGGCTTCTACGAAAACGAATTCAGTGCCCAATACCTTTTTCATATCAGGTATGTCTTTTTCCGTTAACTGCTGCTGCAATGCCCGGGTACGGGTGGATATTACCACTTTTTCTTTATGCTCCTTAGCCCACAGAATTGCGGGAACCAGGTAGGCATAAGTCTTACCTACACCGGTACCAGCTTCGGAAACCAAAAACTCCTGATCTATAAAAGATTTGGTAATGCTTTCTGCCAGCTTTACCTGTTCCTGACGATATCTATACCCGGGAATACTTGCTGCCATCCTACCCTCTGGAGCGAAGTATTCTGCTATCACTTGCGGGTTAAAACCTTCCATTGTCAAAATCCTCACAGTCTAAATATATCCCCAATTAATTATATACTTAAGTCTATCCATAAAAAAAGCTGCCCTTTGGCAGCGCTAGGAAATAATCTATGATAATTCCAGTTTCTTAATCCGATTTTTCTTACCTTCTTTTTCTACCTGATATATACCTTCTACAGATACCCGGTTGTTCATCAAATCCGCAAAATAACGGTCCAAATTATCCGGGCTTAGCTTCACCGAAAGGCCACAGCTGGTTGATATCTCCCGTAAGGTAGGTATAACTAAGAAATCAGCTTTTTGATTTTTCAATACTTTTTCCGCTTTTAACGCATGTGCGGTAGCGGCAAAGGTAAAAACACAGTAATTATCACTATAAAACAAGTCGGACACCATGTTTTCAACTCCCATGATTAATTTCAATTAACCCCACCCGGTAAAAGGTACCTCTGCTAGATGCCAGTATCTTCTCCCCAGCGGTTACCCGGGCTGAGGCAAATATAAGATTCTTACCCACTTTCTCCAGGGATCCCTGAGCTTTAATAACTTCTCCGATTGAGGCCGCGGCTATCATTGAGGTAGTACAGTCCACTGTTACAGCTTTGATACCCAAACTTCTGATGGCATTACCCATAGCAGCATCAGCCAGGGACATATACAGACCTCCATGAACTGCTCCCAGGGGATTAGTATGCTGCTGGGATACTTCTACTTCCAATTCAGCTGACCCAGATGCTAATAACCTGACCTCAACCCCCAACAGCTGATAATAGGGTGTATCCTCTATAGAATGAACCAGGTAATTAAACAATTCTTCTTCAAGACCCTGGTTAATAGTTTGCAAGTTAAGCTCTCCCAACTTTTTTATAAATTATATCATAATATATCTCCGTAATATCTATAAATTTTAGTTATAGTTCATAAGGCAAAACTCTTTATCATTTTTCTAAAGCAGCATTGTAAATACGGGTGCAATACTGCTAAAATGATGGATAAATACCAAATCATATGCAAGGTTATGTGGAGGTAAGAAAAGTGCATAAAAAATTATTTATTCCAGGACCAGTTGAAGTACAACCAGCCGTACTGGAAAAGATGGCAACCCCTATGATTGGGCACCGCAGTAAAGATGCATCAAAGCTGCAGGAACGAATTACGGGTAAAGTGCAGGAAATGTTATATACCAAAGAAGCTATACTATTGTCAACCAGTTCCGGCAGCGGTCTCATGGAAGGAGCCGTACGCTCCTGTACTTTAAAAAGAGCCGCTATATTTGCCGTAGGAGCATTTGGGATAAGATGGTATGAAATGGCTCAAAGTAACAATGTCCCGGTTGACCTATTTGAGGTTGAATGGGGTAATGCGACTACCCTGGAAATGATTGACGAAGTATTATCAACCGGTAAATACGACCTGATAACCATAACTCATAACGAAACTTCCACTGGCCTAATGAATCCGCTGGAAACTATCGCTGGTGCAATTAAAAATTATCCGGACATAGTTTTCTGCCTGGATGCGGTGAGTTCCGCCGGCGGTTCTAAAATTGAGGTGGATAAGCTGGGGATAGATATTTGTATAACCTCAACCCAGAAGGCTTTAGGTCTGCCACCGGGAATGGCCCTTTGTACTTTCTCCCAAAAAGCTATAGAAAGGGCCCAGCAGGTTCGCTGCCGGGGCTATTACCTGGACCTTTTGGCACTGTATGATTATATTCAAAAGAAGGACTACCAGTATCCATCTACACCTTCCCTTTCCCATATGTTTGCCCTGGATTACCAGTTGGATTGTATATTGGCTGAAGGTCTGGATCAACGTTTTGCCCGCCATATAGATATGGCTGAATATACACGGCAATGGGCCCGGGAACATTTTGAGCTCTTTGCTGATGAACGCTACCTGTCCAATACCCTGACTACAATTAAAAATACTCGCAAAATAGATATATCAGCTTTAAACCGTGAACTGGGGGCTAGAGGCTATCAAATTTCCAATGGTTATGGAAAACTTAAGGATAAAACCTTCCGCATTGCCCATATGGCAGATTGTACCCTGGAAGAAGTTAAAGAATTGATAGATAATATTAATGATATTCTTAAAATTAAGAATTAAAAATTAAAAATTAAAAATTATTGCTGAAATGCTCCGCATTTCTCACTATTATAACCTTTTGAGTTTCAGTTTAAATTATGCGTTAATATTGTTTTCAGGAGGATGTTTTTATGGCAGTTATTTGTCCCTTTAAAGCTATGCGACCGGTGCCGGAACTGGCAGCTAAAGTAGCCGCCCTTCCCTATGATGTTATGGATAGTGAAGAAGCCCGGGAAATGGTAAAGGATAATCCTTATTCTTTCTTGCACGTAGATAAGGCAGAAATAGACCTGGAACCAGGCATAGATCTATATGACCAGCAGGTATACGATAAAGCCCGGGACAACCTGGAGCAGATGATACAAAAAGGAATACTTAAGGAAGATTCCCGACCGAATCTTTATATTTACCGGCAGATTATGCAGGGTCGTTCCCAGACCGGCATCGTAGCCTGCGCCAGCATCGATGATTACCTTAATAATATAATTAAAAAACATGAATTTACCCGCAAAGATAAGGAACAGGACCGCACCCGTCATGTCGATCACTGTAATGCTCAAACCGGGCCTATATTTTTAACTTACCGCGCCCAGACTGCGATTAACCAACTGGTAAACTCTTGGACGGGAAAAACCCCTCTATACGATGTAGTTTCAGAGGACGGAGTAGCCCATATTATATGGTGCATTGACGATGATGTTGCTATAAACAAGCTGCAATCTCTATTTGCCGGGGTTGATTATCTTTATATTGCCGATGGACATCACCGCTGCGCCTCAGCTGTAAATGTAGGCCAGATGCGGCGGCAGCAGAATCAAGACTATAGTGGAAATGAAGAATACAATTATTTCCTGGCGGTCATTTTTCCGGATGAGGATTTGCATATCATGGACTATAACCGAGTAGTAAAGGACTTAAATGGTCTGACTTCGCAGGAATTTCTGGAACAAGTGCAGGATAAATTTGTTATTAACTTGCATAAGAAACCTGAACCATATAAGCCACAGCAAACCCATAGATTCGGTATGTACCTGGATGGTAAGTGGTATCATCTGCAGGCTTTATCGGGCAGTTTTGATGAAAGTGACCCGGTAGCCAGCCTGGATGTTTCTATCCTGCAAAACAATCTCCTGGATCCTATTCTGGGTATCAAGGATCCCCGGACTGATAAACGTATTGATTTTGTTGGCGGTATCAGGGGATTAAAAGAATTGGAGAGACGAGTTCATACTGATATGAAAGTAGCTTTTTCTATGTACCCTACCAGGATTCAGGAACTAATGGCTATAGCCGATGCTGATAAAATAATGCCACCAAAATCCACCTGGTTCGAACCCAAGCTTCGTAGCGGCTTTTTCATCCATCGCTTATAAATGGTAACCCATATATTTATTTAAACAGTTTCTTTAACAGATGCCAAAATTTTAAGAAATATTTAATAGCAAGAAAAACAAAACACATAAATAATACTACGTCTAAAAAAAGTACCAATCCCTTATTTAGTGGCCCATTTCTGACCCCTAAAAACCATAATAGAATGGTAAAGGATAAAAGAAAGTCATAAAAAAATTTTTCCATAATTACAAGTGGAAATATCTAACCACTTAAAGAAGTCATCTCCTTTCTGTAGTGGTGCATTGTCGAGGCAAAAATTAACTTGTTAAAAGTATCTTCGAAAATGAGTTTAAGTTTTTTAACAGGTCTTTTTTAAAATAATAAAAACACCTCCGACTACACAAATTAAGGGTAGAAGGAGGGCAGATTATGCAATTAAGTAAGGAACGTATGCGGTTATGGGCTGCAGCAGCAATATTAATAATTATTGCTCTGGCCTTATTATTAACCCTTACCTTAAAAAAACCTCCCCAGCGCTCCCCCCAACCGGCACCTAAACCGGTAGAAGGTAAATGGTATATTAAGTTTACTGTAAAAGACCAGAAATCAACAGCTTATACGGAAGAAGTTGGTGCGCCGGTGGCAGCCAATGGAAAAGAATATTTTATTGGTGGTATTGCTGTCCATCCTCGCTACCCGGTAAACTCCGGTGGTGATCCACGGGAACCAATATTGCCCTTTGGCACGGTAATTTACCTGGAAAAACCTATTAAGGTCCAGGGCCAGGAGTTTAAAACTTTCAGGGTGATGGATACGGGCGATGTCAATTATGGTTTATGGCCGGATTACCCGTACTGGTTTGATGTCTATTATGGTACCGATAATTTTTATAATAGACGGGATGCCCGTGATTATGGTGTTCCCCTTGTTAACTATTCCTGGTATGAGGAATGGCGATAATATGAAATAAGAATTTATAATTAGAAATTAAAAGCTATCGTGTAAAGTTTTCCTTGAGATAACGTTCATGCACCTCTAAAGTTTTCCTATCATAGAGAACGAAGCGAATCTTTCTAATGTATTTTAAATCAGCTATGCTTTCGCCAATGGTCTTCATAGCCACCTGAGCCGCCTCTTCCAAAGGATAGCCGAAGATCCCCGTAGATATAGCTGGAAAGGCGATAGAGTCGATTTCATAACGCTCAGCTAATTTTAAGGCATTGTGATAGCAGTTGGCCAGTAATTCTGCTTCCGGGCGATTAACTCCATAAACTGGCCCCAGGCAATGGATAACATAACGATTGGGCAGATTATGACCACCGGTAATTACTGCCTGCCCCGGCTCAATCGGCCCCAGCGGTATGGCCTCTTTTTCCAGCCCCGGACCCGCCGCCCGATGAATAGCTCCGGCCACCCCCCCGCCCTTATGTAACTGAGCATTGGCGGCATTAACTATAGCGGTAATATCAGGCTGATTGGCTATATCACCCTGAACCAGCTCAATTTCTATTCCCGGCTTCATAGTACCAACCCTCCTAAAGTATGGACTCCTTACTCCTCACTATAGACAATTAATTAAGTTTCTCAATTCCAAGAAACAATCAAGGCAACTTTTGTAATTAACGCCTATATCAATTACTTCTTCTCATATACCGCAAATAACTGTAATGCTACCTCTTCAAAGGGATGAGCTCGCAGTTCTTCAACCAGTTCCCGGGCCGGAGATTTTTCGCCTATTTCCAGAAACTCCTCCCAGCTCATGAAGTCAAAAGGTACCACTTCCACCGCTTTAAAACCATTGCGCTCAAACATTGCGGTTAGTGATTGCGGGTCAAAATGATGCATATGCAGCATAGCCGGAAAAACCGTACCTTCTATACTCTCCCAGATGCGCTGCTCCACTTCACCATAACGGGTAGGGGCGGTAATAAATACCCTGCCCCCGGGTTTAAGCACCCGACCAAATTCTTTGATAATTGCCTCGGGTGAGTAAGTATGTTCTAAAACATCCAGACAGTTTATACTGTCAAAATATCCTTCCTGGTAGGGCAGGCTGTCAATGCTGCCTTCGGTAAAGGTTACGTCCCGGGAGGTGCCTGCCAGCAAATCCTCAGCACTGGGAAATTCACATTGTACCGCCATAGTTCCCAGCTCTTCCTCAATCAAGCTGATAACACGGGGAAAAGTCTTTTTCTCTCCCTTTTTCATCATGGAGGATAGAGCCATAGCCCTTTCCAATCTGGCCTTGCAGGCATCTACCGAATGTACCGTAAGAAACTGACTCATTACCAGAGTGGCAAAACCTGCGCCACAGCCAGCATCCAATACCCGACCCTGCATCCTTTGCACCTGGGGGTAAACGTATTTTAGAAAGGAGTACTCCCCGCCAGAAGAAAAATTTTGCAGGGCAATAATTTCATTCAGGGTAAAAAGATCCTGCTGGCTTAACGAAGATCCTATTTCCTGTCGGAACCAGTTGCGTAGGGCCAAATCTTCCTGCAACCTGACAGTAATCTCTTTAATATCTTGACTGCCTGAAGCCTCCTGCATTTTTTGCCGTTCTTCTTCGCTAATTACTTTCCAGATATATTCCATAAAAAAAGGAAAACAGACATTTTTATGTACATTAAAAAGAATGGCCTGTTCCGGTTTCTCCTGACGCAAACGGGCGGTAAGATCATGAAAATCCAGTAGGAAGGCAATCGCCTCTTCATCACTGCGAGAAAATAGTCCGGCATAAGTTCCAGCTAAATCGATAGTGCCGGGAAGGAGTTCACGGTACTGTTTTAAAACATCCTCATCTATGGATTGAAAATAGTAATTAAAAAATTGCTCTAAAATCATTATATGACCCCCTTTTTATTTATGCCGGCTCCAGACCGGGGTTGTTTCCACCTGCCAGCCAGATGAACTGCTGATAATCGTTTTCGTTAAAATCAGTCTCCATCTTCCAACTTATACCTATTTTACAATCGGCTTGACCATCTTGAAAACGTATAGCGGGTCTAATCATCAAGCCCGAACTATGATAACCCAGTCGGCTTTGGTCGGGAAAAACGTAATTTTTATAGTAATGTTTTACCGCCGGTTCAATATACAGATAAGGCAAGCGGTTATTTGATTCCAGGTTCAGGCTTATCTGATTGTTATAACAATTACCATCACCGCTCCGAATCTGGTATATGTAGTCAATTTGTTCCGGCCGTTTAACTATGGTTTTCTGGTTATAAAACTCCAATCCGTCCTCTGTACTCCGGGATAAATCCTGTACATAACACTCACTTCGTTCTTCATCTGAAGTATAGATTAAACCCAGACCTGCCCGAGGCTTGAATTCCACCTCATCTGAAGGTGTTGCTGAAGTTACCAATTGGGGAGCCAAAATCAGGTTAAACTTCTCTCCTCCGTAGCATTGGGCCTTGATATTTACCTGTAAAGATCCCTCCTTTAACCAGAATTCCTTTTCTATATCTATTTTTAAAGGCATATTGTCAATAATATCTATAGTCTGGGAACAGCTCATTTTTACCCGCTGATTCGAATCATTGTCAGGCTCTTCATCTATAGTATAGATTCCCAGATCAAAATCGCCCAGGCTAAACAATTCGTTATTATTCTCAATTAAAACTTCACAACGCAGAGAATTACGACAACGTTCACGTCGTCCCCCTTCTTCATAAAACTGGTAGCTTATGCTGCTGTCAGTCTCCGTAAATACCAGGGGGTAGGAATAGCGGAAAACAGAATTATAAGCCTTTATGGTACCCAAATCGCCGGCAATAATCTCTCGCATAGCCGAGTAATCGTTCTTAATCGACGGAGCCAAAACATGATGGTAGCTAATACAGCCACCCTCACTATCTAAAACCAGAGTTTGTTCTTCATTCTCCAGTAATACCTCGTTTTTACCATCATAATCCCAATCCCTAACCGCTAAAAGCTTAGAATCCCCGGCATTAATCATCTCCAGTCGGGAACGTAATATTTTTATCACCATTTCCATATAGGCCAAACCCTGGACATCATAATAGGGAGATGAACCATAAACCGGATGGCGGCTGGCCCATTTAGGGTCTTCCTGATAAAGCAGATTTCTAACCCGGTTAAGCAGTTCATAATCCTCTTTAAACTGGGGTTCATAATATTGTTGCAGGATATAAGATATTAATTCATATCTTTCCGCTGATTCCAGCAAAGACCGCTGTACTATACCATCCATAGGGGCAGGAAGTTCAATTTCCATTTTGTCGCGAAAAGATTGCAGAATTAATTTCTCCAGGCGTTCCTGTAATGCTTCCACATCGCGTAAGCGGCAAATTACCCGCCGCAACCTTTCATCACCATAAGTTACTCCCCTTATTCCCCGCTTAGCCGTCCAATTCTCCCACTCAATATAGCTGCGACTACTGGCAACGGGGTAACTATCCAAATAACTCTGGGACTTAAGATAGCTTTTAAGTCCGGTAAAACTAATATCGGGGTCATTATCTACCAGGCAGAAAAATTCCAGTAACCACTCCCGGTCACCTTCGGGATCCTTACTCCATTGTCCAAATTTCTCCGCATCTTCAAAAATAAGCAGGAGCGGTTCTATATCCCGTCCATAACTTTTAACCATTTGATAAGCATTTTCCAGAGCGTCTTTGATATAAAAGTAGTAGTGAGCTGGCTTTAACCGTACGTTATCGCCAGCAGTAAAACCCTGTCTTTTTAAAAGCTGATAGCGAAACTGGCTATGTATGGGCATAGCATGAAATGCCTGTCCCCCTATCTCATCACGCAGGGGAAAGAAAAGCATCTGCTCTGGAATATGGCTAATGGTAGTTATAGATACCGGGTCATTAAAGCCAAAATGTTTCAGGCAATAGTCGCTATCCGAACCCGGATAGGAGAAATGCTCCTGGTAAAAAGTCTCCACGTCCAGGTAATAAATAGCCGGTGCCTGAATTAATGATGCTGCCCGGGTAACCTCCCGGAGTACACTTTCACCGCATTCCCGTTCAACCAGGTGGATACCCTGCCATTCAGATGCACTTATCCCTATAGTTTCTTGCAGCAGTTGGTCGTATTTTTTCAACTGAAACAAGTAGTCATCTACCCGAGAGGACAATTGAATAAAGGGCTCATCAGCCAATCCACCAATGATGCCGATTTTGCCACTGGCCATCAGCCGGTTAAATGTATCCAGGTACTCTTTTTTCTGATCCCTGATCCAATAGAGAAAAGGTCCGGAAAAATGCAGATTAATATAAAAGGAATCCAGGTTTACAGCATCCTGGAGTAGTTTTAGCCAGGGTAAATAGGAATTAGTATAAGCTTCCTCTCTGGTTTTATACAACTGAAAATGAGGCTGGTGAAAATGGGGGCAAAATGCAATATGACCTTTCATATTAAACCTCCTGGTGAAATTTGGTTGAAAAAATCATCCTCATGCTGAATCCGGTGCAGCCATTTAGCAAATTCATCATCTGTTTTATTGCTGCGTAAACAATTGCTAAGCCGCAATAGCTTGGTATAATGTTCGAAAAAGCGTTTCATCGCATAATCCCGGGTAAGATTATTACTTACCATAAACAACCAGTCACTACTCTGGATAAGCATTAACTCCTTGAGGGCCTGGTACACTGCCAGTGTATGTAAATCGCTGCCATCAGCATATATTTTCAAGGCTTCATATTCCTTGCCCGCTTTTTTAATTATCTCCCACATCCATGCCGTCTCGTTATTATCCCAGACATAATGTTTTCCTCCCATACCCCAGGAGGATTCAAAAACCTGAGCTTCATGTTTTGCCGGTCCCACCTGATGAGGCAGAGCCAATTCCAGTTCGCTGCTTAGATCTATCTCCTTTATTACCTCTTCCAGCCAGCTTACTCCTTCCCACCACCAGTGGCCAAAGAGTTCCGTGTCATAACAACCTACTATGGATGGGTTTGTAAATCCTAGTTTTCTGGCTTCGCGGCTGTTTTCTTCCAGGCTTCTTACAAAATGAAGCGCATGCTGTTTTGCCCTTAAAGCGGCCTGTTCAGGATTATATACCTGTTTACCCTCAAGGGTTCGGCGATTGGTAACCTTCCAGTATTTAAAGCCGGAACGCTGATCCTGTTGATGAAACTCCCGGTAGTCCGGGTCCCCGGGGTAACCATAGTCAGCCGACCAGACCTGGTGGCTTACCATGGAATTACGGCCATAAACAGTTATATCTTTGTCTTTAATACGGTAGGGGCGGTAGGTACTTAAGCCAGTACGAGCAAAGGTGGCAATTTCCACTTCCGCTTCTTCGCCCCCCTCGCTGAATACCTCTATCGGTTTACCTCCTTCGATAGCATGACTATCAACATAAAAATATTTAAAACCATTTTCAATCAGGATATCCTCTATACCATGAAAGTACCCACACTCTGGTAGCCAAAACCCCTGAGGCTCACGATCAAAATAATGCTCATATACCCTTTTACCCCATTTCACCTGATACTCCAAACCAGAGGAATCCAGCAAAGGCAGGTAGGCATGGGTGGCAGCAGTAGTAATAATTTCAACCTGACCCTCATCCTGCACTCTTTTTATAGCTCCCACAATATCCTTATCAAGCTCAACTATAAAATCGCGACGGGTATCACGGTAAAAACGCCGGTAAAAAGACGCTATCTGGGCAATTTCCTTTTCGCCTCTGGACATATAATAACGTTCGTCTTCCAGTGCCAGCGCTTCCCGTTCCTGCAGGTAGGCAATAAACTCATTTTGTATATAGGTGGAGCGAAGTTGCTCCAAAAGAGTAGGACTAAAACTAAACGACAGGGCATTATTGATACCTGACTCCTTTAACCGGAGCCAGGCTTGTAAGAGAGGGATATACGTCTCAGCAATGGCTTCAAACAGCCATACCTCACCAAATGGCCATCTTCCCTGCCTTTTGACATAGGGAATATGGCTATGTAAAACCAGTAATATTTTTGAACTCACCTGGCCCCACCCTTCCTCCACTCAACTATCCGTAGATTAGAAGACCAGAAACTAACCTAAATCAAATAACTTCTTCCCCTTTTGCTCTAAAACCTGTTCATAAATCCTGATAGTGGACCGGGCGATAACCTCCCAGTTGTAAACCGAAGCAATTATATCACTGGCATTACTACAAAGGTTGTTTGCCAGGCTTTCATCGTTCAGCACCCTGGTAATAGCTCTAACCAACTCCACTTCATTGGACGCATTAACTTTTAACCCGGTAACCCCATCTTCCACTATATCCGCCAATCCACCCACATCTCCCACAATAACAGGTGTTCTGGTGGCCATAGCTTCCAGTGCTACTATGCCGAAGGGCTCGTACAAGCTAGGAAATACTGCTACCCGGGCCTTATGATAGATAAAATTGCGTTCTTCATGATAAATAAACCCGGTAAATACAACTTTATCTTCTATACCCAGTTTCTGCGCAAGCCTTTTTAGCTCAGCCAGCAAAGGTCCTTTTCCCCCAATATACAGGCGAGCCTGGGGCACTTCTGCCAATACCTGGGGAAAGCTGTTAAGCAAATACCAGACTCCCTTTTCCGGTACCAGCCGACCCAGGAAGACGATAACTTTATCTTCTTCACTGATATTAAACCTGGGCTTCTCAGGTATGGCCAAAAAAATATCGGGATCAACCCCGTTAGGAATAATAACTATATCCTCCCGGGGACGCCCAAATAAAGAAGTAATCTCATCCTGCATATATTGACTGCAACAGATTACCCGGTCCGCCTCCAGAGCCAGGTTTTTTTCTATTTCATTTATTTCCAGTTGCATACGGTTATGTAAACCCAGGTTACGCCCGTGTTCAGTGGCATGGATGGTAGTCACCAGCGGAATTTCAAATATTTTGGTGACCGACCGCCCGGCATAAGCTACCAGCCAATCATGAGCATGAATGATGTCAAAACCGCCAATACGGGTGTTTATATTTACCGCTTCGCGGATGGCATCACTGTTAAACCTGAAGGTCCAGGATTTGAAATTCTCCCCCTCCAGGTATGAACTGCCCACTCTATGAATATGTACTCCGTTTTCTTCCTGGTAATCAGGGTAATTCTCAACCCTTGGGGTTATAATATGTATTTCCGCTCCCTGTTTTACCATGAAACGACTCAGGTCAAAAACATGCTGACCTAATCCCCCAAACATATGGGGAGGATATTCCCAGCTAAATAATAAAACCTTCAAAGATATTCCCTCATTTAAATAACCACTTATTAAATAATTTTACCAGATAATCGATTTTCATTGTACGTTTTTTTGCTATAATGTTCTATATGTACAATATGTTTGCAAATCAGTATTTAAACTTGGAGGTTATTAGATGAACATTGCATCAAAACAAATTCCTGGTAGACAGTCAATTATTAAGGATTTATCACTCGCACCGTACGGCTATAAGAAATTGGAATGGGTACAACAATACATGCCGGTATTAAATATCTTGAGGGAGGATTTTGAAAAAACTCGTCCGCTAGAAAATAAAACTATAGCTTGTTGCCTTCACCTGGAAGCCAAAACCGGGTATCTCCTGCAAACCTTGCAGGCTGCCGGAGCCAATGTAGTTGCCTGTGCCAGTAACCCCTTATCTACTCAGGATGATGTGGTAGCCGCTCTGGTTGACTCAGGAATTACCGTTTTTGCTATCCATGGTGAGAGTACTGAAGAATATGAACACTTTATGCAGTTAATGCTGGACTGCCAGCCTGATGCCATAATTGATGACGGTGCCGATGTAGTGTCCACCCTGCATAAGGATCGTCCCGAACAAGCCAAAAATATTATCGGCGGCTGTGAAGAAACTACCACCGGTATTATCCGCCTCAAGTCCATGGATAATGATCAGGCTTTACTATTTCCTATGATGGCCGTTAACGATGCTTATATGAAATACCTATTTGATAATCGCTATGGTACCGGCCAATCCGTCTGGGATGGAATTAATCGTACTACTAACCTGGTGGCAGCAGGTAAAGAGGTGGTAGTGGTCGGTTATGGATGGTGTGGTAAAGGAGTTTCCATGCGCGCCAAGGGCCTGGGCGCACGGGTAATTGTAACCGAAATAGACCCGATTAAGGCCAACGAAGCTATTATGGATGGTTTCGAGGTAATGCCCATGGCTGAAGCTGCTCGCCGGGGAGACGTTTTTATTACAGTCACCGGTAATGTTAATGTCATTCGCAAAGAACATATGGAAGTAATGAAGGACAATGCCATTATGGCTAACGCCGGTCATTTTGATGTGGAAATTAGTAAAGGGGATTTGAATAGCCTGGCCGTCAGCACCCGGGTACTGAAAAATAATATCGAAGAATTTGTCATGGCTGATGGGCGTCGCCTTTATCTGCTAGCTGAAGGCAGATTAGTAAACCTGGCTGCCGGTGATGGTCATCCGGCTGAAGTAATGGATTTAAGTTTTTCATTGCAGGCCCTGTCACTTCTTTACGTAATTGAAAACCACGAACGCCTGGGTAATCATGTCTATAATGTGCCCGCAGAAATTGACCAGAAAGTAGCCTGCTTAAAACTGCAGGCGGAAGGAATCCAAATTGACCAGCTTACCAAGGAACAGGAAGAATATCTGGCCAATTGGGATACTAATTTATAAATTAAAGTGGTGGGAGCAGAAGGAAGAGGTATGGCAATAGGTAGTGGTAACCCGGAATAACGAGGTTAATTATGAATTAAGAATTTTTAATTTTGAATTATCGAAGAAATGCTCCGCATTTCTCTTCATTTTAAACTACTTATGAACCTTAATCTTTAATAAATCTGCGTCAAAAAATCGGCAGATATGGATTAGAACAATTGCATAAGTTAACCGCCTTTTTCACAAAATACTTAATGATTACGGTGAAAAGGCGGTTTTATTTTTATGGATACAATTAATAAGAAACGCATTGCTCTTTTCTTTTCCATACTGCTTGCAGTCATGGCTGGTGCTTATATAATAAATGTAATTTCTACCCCCAAAGCTCCACCGTTTAAACCGGTAGATGAGACTGCCCCCGCTACCTATGTTACTGTTCGCGACAGCGAAGGTAACGTCATATTAGAAACAGGAATACCGGTTCATGAGAAAGATGAATATATTAGTGACACCAATATTCATTATATAATCATAAGCGTATCAGGAAACCAGGCGGTGGCCCGGGTTAAAAAAAATCAAGTATCCTTAAACCAAGAGCAAGATAGTCCTTCCGGTTTTTTAGCCCATTCATCAGCTGCAATTCCTGCTCAGGGCTTTTTAGGTGGAAGAGGCAGGCATATGGTTATATATCATACCCACAGCGATGAGTGTTATCTG
>JAAYCQ010000210.1 GCA_012729715.1 Syntrophomonadaceae bacterium
AACATGGGGACAGTACATGGTTTCTTCTTGTAAGCAAACACCGCGAACATGGGGACAGTCCCTCTGGTTCCTTGGTTCCGGATGAACCAGCAGGGACAGTCCCCAGGTTCGCTCCGCCTCACGCCTCATGCCTCACTGAAATTATACTCTACCCCTGGCGGTAATTAAATGCCAGGGGTAGAGGTTAGCGTTTATTTTAGTCCTTCCCGACAAAGCTTATCGTTAAACTTCTTTAAAGCCGGGTTTTGGATGGGGGCAGGGTTGAATAGTTCAGTGCATTCAGGTATTAGTAACTGGGCCGATACTTGAGCCATATCAATAGCCTGCTCTGCAGTTGCGATACTATCTTTGACTGCCTGGGATTTGTAATCATCCAGGCTTACCTGCATAGCTTCTGCCAGGCCAGATATAATCTGTTCATTATTCTTTCCACATGCAGGACTCAGTACACCGGCTACCTGCCTTACTTTCCGGTCTGCACCTATATAGGTGCCGTTAACTTCCAGCGGGGTTGAGGCCGGGAAGATAACTTCGGCCAGTTCAGCAGTTGCGGTCATAAATGGGGTTGTTACTACCAGCAGTTCAGCCTGTTTTAGTTCTTCTGCGGTGAGGGTGCCGGCACCTACCGGGTCTTCTCCAAAGATGAACATACCTTTCAAGTTACCTTGCCGCAGGGCCTCTATCTGTTTGCAGCCGCAGGCAGTAATGCCCAGGTTCCACAAGCCTGAATGGTTGGCTCCCGGAGTTACTACAATAATGCCGTTGCGAGGGGAGCCGATTTTGCCGGTGATTAAGGCCAGGTTGCCCAGCAGCTGGGTTCCATCCTGGGTTACCTCATGGCCATCAACTATTATCATAGCCTTTTTGGCTGAGGTATATTGCTGGGCAATATTTAAGGCCTCTTCTCCCGGAGTGGTTGTTTTCAGTTCTGTCTTTAAATCAGCATAACCTGGCAGCTGTGCTGCGTTTTTAGATGTTAATCCTTGTTTAATAGTTGCTGCCAATATTTCCTTTAAGATAGCGGTATTGTTTTCTGGTGTTATATTACGTACTGCCAGGTTAGCAAATAGGGTGTCTTCAGAACTTACGGCTATTAGTTGGGCTCCTGCCTTTACCGCCTGCCGTATTTTTACGGCGGCTATGGGACTCTGGTTAAATGATCCTACGGCCAGGATTAAGTTGGTGCTGTTGAGTTCCTCAAAACTTGATACCGGTATTTTTCCTCCCATTACTTTAGCCAGGCCTCTGGTAGAGTAACGGGTAAAGCTTCCCAGATGCTCAGTTTTAAGGGCCAGTTTGGCAAAGCCTGCAGCTGCTGCCGCTTCTTCCAACGTGTAAGTGGGTGATACCATTACTGCCAGAGCAGAGCTGGAATATCTAGCTTTTATGCTCTGGGCAGTTTTGGTGGCCATCTTTATGGCTTCATCAAAGCTTACTTCCACCAGTTTACCGTCGCGGCGTACCATTGGTTGGTCGATGCGATCCTGGCTGAAGGCTTCAAAGCCGAAACGGCCTTTGCGGCAGAGTAAACCATCGTTTTTAGGAACGTTTCTAACTATCATACTGCCTTTGCTGTTTATTACCGGTTCACAACCGGTGCTGCAGAAGGAACAAACGCTCTCGGTTTCGGTCAGGTCCAAAGGTACATTCTTAGTTACGGGTTGGTGTTCCATCAATGCTCCGGTAGGACATGCGCTTACACACTGCCCGCAGCTGATACAGGGGGTCTGGTTAAGGGGCAGGGTAAATTCAGGAGCGACTACGCTTTCAAAACCGCGGTGGACCAGACCTAATGCGGTTACGCCCATAACTTCGTCACAGATTCTTACACATAGTCCGCAGAGTATGCATTTCTCCGAGTTCCTTTCGATGAAAGGATGGTTTTCTTTAAGTTTTTCCTGGCGTTTATCGCCTTCAATGCGCTGGGGCACTACTTCATAGTTACCGGCATATTTTATCAGGCGACATTCAAAGTAATCTTTACAGCCGCATTCCAGGCAGCGCTTAGCTTCTGCTACAACGTCTGCTTCAGGTATCTCCAGGTTTACTTCTCTAAAGTTGTTACGTCTTACTACAGGGTCCAGATGAGGTATACTCATACGATCGATTTTTTCATATTGGGCAAAGTCTTCAGAAGTTAAGTTACTTTGCTCGGCCAGGTATTTTTCTTTTACCTTGATAGGTTGGCCACTCAGGTAGCGGATAATGGACCCGGCTGCTTTCCCGCCCTGGGCCACGGCATCAATAGCTATTTGCGGGCCGGTTACGCCGTCTCCCCCGGCAAATACTTTGGGTATATTGGTAGCCAAGGTGTCTTCATCCACATCAATGGTTCCCCATTTGCTAAGTCCCAGTTTTTCTAAGCCCTGGGGGTCTACTTTCTGGCCGATAGCACTTATGATGGTATCTACTTCAATAGTTTCTTCGGCTCCGGGGATAGGCACCGGGCTTCTTCTGCCAGAAGAGTCAGGCTCTCCTAACTCCATTTTCTGCAGGTGGATGGCTCCGGCTTTACCGCCTCTATCTAGTATCTCTAATGGTGCTACCAGGAACCTGAATTCTACGCCTTCTTCTTCGGCCTCGATTATCTCTATATCTTCAGCTGGCATTTCGTTTCTAGTTCTGCGATAAAGGACCATTACTTTTTTGGCTCCCAGCCTTACGGCGGTACGGGCAGCATCCATAGCGGTGTTGCCGCCGCCCACTATGGCCACGGTGTCTCCTATTTCTACACTGCCATGCAGGGCTACTTCTCTTAGGAAGTCTATGCCTCCTAATACTCCAGGGAGGTCTTCGCCTTTAGCCCGCATGGCGGAGCTTAACCAGGCACCGATGCCTACGAATATGGCATCGTTTTTTTGGATTAAGTGTTCCAGGCTGATGTCGGTACCGATGCGGGTATTGTATTTGAATTTTACGCCCATTCTCTCTATCAGTTGGATTTCTTTATCCAGTATGGCTTTGGGTAAACGGTATTCAGGGATGCCGTAGCGCAGCATACCACCACCTGCCGGCATAGAATCATATATTTTTACTTTATGCCCTTCCTGGGCCAGGAAGTAGGCAGCCGTTAGTCCGGCAGGACCAGCTCCAACTATGGCTACTTTTTTACCAGTAGCTGGTTTTATTTCTGGCATATAGGGGTCATCACTTTGTAAATCATTATCGGCAACCCAGTATTTTAAGGCGGCAATGGCTATGGGGTCTTCCACCAATTGCCGGCGGCAAGCGGTCTCACAGGGGTGAGGGCATACTCTTCCCAGGCTGGCGGGAAGGGGTAGTTTCTCTTTTATTAGTTTGACTGCTTCCCGGTATTGTTTGTTGGCAATTAAGCCTACATAGCCCTGGCAATCGGTATGGGCCGGGCAGGCGTTGATACAGGGTCCGCGGCAGTCGCCGATATGGTCGGATAATAGCAGCTCCAGGGTCATCTTGCGCGATGCTTTAATGCGTTCGTTATTGGTGCTAATGACCATGCCGGGGGCTATTTCGGTAGCACAGGCTCTTAATAGTTTGGGGTTGCCTTCGGCTTCTACTACGCATAAGCCGCAGCCGCCATATATTTTTACTCGTTCGTCATAGCACAGGGTAGGTATATTAATGTTGTTTTCCCGGGCTACATCGAGTATAGTCTGGCCTTTAAAACCGTTTATTTCTTTTCCGTCAATGTTTAATTTAATCACTTTTTTCTCCCTCCTTCCACTTACTCAACTATTACGGCATTGAATTTAGTGGGACATACTTCCATGCAGTTGCCGCATTTTATGCACTGTTCCTGGTCAATGACATAGGGCTTTTTCTTTTCGCCCGTAATGCAGTTAACCGGGCATTTTTTGGCACATAAGGCGCAGCTTTTGCATTTATCCGGGTCAATACGGTAAGTGATGAGGGCTTTGCACTGCATAGCCGGGCATTTCTTTTCGTTTATATGGGCTTCGTATTCTTCTCTAAAGTAGCGTATGGTGGTCAGTACCGGGTTGGGGGCACTCTGTCCCAGGCCGCACAGGGAGCCTTCGCCTACTTTAAGGGCTATTTCCTGCAGGAGTTCGATGTCTCCCGGCCTTCCTTCGCCATTACAGATGCGCTCCAATATTTCTAGCATGCGTTTGGTGCCAATTCTGCATTGGACGCATTTACCACAGGATTCTTTCTGGGTGAAGTCCAGGAAGAAGCGGGCTACGTCTACCATACAGGTGGTTTCATCCATTACTACCATACCGCCTGAACCCATTATGGCTCCGGTTGCGGTGATGGATTCGTATTCTACCGGGGTATCAAGTAAATCTACCGGTATGCAGCCGCCAGAGGGTCCACCCAGCTGTACGGCTTTGAAGTTACGGTCTTCTTTGATGCCGCCCCCGATTTTGTATATTACGTCTCTCAGGCTTAGTCCCATTGGTACTTCTACCAGGCCGCCTCTCTTGATTTTTCCGGCCAGGGCAAATACTTTGGTACCTTTGCTGGTTTGGCTTCCCATGGCAGCAAAGGCTTTACCGCCTTCAGCTATTATCCAGGGTATGTTGGCAAAGGTTTCCACGTTGTTGATGTTAGTTGGTTTACCCCAGTATCCGGATTGGGCCGGGAAGGGAGGTTTTAATCGGGGCATGCCGCGCTCGCCTTCCAGGGAGGCGATAAGGGCGGTTTCTTCACCGCAGACAAAGGCTCCGGCTCCTTGTTTTATTCTGATGTTAAAGGAGAAGGTGCTGCCCAGGATGTTACTGCCCAGCAGGTCTTTTTCTTTAGCTTGTTTTATGGCTAGTTCTAATCTGCGGATAGCCAGGGGGTATTCAGCCCGGCAGTAGATTACACCTTCAGCTGCTCCTATGGCGTATCCGGCTATGGCCATTCCTTCCAGTACGGAATGGGGGTCGCTTTCTAATACGCTGCGGTCCATGAATGCTCCGGGGTCTCCTTCGTCGGCGTTACAGACTATATATTTGATTTCGCCCGGGTTGTTACGAGCGGCATTCCACTTGAACCAGGTAGGGAATCCGGCTCCGCCCCGGCCTCTTAAGCCTGAGGTTTTTATTTCTTCTATTATGTCTCCGGGGCTCATGGTTATGGCTTTTTTAAGGGCTTCATAGCCGCCCCGCTCAGTATAGTGTCCGATTTGTTCGGGGTCGATGATGCCGCAGTTTCTTAAGGCTACTCTTACTTGTTCGCCTAAAAAGTCGTTAGGGTTTTGGCTGCTGTTAACCAGGTGTTTTTCTACCGGGTTTCCTGCTATGACATGTTCTTCAATTATGGCTTTAACGTCTTTTTCGGTTATTTTGCCGTAGGTAAAGGTTTGGCCGTTATCGTCTATGATGTCTAAGAGGGGTTCTTTATGGCACATGCCGATACAGCCGGTTTGTTGTATTTCTATTTTTAGGTTATGGCTGTCCAGTTCTTCCTTCAAGGCTTCCATTACTTTCAGGGCTCCTGCAGCTATGCCGCAACTGCCTAATCCTATGCGTATTTTCATGATTCCTCGCCTCCCTCGCTGGCCTGTTGTTCATTAGCATAGATGTCTTTTACTATGCTCACGGCCTTGTCCGGGGTTAAGGGGCCATAGGCCTGGCCGTTTATCATCATTACCGGGGCCAGACTGCAGCATCCTAAACAGGCTACATTGGTGAGGGTAAATAGTTTATCCGGGGTAGTTTCGCCCGGCTTTATTTTTAGTTCCTGGCACAGGGCGGTTTCTATGCGCTCAGAGCCGTTTACATGACAGGCAGTGCCCTGGCACAAGAGGATTACATATTTTCCTACCGGGGTCAGGCGAAATTGGGTGTAGAAGGTGGCTACCCCGTATACCTGGGCCGGTTTGACCTTCATTTCTTCGGCTATATAGCGCAGTACGGTAAGTGGCAAATAGCCGTAAATGTCCTGCGCTTTTTGTAATACAGTTACCAGGCTGCCCGCCTGGTCGCGGTATTCGTCCAGTATATCTTTCAGGAGATTCAAGTCCAGGTTTTCATCTTTGCAGTGGTTCTCCATTTCCTGACAACAGCAACCCATGAAGAACACCCCTCCCTTACTTCTATATTTCTGGTTTTCCAGGTATTTTTGTGGTCAATCCCGGGCAAACACGGGGACAGTTCTAGTGCGTGTTTATGGTTAATCCCGGGCAAACACGGGGACAGTCCCTCTGTTTCCTAAGTTCCAGGCGAAACAGCAGGGACAGTCCCCATGTTCGCCCTCACGCCCTACTCCTCACGCCCTGCACAAGGGGACGGTTCTGGTGTAATTTTACGTTTAATCCCGCGGGCGAACACATGGGTTCGCTCCTATAGTTGCACGCCTCACGCCTCACGAATCTGTTTGCTTTTACCCAGTATCTTTTCAGAACTGCTTATGGGATTTAATTGTATTATATTAGCGGTTATCGCAGCTTTTTTAATGCGGATCTGATCTCCCCTTATCAAAACCAGTGTTTCTTCACCATCCAGGGCCAGACTGGTGCTATATTCTGAATCCAGTTCAAATACTATGCGAGAATCTGCATTCAGGATAATAGCTCGAGAACAGGCCAACTGTGAACAAATAGGGGTTATGCCCAGTACTGGCAGAGATACATCAATTATAGGGCCTCCGGCGGAAAATGAATAGGCAGTTGACCCGGTTGGGGTTGCACATACTACTCCATCACCGCGAATCATGGTATAAGGCCGGTCGTTTACTACCAGATTAATATTTATGGTATGGGTAGTCCGGGTCTTGATTACAGCATCATTCAGAGCCGTACCCTGTCTGATTAACTCCCCATTTCTGATTACGTCAATGTCAATCATTATTCTTTTTTCCAGATGAAATTCCTGGTTTAAAACCGGTTCAATACAGCTCATTAGTTGTTCCGGCTCAATACTACTTAAAAATCCTACTCTTCCCATATTTACACCTAACACCGGGGTTCCTACCCGGGCAAATAAGCGGGCGGTCTTCAATAGGGTACCGTCTCCTCCAATAACGAAAACCATATCTACCGCCGCAATATGTTTTTCCATTCGTAATTTATAGCTTTCATGGAGCAAAACTTCTACTCCGCGGATGGCCAGTTCATGAGATAGCTCGCTGGCCAGGCGATAGGCCTGCACATCGTTACTTTTATGAAGAATGAGTACTTTCAACATAACCGCCCCCTGACTACCTTGTTATCTTTTTAATCATCACCTGCCGCCCGACAGCCTTCATCTAGAACGGTGAACGCTGCCGGGCTATTACAGGTGACAATATAATGTTAATTTCTAATGATCTTGTTTTTCGAGATTAAAATAGCGGCCCAGACCTCCTGCATGCGCCAGTAAACGAGCTTCTTTGGTTTTCTGGCATTCGGGGCACAGGTCTACAGCCAAACCAACTCGTTGCTGCAGAGTACCCACCATGGGAGCACCGGTAAAGAACCGACCGCATTCCGAACATTTAGCCATAGTAACCCGGGATTTGAAAGGTTCGCCTATAAGAACTCCGTCTTTTTCTTCAAACTTTATAAGTCCCATTGGGCAAACGTTTTCACAGGCACGACAACCGAGACAAGTATCCGGAGTCTTGTCCCAGGGTCCCATTACCTGACGATCAGAGCCGCGATAAGCAAAACCTATGGCGCTGGTACCAACCTTGCTACAAATCCTTACACATATGCCGCAAAGAACGCAGCTATTGGGTACACTGGCTTTTTGGTAGGGAGTATCTGTTACTCCCAGTTTTTCAGCCAGTTCCATTACTGCCGGTACGTCAGGACAGGCAGCCATGATTAACTTCATAGTTATTTGCCGGACATGATGAACCCGGGGAGAATCGGTTTCGATTACCAGTCCTTCTGATACTGGCAGAGCGCAACTGGCAGTTAATCCGGGACGACCTCCAGCTATAATTTCAACTAAACACAGCCTGCAAGCACCATAGGGCTCCAGAGCCGGGTGGTGACAGAGGGTGGGGATATATATACCTTCTCGCTGGGCAACTTCCAGAACCGTTGATTCTCCGCGCACTTCATAGTCCGTACCATTTATGGTAATATACACAAAGTTTCACCTCCATTTTGGCTACACTGTTTACCTAACAACCGCAACCCGGACAATGTCCGCAGGAGCCGTTATCATCATCATCAGATTCCTTGATATCACAGCGCATGCAGCGTTTGGCCTCGGTGATAGCCTGTTCTTCAGTATAGGCAAACTCAACTTCATCGAAGCTCTTAAGTCTCTTAGCATCCAGAGGTATGCAATTCGGTTTGACCAGGCGCCCGGCTTCAGCTACTGCACCTACCAATTTGCGTTGCGGTTCTTCAGCTTGATAAAGTACACCGTCGCCACCCAGGTATTTGTCAATAGCCGAGGCTGCTTTTTTACCGGCGCCGATAGCTTCAACTACCGTAGCTGGTCCGCTGACACAGTCACCTCCGGCGAATACGCCTTCAATGTTTGTAACCATGCTGCGTTTATCCACGACCAGGGTATTGCTCCTGGATTTATTGAGCTTGAGTTCTTCATCAATCTTGTCATAGCCGGGTTCCTGGCCAATGGCAGGTACTATCAGGTCAGCATCCAGGGTTATTTCCGCACCTTCAATGGCTACCGGGCGTCTCCTGCCACTCCTATCATAGGGGCCCAGTTTCATACTCTGTAATACGATTTGTTTAACCTTGTTTTTCTTATTGCCAACTACTTTAAGTGGTGCCGCCAGGAAGGTAAATTGGGTTCCTTCTTCTCTGGCCTCATGAATTTCGCTTGCAAAAGCAGGCATGTCTTTTTCTTCACGGCGGTAAACTATATGGGCTTTAGCACCTAAACGGATTGAGGTTCGGGCTACGTCAATGGCAACATTACCGCCGCCAATAATTACTACCGTTTTGCCAGCCAGATCTACTTTTTTGCCCAGGCTGATATCTCTTAAGAATTCAATTCCGGATACAACCCCGTTCAGATCATCGCCGGGGACACCCAGAGCCTGGTCTTTGTGAGCACCGACACCGACAAACAGTGCATCATGCTCTTTTTGAAGCTGCTTCATGGTGATATCTTTACCAATTCTTACATTGGTTTTAATCTCTACTCCCATATCTTGAATGAGGGAGATTTCTTTATTCAGGACGGCCGCTGGAAGCCTGAATTCCGGAATACCTACTGCCATCATACCGCCGGCTACGGGCAGTGCCTCGTAAATGGTGGCATCATAGCCCAGTTGAGCCAGGTAGTAAGCACAAGTTAGTCCAGCCGGGCCAGATCCCACGATACCTACTGATTTGCCTTTACGTTTAGCAGGAGGAGTTACTTTATAGTCACCGGCCATTACCTTATCAGCAGCAAAACGTTTCAGCTCACGAATTCCTATGGCATCATCCAGTAATCCGCGACGACATCTGCGGGCACAAAGGGCCGGACAAACACGGCCACAAGTAGCAGGCAACGGGTTATCGCGATAGACTATATCATAGGATTCCTGGTAATTACCCTGCTTAATGGCATCAATATAAAGAGGTACGTCAATACCGGCAGGACAGGTGTTTTGACATGGTGCAACTACTAAAGCAGCACAAACCGAAGCCGGGCAGAATTTATCAATGATATGGGCTTCATATTCTTCCCGGAAATACCTCAATGTGCTTAATACGGGATTGGGAGCCGTTTGTCCCAGGCCGCAGAGAGCTGCGTCTCTTACTGCCAATGACAGTTCTTCCAGTAGCTCCAGGTCAGCCATAGTGGCCTTACCTTCACAAATCTTATTGAGCAGCAATAGCATCTGTTTAGTACCTTCGCGGCAGGGCGTACACTTACCACAGGATTCACCCTGGGTGAAGTCCAGGAAGTAACGGGCCACGTCTACCATACAGGTACGCTCGTCCATGACCACCATACCACCAGAGCCCATTATGGCTCCAACTTCTTTAAGGACTTCATAGTCAACCTGCAAATCCAACATGTCAGCAGTTATACAACCACCTGAAGGTCCGCCTAGCTGAATAGCCTTAAGGGCATATCCTCCGCAGCCTCCGCCAGTTTCGTAAACGATATCGGCAATTTTGGTCCCCATGGGTACTTCCACTAGACCATTGTTCATAATATTACCGACCAGAGCAAAGACCTTGGTACCCTTGCTGCCCTCGGTTCCATAACTGGAAAACCACCCGGCACCACGGGTAACAATAGGTGGAATATTAGCCCAGGTCTCAACGTTATTAATATTGGTAGGTTTGCCCCATAAACCGGAAACTGCCGGGAAGGGCGGGCGGGGACGGGGTTCACCCATCTTGCCTTCGATGGAGGCAATTAATGCCGTTTCTTCACCGCATACGAAGGCTCCCTGCCCTTTAACTATTTTAAGTTTGAAATTAAAGCCGCTGCCAAAAACGTTTTCCCCCAGGAAGCCGGCCTCTTCAGCTTGCTTAATGGCTTTTTGCAGGGTTTGTACTGCCAGCGGATATTCAGCCCGGCAGTAAATAATTCCGGTCTCTGCTCCCATAGCATAGCCACCGATGGCCATTCCTTCCAGTATAGTATGGGGGTCACCTTCCAGTAAGCTTCTATCCATATAGGCACCGGGGTCACCCTCGTCCGCATTGCATATCACATATTTCTCATCCGAAACACTCTTGCGAGCAAATTCCCATTTTTGCCCGGTGGAAAAGCCACCGCCTCCGCGTCCCCTCAGACCGGAGTCTTTAACTTCTTTAATGACCTCTTCCGGTGTACCGCTAACCGCTTTTCTTAAGGCCTCATAACCTCCCCGGGCTACATATTCTTCTAGACTGGCGGGATTAATATAGCCGCAGTTTCTGGTAGCTATTTTAACCTGCAGGGCATAGAAAGGTATTTTGTTAAGATAGGGCACCTGTTTTAATTCTTTGATAAAATCAGTCTTTTGGGCAAACTGGTTGGTGGTGCCATATACTATAAGCTCGTCTTCTTCTTCTTTGCCCAGTACCTGACGGGCAGGAAGAGTATTATTTTTTAAAGCGGCAGCAATTTCGCCGGCCAGGTCAACGTCAACATCATGATAAACATAGCGGGTGCCACCGGGAAACTGAACTGCTACCAGAGGTTCCTGTTGACAAAAGCCCAAACAACCGCTGGAACTTACAACGGCATCCAGGCCCTGTTGCTCCACTGCATCAATAAAGGTATTGTATACCTTGTCCGCACCTGATGCTTTGCCGCAACTGGCCCGGCCTACCAGGATTTTAACTTTATCGGGATAAAGGCTCCCATTGCCTTTTGCCTTTAATTCCTCAAGTATACTCATGCTACTGTCCACCTCCCCGCAATTCTTGAATTATTTGCGGTACCCGGGAAGCAGTCATACCCACATGGATTTCGTCGTCAACACTAATAACCGGGGCTAAACTGCAGCATCCCAAACAACGAACTTGTTCCAAAGTAACCAATTTATCCGGGGTAGTCTCCCCTTCCTTAATGCCCAATTCCCGGCAAAAGGCATCGGAAACCTGTTTGGCACCTTTAACGTGGCAAAC
>JAAYCQ010000030.1 GCA_012729715.1 Syntrophomonadaceae bacterium
AATATGAGTATGAATACTAGCAGATTAAATATATGAAACTTTCTGTTATGCATTAAGAATCCTCACTTGCTCCATAGAAACATATACCTTACTACAATTGTTTATCACATGAATAATAGTAACAAAAATAGTAGCAAAAAGCATGACATATATTGGGAAATCCTATAATAGCCGATACATTAGTCCCTGATAATATTAGACTTAAAGCCCCATGTAATTTTTGAGCAGTTAATGTTCAAAACTGTATGTTTGTCAGACTGTTAGCTGGATTTACCTTTCTGGGGTACATCCTTCTTGAAATACCGGTCAATAATGGCTTCAGCCATACGTTTTTGTACGGCTGCCTGGGAGACCAGGTAAATTGCCAGGAGAAACCACTCTATTAACTCCCCCGTTTCCCCCTCTACATTTTTAGTCTTTTCCTGTATCAGCCCAATCTTCTCTTCACAGACTTCTTGCAACTGCTCCGCCTGGTCGTTGTTAATTTCCTGCACCAGGGAATAGATCAAATCAATCAACGGATTGGCGCTATTTTGATCTTCATTATGTTTATTTGCCGGCTCCTGGAGAATACTAAATAACAAAGATATGTCATTGATGGATAATATTTGTTTGGCGTTATAAAGCATCAGCAAGGTTTCTATATGCTGGCGTGAATATTTCTTTTGCCTGGGGGGGATAAGTATTCCGGCTTTGGCGTAGTTATTAATCATGGTTTTGGTAAGCAATTTATCCTTGGGGTGGCGTTTTTGCCCGGCCAGCTTTTTTTCAATAAAACCAGTCACCTGATCAACATATAAATCGATATCGGGTATGTCGTTTATCAATACTGGCTGCTGAGGCAGTATTTCATCAATCAGCGGGTAAAGTTCTTCCTTTCTCATAGGTGGTAACCTCCTTAATGGCTTGATATACTCTTATATTCTGGGGAGCATGTAACCTGTAGGGGCGAACCCATGTGTTCGCCCGGAGTCGGCAGTTCAATACGCAACAGGATTTAACCCCCCAGGATTCAGTGGTCGACGAGGCAGACACATGGGTCTGCCCCTACATATTTAATTAAAACAGAATTAAAAATATATTGCAATTGCTTACTACATAATGTAGTATATGAATATACATAACGTAGTAAACGGAACTACATACCACACTAAACGAAACGACAATGGGAGGCATAAAAAATGAAGATAACTTTAATTGAACCTAAATCGCCGGGAAGACATGTTTATAGCAGTGTTAACATGCCTCGTTTGGGGTTGCCCATTCTGGGGACGCTATTGCAGCAGGCGGGTCATCAGGTACGGCTGATAATGGGTTCCCGCCGGGATATACGCCTGTCCGAGATTACCACGGCTGACCTAATTTGTATATCCACTACTACTTCTACAGTTATAGAAGCCTATCACCTGGCTGATTTTGCCCGTGATCAGGGTAAACCGGTTATAATGGGTGGTGCCCATGTAACATTTATGGCCGAAGAAGCCCTGGAACACTGTGATTATGTTTGCCGGGGTGAGGCCGACCTGACCTTTCTTCCATTAGTATCCTGTATTGAAAGAGGGGAATTGCCGGTAGATATTCTTGGGGTTTCTTTTCGCCGGGAAGAAACTATAGTACATAACCCGGCTGCCGATTGGGTAGATATGAACCGGGTACCCTTCCCCGACTTAAGCCTTTTTTCCGGTCTAAAAATGTCTACTTACCCGGTAATGACCTCACGCGGTTGTCCTTTTGATTGTACTTTTTGCAGTGTAACCCAGATGTTTGGTCGTAAATATCGCTGCCGGGAAACTGAAGCTCTGCTGGAAGAACTTAAGCAATACCATGGTAAGCAGGTGTTTTTTGTGGACGATAATTTTACTGCCAATCCCCGCCGCAGCAAAGAACTGCTTCGTGCTATGATAGAGCAGGACATAAAGCCTTCCTGGTGGTGTACCCAGGTCAGGACTGATGCCGCTCGCGATGAGGAACTGCTTCAGCTCATGTATGACAGCAACTGCCGC
>JAAYCQ010000211.1 GCA_012729715.1 Syntrophomonadaceae bacterium
TGTAGTGCGACAATTACCATTTCCCTATAAACATATAAACACAACAAATTAAATTTCCGTATGACAGTTATATAACCAAAGGAATGTGTCGCGAGAAGCGACACTTTAATTTTCTATGAGCATATTGATCTTCATACTCTAATTCTATATATTAGACTAATATGCAGAAAACAGAAAAGAAAGAGTCCCTTACCTCGCCAGTAACCACTCTTTCTTTTCCACTTACCGGTGCCATAGGCACCGAGATTAAATTGGAGAGAAATGTTAAAAGCAACATTTCCACATCACAAAAATATGATAAGAGAATTTACGGTTTTTTGCAAGTTGAAATATATATCCATCTCCGCCATTCAACTCTTTGAAGAGTTCATGGATAACTTTTGTATTGAAGACTGTGTTTGCCCAACATGTGGAGCAAAGCATACTTGTAGTCCCCATGATTCTTATGAACGTAACCTTATTTCCTATGAATCCGGAAAAAGTGTCTGCTACCGTGTCAACGTACTCCGGGTTATATGTGAATCCTGCGGGTACCCCCACGCCATCCTCCCTGAAATCCTAATTCCTTATGGCTCCTATAATATCCTGTTCATTCTAGCAGTTCTGCGGGATTATTATATCCATTCCTGCAAAATCCAAGAACTGTGTAACAAATATCAGATCGCCGTTTCCACCCTTTATCGATGGAAACGGTTGTTCCAAAAACACAAGAAACTATGGCTGGGCTTATTAGAGGACATAGCTACACCAGCTTCAGATTTTATAGATTTCTTAATGAACTTTTCAATCGGAGTGTTATCTCAAGGGTTAAAACATTTCTTTCTATCCCATGACTTCTCTTTTCTTCAAGGTCCCTCGAAAACTGCACATTCTGCTTCTCCTTAAAATCATGCCTTTTTCATTTTACCCCTTCCACATAATTTCGGAATGGCTTTCCTGCTGGTATCGCTTTATGATGCAGCAGGAGGTGATTGTCATCATGACTGACAAAAATAACGAAAAATCAATTATCGAAATGGCCTATTTTAGGTTTGCCCTGATTGCACCTGTCATCCAGGGCGTATTTCCTGATGCCACCAAAACTGCCTACTACCGGAGAGTGACAGCCGATATGCTCACTCTTCCTGATGGCACCCAGGTAAGATATAATCCCAAGACTCTTGAAAAATGGGAGGAATACTACAAAAAGGGGGGGATGGATGCTCTGATGCCTAAAACCCGCTCAGACAAGGGTATGACCAGAAAGCTTACGGATACCACTACCGAAGAGATATTTAGGCTGAAGGCCAAATATCCCAAACTCAATGCTACTCAGATTTACAACCGCCTAGTGGAAAACGGATTCATTAAAGCAGCCGAGGTATCCGTTGCTAGTGTGCAGCGTTTTATCAAGCGCAATGATTTGAAATCAGCCAGAAACATCAATATGAAGGATCGCAAGGCTTTTGAAGAGGAGTTCTCCGGGGCTATGACTCAGGCTGACACTTGCTACGGACCCTACATCACACAAGATGGGCAAACTCGTCGCACCTATCTGATTATGGCCATTGATGATCATTCCAGGATGATTGTCGGCGGCAGATATTTTTACAACGACAATGCTTACAACTTCCAGAGCTTATTTAAAGAGGCGGTGGCTCGCTTTGGAATTCCGAATAAGCTTTATCTCGACAATGGCTCTTCTTACAAAAATGAACAGCTTTCTCTCATCTGTGGTTCCATTGGTACCGTGGAACTCCACACACCTGTTCGGGACGGTGCTAGCAAGGGCAAGGTAGAGAGGAATTTTAGAACTCTAAAAGAACGCTGGCTTTACGGGCTTGATACCAAACAGATTCATTCTATTGAGGAATTAAACCGTGAGCTGGCCAATTATATCCGCAAACATAATACCACGGTTCACAGTGCTACTAAAGAGAAGCCTATCGACCGCTATATGCGTGACCTGGAGCGTATTAGAAAACCTAAAAATCAGGAATGGCTGGATGAATGTTTTATGAACCGTAAACTGCGCCGGGTTAATAACGATGCTACTTTAAGCATTAATAAAGACTACTATGATGCTCCTATACAATTCATAGGTATGAAGGTACAGGTTCGCTATTTACCGGATCAGATGGATAAGGCTTACATATTTTATGAGGGGCAACATTATCCACTACGACTTACTGATAAGGTCGCCAACTCAAGAACCAAGCGCAATAATGGTCCTGCCATCGATTATTCAATAGCAGGAGGCAGGATAGATGTTTAAACCTTTTTATGGGCTCTCTTTTAACCCTTTTGATAAATCTATCAGTGAGAAGGACTGCTTCATTTCAGATGATCATAAACAGATGATTTCCCGTTTGAATTATCTCAAGGATGTTAGAGGTATCGGTATATTTACTGCTCCGCCGGGAATGGGAAAGACCTATGCTCTGCGCTGCTTTGCCAAGGATTTGAATCCCAACCTGTACCAGATGGTGTATATCTGCCTTTCTACTGTCAGTGTTTCTGAATTCTACCGCCAGTTCTGTACTATGTTGGGTATTGATGCCGGTGGACGTAAAACGGATATGTTCAAGGCTATTCAGGACCGTGTTTATTATCTTTTGAAGGAAAAACGAAAAACTCTGCTGGTAGCGGTTGATGAGGGGCAATACCTTAATTCGGCTATCTTTCGTGATCTTAAGATGTTGATGAATGTCAATTATGACAGCCTCAACTGTTTTGCTCTTATTCTTGTAGGGGAGCCTTATTTGAATAATATTCTGGAAAAACCTGTCCATGAATCTCTTAAACAACGTATTACTGTGCATTACAATTACCAGGGTCTGTCCGGTCAGGAAACTGCTGATTATCTTTATCATAAAATTGAAGCGGCGGGCGGGGCCCGTTCTATTATTGACCCGGCTGCGGTTAATGCTATTGCTGGCTTTTGTCAGGGTACTCCTCGATTAATTGATAATCTTATGACGGATGCCCTGACGCTAGGAGCACAGCTTAAAAAGCAGTCCATTGATACGGATATTATACTTGCTGCCAGTAATAACCAGTCATTAAGGTAGTAATTACTGTAAAGTTTCTTATCTTTCTGTTTTTCGGGATAGCTTTTACCGGGAATATCTGCTAATGACCTATTCTTTTTGTTTAATGCCTGCATTTTATTTCATGAGCCATGGTTCATTTATCATGGCTCGTTTTATTTCTAATTTCTACTATCATCCCATTTGTATTCTATGCTCGGAACTCGATCGTGTTGTTTCCCCGGCTTTAAGCTGTCGTCCCGGTATTAATTTGCCGCTGTTTTGCTCTTTTCTAGCTATTTTAATCTGCAGTTTCTGCCGCCAGCAGTTTGTCGTTCAACA
>JAAYCQ010000212.1 GCA_012729715.1 Syntrophomonadaceae bacterium
ATAAATCCAGTAACCTTGTTGATGTTAAAGGCAGTATTAACCAAAATTTAACTGGTTAGTATGCTCTGCTACTATATTGTAGTTTCAAAGAACCCGATTTTTGCTATTATGCAAAAGTCTCAATTATTTTAATAAGGGAGTAGCTTATGTTTACCACCAGGATAATCGATATAAAAGAAAAAGATCGTTTTAATAAATTTGTAGCCTCCCATGGCAAGGGCCATTTCCTGCAATTATGGGAATGGGGTGAGGTTAAAAAAGGTATGGGCTGGGAACCTTTACCTTTGGTTCTGGAGCAGGATGGTGAAATACGGGCATCTCTGCTTATATTAAAACGGAGATTACCGCTTCCCCTTTTGAAAAAATGTATTTTTTATTCGCCCCGGGGGCCGGTAGTAGACATAAACAGTGAGGAATTATGCCAGGCTTTATTTGCCGGTGCAAGTCGGGTAGCTAAAGAACATGGTGCCATATTTTTAAAGATTGATCCTGATATAAGAGTCGATAATGAAGTTTTTAAGAATATTTTAGAAAAATGTTCTTTTCGACGAAACGAAACGGGACTGGATTTTGAAGGAGTTCAGCCTAATTTTGTGTTCAGATTGGATATTACCCCCTCCGAAATAAACCTGCTTCAGAATATGCACTCCAAATGGAGATATAATATAAAATTGGCGGATAGAAAAGGAGTCAAAATTAAACCGGCTGAAAGTAAAAACGATTTGCGGGTATTTTATAGTATCTTGGAAGAAACCGCGAGCCGGGATAAGTTTCTTATTCGCGGTTATGAGTATTTTGAATGGATATGGGATTATATGGTGGAGAAGGGATATGCCCAGATTTTTATGGCAGAATATCAGGGACAGGTTATATCTGCTGCCCTGGTTATGTTGCTGGGTGATAAAGCCTGGTATCTTTATGGGGCCTCCAGCAATGAATATCGTAATGTAATGCCTAACTACCTTATACAATGGGAAATGATTTGCTGGGCTCGTAATCAGGGCTGTACCCTCTATGATTTCCGGGGCGTATCAGGAGATCTGGATGAAAGCAATCCCCTTTATGGGCTGTACCGTTTTAAAAAGGGGTTTAATGGACAATTCACCGAGTTTATCGGAGAGTGGGATCGGGTTTACTCAACCCTTTTTTACTGGCTTTGGACCAGGGTTTTGCCACTGTACTTAAAGCTTGCCAGATCTTAAAGTGGTATACGAATTTAACGGGAGGATAAATTGTGGAAAACAGTTCAGACCGGTGGCTGGAAATTGATATAGACGCTATTAAACATAATCTGGAGCAGGTAAACTCCCTGCTAGAGGAAAAGGTCAGGCTTATTGCGGTAATCAAGGCTGATGCCTATGGCCATGGGGCAGTGGAAACGGCACGTATCCTTTATCAGAATGGGGTGGACTTCTTTGGGGTTAGTTTTCTGGAAGAAGCCATAACCCTGCGCCGGGCTGGGATTCGATCCAGTATTATGTTATTTAGTCCGCTAATTAATGAACAGCAGGTAACTGAAGCTTTGACCAACTACATAACCATAACTATTGCCTCGCTTTATGAATGTATTTTACTGGATAAGATTAGCCGTCGCCTAAATATTAAAACTACTGTACACCTGAAAGTTGATACAGGACTGGGGCGCTTTGGTTTAAACCATGAGGAAATAATTGAAGTTTGTCAAACATTAAAAGATAATCCCTGCATATACATAGAAGGTATATATACCCATATGGCAGAAGCTGCTTCTCATAATCCTGCCTATACTCAAAAACAGTTTACTCGTTTTCTAAGTATTATAGATAAGCTTAAAGAAGCTGGATATACAATACCGGTTTGTCACTGTGCCAACAGTGCTGTTTTTCTAAATTATCCGGAAATGCATTTGAATGCGGTGAGAATTGGAACCTTGATTTCTGGACAATTGCCGGTAGGTAAATTTAATAATAATTTAGATTTAATAGACCCATACAAATATAAGAGTAGGATCATTTCTTTACGTACCCTGGAAAAAGGCAGTTACCTGGGTTATAACCGTACCGAGCGCCTTAAGCAGCAGGCGCAAATTGCGGTAATTCCGGTAGGATATAATCATGGACTTGCTTTGCAGGTAGCTAATCGCCCAAATGGTTGGGGGGATTTTTTAAAGGTTTTAACCAAGAATATACTGTCTTTTTTTCAATTATTCCGGTTTAGACTCAAGGTTAAAATAAACGACTGCGAGTACCCTGTCCGGGGAAAAGTATTCATGCAGATGACACTGGTGGAGATCCCTGTAGAGGCAAGGGTTAAAATAGGAGATGAAGTGGAAGTCCCCGTACGAAAAACCCTGGCGGCAAGAAAACTGAATCGAATATATATTAAGGATGGAGAACCCTGTAAAATAGAAGAACAGGAGAAGATAACTTATATTGTTGAGGAGGACAGTTAAATGCGTAAAGGGCTGGCAGTAGGGCTGATACTAGTATTTTTAATTATAATGGGGGTTTTATCAGTAAGGGTAGTTAATAAGCCTGATAATGCCGCATCACTAAAAGGAAGTGCGGTAGTAGGAGTAATTGAAATAAATGGGGTTCTTGGTGGTGAGGCCACTTCCTTACTGACTGGAAGTTCTGCCGATAGCAGCAGGATAATGAAATCTATTAGGACTGCTGCTAAAAGACCGGATATTAAAGCAGTAGTAATAAGAATAAATAGCCCCGGAGGTACGGCGGTAGCAGCTCAGGAAATTGGCATTGAGCTGGATAAATTGCGTAAGACCGGAAAACCGGTGGTAACCTCCATGGGAGATGTTTGTGCATCAGGAGGGTATTGGATTGCTTGCAGCAGTGATTATATTATAGCCAATGGCACCACCCTTACCGGGAGTATTGGTGCTATTATGGAAACTACTAACCTGCAGGGACTATATGACAAATTGGGTATAAGGCAGGAAGTATTTAAGAGCGGAGAGCATAAGGACATCGGTTCATCAAGTCGGGAAATTACACCCCAGGAGAGGGAGATTCTTCAGGCGGTAGTAAGCGATTCCTATACTCAATTCTTAGACCAGGTAAAACGAGGCAGGAATGGCAAAATTAATTTAAAGGAAATTGAGGATATAGCTGATGGCCGGGTTTTTACCGGGGAAACAGCGTTACAAATAGGTCTGGTAGATAGTCTGGGAAACTATTATGATGCTATCAAACAGGCACAAGTAATGGCCAAAATCCCTGAAGAAAGCCGAATTGAAGTAATTAATGCAGAAAAGCTGTGGGATAGTCTTATATTAGGGACCAGAGCCAGTCGCCTGTTACCTACGCAAAACCTGTGGCAGCTTAAGTATTAAACTTGAGGGGAGAGTAATATGTCTCTGATTGATATTATTTATGGTATATTTTTTGACCCTGTTCCTACATTACGGTATCTGGCGCGGGAAAAACCTTTGCTGTCCGGTTTATTAGTATATCTGGTGGTTTTTGTGTTTAACCTTATAATTAATCGCGGATTGACTACACTTGATAGTGAGATTGCCGGTTTTATTCCTGATGGTAACTTTATCTGGATTTTTGCTGGCCTGGGAGTAATATTATCTTTTTTTATACTGGCCTTAATAGCAGGATTACTTTCACTTTTAAGCGAAATATTTTACCAGCGTGGGAATGCCAGTGGATTACTGGTATGTTTGAGTTTTGCAATTATTCCTGGAGTTTTAGGTCCACCCCTGCAATATGGAGCTACTTTACTGGGAGTTAGCTGGCTGGGGATCATATTTTCTTTAATTGCAGTAATATGGGTTCTTGTATTACAGGTTCTTTCCCTGCGTGAGGCGTTGGAGGTGCAAACTGGCCAGGCCATTTTATTATTTATACTACCCGGTTTGTTTGTTGTCCTTTTACTTTTAGGTCTTATTTTTATTGTTGCTAAAACAATGCCACCATTTCCCGGATAGAAAGCAGGATATTTTATGCAGGTGTAGAAATAAATGGTATAAGTATATCCTGGGAGGTAAGAGCTATGAAGAAAATATTAATAGTAGATGACCAAAAAGGTGTCCGCCGCCTGCTGGAAGAACTATTTAAAAAGGATGGATGGGAAGTCCAGTTAGCGGCCGATGGAAAGGAGGCGGTGGAAAGGGCAAATGAGTTCTTACCTGATATTATACTTATGGACATGAAAATGCCAAATATGAATGGATTAGAAGCTTCGCGGATTATACTAAATAATTTTAGCGATTTAGATATTATTATGATGACCGCCTATGGGGAAATGGACGTAGTTAAGGAAGCCCTGGATGCCGGAGTTAAAAGATGTATAACCAAACCATTTGATATAATAAATTTACGGGATACAGTTAATCAAATGGCAAGCGGAAAAGTATCGTAATGGGAATTAAAAATTAAGAATTGATTCCACTGCAAAAACCCTGTTTGGATGCATAAATATGCGGAGTCTTGGCGACGGAATATTTATGCATCCAAACTAGCACATTATACCTTTTTGCAGTAGAATCAGAATTAAAAATCAAGAATTAGTGGAATCAGTTTGTATATTTAATTAAGAGGTGATATAAATGGCACTGGTTACAGTAGACGAACTTCTGTTTAAGGCTGAGAAGGAAGGATATGCAGTAGGGGCTTTTAATGCCAATAACATGGAAATTGTGCAGGCCATTCTGGAGGCGGCAAAACGAGAGAATGCTCCGGTTATTATGCAGGCCAGCCAGGGTGCTATAGCTTATGCAGGTCTGGATTTTATTACTGGGATGGTAAGGCTGGCGGCTTCAGCCTCAACAGTTCCGGTAGCACTACACCTGGACCATGGAACTGATTTTGACCAGGTGGTAAAATGTATCCGCAGTGGTTTTACCTCGGTAATGTATGATGGCTCTAAACTACCGCTGGAGGAGAACATAGCCATCACCCGTAAGGTTCTGGATATGACCCGTCCCATAGGAGTATCGGTAGAGGCGGAATTGGGCAAAATTGGTGGAACTGAGGATGATGTATATGTTAGCGAGAAAGACGCCATGTATACTGACCCGGAAGAGGCCCGCCATTTTGTGGAACAAACCGGAATTCAGAGCCTGGCCATTGCTATAGGAACTGCCCATGGTCAATATAAAGGAGAACCTCAGCTGGATTTTGACCGCCTGGCTAAAATTAAAGCACTGGTTAAAATACCTATAGTGTTACATGGCTCTTCCGGTGTTCCGGATGAATCAGTACGCCGGGCCATAGAACTGGGAGTTCGCAAGGTAAATATTGACACCAATATTAGAGAGGCCTTTGTTGGGGAGATGCGTCGGGTGATGATAGAAAAACCTGATGAAATAGACCCTCGTAAAATACTGGGGCCGGCACGGGAAGCAGCAGCAGCTATAATTGCTGAGAAGATAAGACTTTTTGGTAGCTCCGGTAAGGCCTAAATTCTCGGCAGGTAATAGCTGGCAATATAACAGATGAAAAAGGAAATGGATTACTGGGAGAGGACGGAATAAACTCTACAGGTTGACGAGGGTATTCAAGGAGGAACACATATTGCGTATTTTTATTGATTCAGCTAATATTAACGAGGTAAGGGAAATTCATGCTCTGGGGTTTCTTGCTGGAGTAACCACTAATCCCAGCCTGGTTGCGAAAGAGAAGCGCGATTATAAACAGGTGATAAAAGAGATATGTGATATAGTTGATGGCCCCATAAGTGCCGAAGTAATAGGCCTGGACTATGATTCCATGATTCGGGAAGGACAAGAACTGGCGGCTATTCACCGTAATGTGGTGATAAAAGTACCACTTACGGAGGAAGGGTTAAAAGCCATTCATACTTTTAGAGAAAAAGGAATTGCTACCAACGCCACCCTGGTTTTTTCCGCCAACCAGGCTTTACTGGCAGCGCGGGCTGGTGCCAATTATGTTAGTCCCTTTATTGGCAGGGTTGATGATACCAGTAATGATGGATTGCTTATGCTAAATGACATTATTACTGTGTTTGATCAGTATATGCTGGATACCGAGATTATTGCTGCCAGTATCCGGCATCCTCTGCATGTCACCCAATCTGCTATGATGGGCTCCCATATAGCTACCATACCTTATAATATTATTAAGCAAATGCTTAAACATCCTCTAACCGATGCCGGGATAGAAAAATTTCTACACGATTGGAAGCAGGCATTTTAGGCAACAAATAGGAGGGTTTGGTCGTGGAGAGAGAATTAGCTCTTGAATTTGCAAGAGTAACCGAAGCTGCTGCTCTTGCTGCTGCTCGCTGGGTTGGAAGAGGGGATAAAGAAGCCGCTGA
>JAAYCQ010000031.1 GCA_012729715.1 Syntrophomonadaceae bacterium
CCAGGATATTTGCTTGCCAGAACAGGGATGACTATACTGTATTGAATTATGAGGATATGCATATTAGAAAAATGGCTCAGGAGTGCCCGGCAAGGGTTATATATTTTTCCAGTCGGCAGGTTTTGCCGGAAGGAGCATTTATTAAAGATGATCTGATATATTTTGTTATGGATAACAAGGTGTTACCAATATGCCCGGTACATGAAGTTTCCTTGCGGGGGCAGCATAACCTGGAGAATATTTTGTGTGCAACAGCGGTAGCAGCTATTGCCGGTGTTAAAGTGGAAACCATCCGGGATATCTTAAAAACTTTTACCGGAGTCCGTCATCGTATAGAAGAAGTGGGGCTAGTAGATGGAGTTCTGTACGTAAACGATTCCAAGGCTACCAATCCGGAGTCAGCTATAAAAGCTCTGGAATCTTTTAATGAACCTATTGTTTTAATAGCCGGAGGGCGCAGCAAAGGTTCCAGTTTTGAGGAATTTGCAGGAATTATTAAGGATAAAGTAAAGGACCTGGTTCTTTTGGGAGAAGCCCGGGAAGAGATAAGGAGGGTAGTCATGGATGCCGGTTTTCAGAATATACATGAGGTAAATGATTTTAACACAGCCGTGGCTACCGCACGGGAATTGGCAGTAGCCGGTGATGTGGTATTACTGTCGCCGGCCTGTGCCAGTTGGGATATGTTTAAGAGTTACGAACAGCGGGGAGATTTATTCTGCGAACTGGTTCGGGCCATGCACTCAGGGTAAGGGGGATAAGGGATTGAGGCTTAAAAAACGGCCACCGGATTTTGTGCTCTTTATAACTACACTGGCTTTGTTAGGGGTAGGCCTTATTATGGTTTTTAGTTCCAGTGCGGTAACTGCCAGCATTGAAAATCATAGTCCCTATTATTTTTTTCAGCGCCAGCTCATGTGGGCCTCAATTGGTTTGCTGGTAATGATAGTAATAATGCGGATTAATTACTTACGATTAAAAGAATTTGCCTTTCCGATAATGATTATTTCTGTAGTATGTTTGCTTTTGGTTATGACTCCACTGGGGGTAGAAGGCAAAGGAGCTACCCGCTCATTAGGATTAGGTGGACTAAGTTTTACCCCCTCGGAACTGGTTAAACTGGCCGCGGTAATGTTCCTGGCTAAAACTATGGAAGTCAATATTGATAAAATAAAATCATTTAAGAACGGGGTATTACCATATCTGGTCATTATGGCTGCTATTTGTGCCCTGGTTATGGCGCAGCCCGACCTGGGAACGTCGTTTGTTATTGCCGGTACCATTTTTTGCATGCTGCTGGTAGCCGGAGCCCGATGGTTGCACCTGGGAATGCTAGGAGCAGCTGGTGCAGGTGCAGTTACCCTGGCTATAATGTTAGCGGATTACCGGGCTGAGCGTTTTATAGCTTTTTTGGATCCCTGGAAGTATCCCACTGATCAAGGTTATCAAACCATTCAATCGTTATACGCCCTTGGTTCGGGTGGACTATTTGGTCTGGGGTTGGGGAGAAGCAGGCAGAAATTTTTCTATTTGCCGGAACAGCATACGGATTTTATTTTTGCTATTATAGGGGAAGAATTAGGTTTTATAGGAGCTGCTTTGGTTCTCATCCTTTTTCTCCTTTTTGCCTGGCGTGGTTTCAAGATTGCTATGAATGCTCCAGATACCTTTGGCAGCCTGCTGGCAGCAGGAATAACAATAATGATTGTATTTCAGGCATTTGTTAATATTGGCGTAGTATGTGGGGCACTACCGGTCACTGGAATAACCCTGCCCTTTATTAGTTATGGTGGTTCATCTCTGCTGTTTACTTTAGCCGGGGTAGGTTTACTGCTGAATATATCCAGGTATAGTGCTAATTAAAACGGAAATAGGGTGCTGGTAGCAGATGGTATGGGTTGGGCAAAGTTTAGGGGTAAGCCAAAATACGGGGTTAATTAAGAATTTTGAATTATGAATTTTGAATTAGTCTAGAAATGCCTACGCATTTCTCTTTATTGCATTTAATGCAACCCCAAATGCTATTTGTATGCATGGTTGGCCGTGTGCCCTTCACGGTATGGCCTTAAGGCCGTGCCTTTGGATACGTAGTTCCATGAAGTTTCCGCGGTTTTTACGTCTGATTAGCGGACCATATGCTACTTTTATTTAATATGAAAGGGTAATTTGCCATGAAAATTATTATTAGTGGTGGGGGAACTGGAGGGCATATTTATCCTGCGATTGCTATTGCCCAGGAAATAAGAGACCGGCTACCTGAGACCCAAATACTTTATGTGGGGACCAGGGAAGGTATGGAAAGTACCATTGTACCTCAGGCCGGATTTGATTTTAAAACTATTGATATCACCGGTATCAATCGCTCGTCGCTAATTAAAGCCTCCAAGTCTCTGGCCAAAATGCCCCGCAGCTTTTTCCAGGGCTGGGAAGTAGTCAGAGATTATAGACCTGATATAGTTATAGGCACCGGGGGATATGTATCGTTCCCCGTAGTTCTGGCAGCAACATTTTTAGATTGCAAAACTTATATACATGAACAAAACGCCCTCCCCGGCCTGGCTAATCGTAACCTGGCCCGGAGGGTTGATTGCGTTATGCTTACTTTTCCCGAGGCCCAAAAACATCTTAATGCTAAATTAATTAAGCTTACAGGGTTACCGGTTAGAAAAGATATCCTTAATGTTAACGCGGGAGAGGCAAGGCAGAAACTGAGTCTTAAAGAGGATAAATTTACCTTGCTGGTATTTGGTGGCAGCCGGGGAGCCATGACTATTAACCAGGCTATGGTTGGTGCTATGGACAGGTTACAGCATGAGGATATACAAATTATTTGGCTAACTGGTGAAAATGGCTACCAGGACATAAAGAAAAGTTTAGCTGACAAGGTCGACCTGCATGATATGAAGTGTAATCTGCAGATTTTTCCTTATATGAACAACATGAATGAGGTTCTGGCGGTATCGAATCTTGCCGTATGCCGGGCCGGTGCCAGCACTTTATCTGAGCTTGCGATTATGGGATTACCGGCAATCCTGGTACCCTATCCCTACGCTGCTGAAAACCATCAGGAAATGAATGCTCGGGCTTTGCTACAGAAAAAGGCAGTAACTATGGTTATTGATGAGTTTCTAGATGGGGATACTCTTTATCAGAGGGTAAGTGAGTTAATGTTGGACCCTCAGCGGCTTAAGCAAATGAGCAACAATATGCGGCAACAGGCCCGCCCCAATGCACTGAAAGATATTGTAGATATTATTCTGCCCCAGACGAAAAAACCTTAGAGAATTTTGAATTTTGAATTTTTAATTCTTAATTATGGATGAAATACTTCGTATTTCTTATTATTTTAACCCTAATGAAGCAACCTGGTTTCCAGATAAACCTGCGGAATACCAATGTAATAAAAAGAAATGCTTAAGCATTTCTACATTAATTCAACATTAAAAATTAAGAATTCACAATTTATACCCCTGGTTACTGGACAAGTCATAGTTATGTAACCACTTTTATTAATTGTGCATACTATACAGTGTAGTTTAAACACATTTTTTAAAGGAGATGAGGAGATGACCACCACATCAAAGCAATGGATTCACATGGTGGGAATTGCAGGAGCCGGTATGAGCAACATAGCTACAGTACTGGTAGAACAGGGACACCGGGTCAGCGGTTCCGATCTTCAAAATAATGATATTACCAGGAAACTGCAGGAAATAGGAATAGAAGTCTACCAGGGTCATTCTTCCTCTAACCTTAAGGAAGGAGTTGATTTGCTGGTCATTTCTTCAGCCATTCCCCAGGACAATGTTGAGGTTAGGCGAGCATGGGAAATAAACATTCCTGTCCTTAAACGGGGACAAATGCTGGCCAATATCGTAAATGACAGCAAAGCTATCGCTGTTGCAGGTGCACATGGGAAAACTACAACCACCTCAATGTTATATACGGTTCTCGATAGTTGTGGCCTTGATCCCACTTTTATTCTCGGGGGAGAGATGCAGGATAACGGCCTGGGAGCAAAACTGGGGCAGGGAGATTTCTCTATAATCGAAGCTGATGAAAGTGATGCATCATTTTTGGATCTCAAGCCTTATATAGCTGTAGTTACCAATATAGAAGATGATCATTTGGATTACTATAAATCTTTGGAAAATATTCAAAGAGCCTTCAGACTTTTTGTTGATGAAGTAAAACCGGATGGTTTTGCCTTGCTTTATAATGGTGATGCATCGGTAGATAAAATAAAAGATCATACCCAAAGCAAAGTAATTACTTACGGTGAAACAGCCGACTGTGATTATTGTATGCGGGATTGGCAGATTTCGGGAAAAGGCTCGAAATTTTCAGTTTTTTATAAAGGTGTTTATTTGGGTGAGGTAATACTATCGGTGCCTGGTAAACATAACTCCCTTAATGCTCTGGCAACTATGGCTATTGTCCATGAAATTGGTCTTGATTTCGCAACTGCGGCCAGGGTTTTAGGTAGTTTTAAGGGGGCTAAACGTCGGTTTGAACACGTAGGGCAGTTTGGAGATATTAATATTGTTGATGATTATGCTCATCACCCTACTGAAATTAAGGCTACCCTCGAAGCGGCACGTAATTATCATCCGGAAGGCAGGATTATTACAGTTTTTCAGCCCCATCGCTTTTCCCGTACCAAAATGCTGGGTACGCAATTAGGAGAAGCTTTCATTCGGGCGGATAAGGTGATAATTACAGATATATATCCGGCAGGGGAAAAACCTCTACCCGGGGTTAGTGGTCGCATGGTTTATGAAGCAGCAGTAAATGCGGGGTGTGATGCCGAATATTTATCGTCTTTCCCTATGATAGAGGAATATATCCTTAATTCTTTAAGAGACAATGATCTCCTATTAACTATGGGTGCGGGTGACATATGGAAACTTGGTATTTCTATACTGGAGAAACTGCATAAAAATAAAGTTGAAGCCTAAACCTGGCGGAGGTGTTTACTTGGAGACCTTGGTAGTAAGAGGGAAGAAACCTCTTAAAGGGCAGGTAAATATAAGCGGATCCAAAAATGCTACCCTTCCTATAATGGCAGCCAGTCTGCTATCCTCAGGAGAAGTAATTTTAACTGGAGTACCTGACCTGGAAGACATAAATGTTATGTCAGAAGTATTGAGGATGCTGGGAGCTAAAGTACGCAGGGAGAATGATATTCTTATAATCGATAGCCGTACTATAAGCTCAGTAGAAGTACCTGAGCATATTTCTCGAAAAATGAGGGCATCTAATTTAGTAATGGGAGCTCTCCTGGCAAGATTCAAGCATGCTCGAGTTGCCCATCCGGGAGGATGTGCTATAGGAAGCAGGCCAATGGACCTCCATATCAAAGGTTTTTTAAATCTGGGGTATGAAATTAACGATGAATATGGCTTTATGGAGGGAAAGGGTATAGCCGTAAACGGCAAGGAAGTTTTACTGGACTTTCCCAGTGTTGGCGCGACTGAAAACATTATGATGGCAGCAACTATGGCCCCTGGTGTTACAATTATTAGAAATTCTGCTCGGGAACCGGAAATAGTAGATTTACAAAACTTTCTTAACCGTATGGGGGCTAAAGTAAGGGGCGCTGGTCTAGATACCATCAGAATTGAGGGTGTAAATAGCCTGGGGGGAGTAGAACATAAAGTTATACCTGACCGAATTGAAGCCGGGACCTTTATGGTTGCTGCTGCTATTACCCGGAGCGATATTCACATTGAGAACGTTGTACTGGAGCATATACAGCCTCTGATAGCCAAACTCCGGGAGATAGGAGTAGAAATTAGTCCCTGGAGTTCCGGTATTAGAGTTATAGGGAGCAACAACATGAGGCCAGGTGATATAAAAACCATGCCTTATCCCGGATTCCCCACTGATATGCAGCCACAAATGATGGCACTTTTATCAACCATACCTGGAACAAGTATAGTAGTTGAGACCATTTTCGAAAATCGCTTTATGCATGTACAGGAACTCAGGCGTATGAATGCCGATATTAAAACCGAAGGTCGGGTAGCAATACTTAAGGGCAAAAAGGGACTGGAAGGTACTCTGGTAGAGGCAACTGATTTACGAGCAGGATCTGCACTGGTATTGGCAGGATTGTTTGCTGAGGGAGAAACTACCGTAACCCGGGTTGAACATATTTACCGGGGTTATGAAAACTTTGATATAAAGTTACAAGGTATAGGAGCACAAATTAAAAAGGGACTGAAGGCCTAAAACCTTCGGTCCTTTTACTTTTACCAATAGTTTTATAATAATGTTTAATAATGATTTTAACGAAGAATTCTGCTATAATCATCACAGTTGTGTTACTAGGAGTGTGTTATGAGCCAGGGCAAATCTCATAAAATTTTTGCTATCTTCGTATTTATTTTACTCATTCTGATTTGTGCCTATCTTTTTCTACATAGTTCTTTCTTTGCTATTGATAAAATTTATGTAACTGGTTCCAATAATGTGTCTAAAGACGAGATAATTAAAATATCAGGGCTTTCCAAGGGTATGAATATTTTTAGCATTAACGAAAAACTTTGCAGCCAGTCGGTTGCCATTCATCCCCTTATTAAGAGTTCTATTATCGTAAGGCACTTACCCAGACAGGTGGAAATTCAGGTCAGAGAAAGGAAGGTATGGGCACTCGTTCCTTATCAGGGTGCACTTCTTTGTGTGGATAATGAGGGTATATGTATAGATAAGTTAAGTCATTTCTCTTTGGTTGATTATCCGGTGATTACCATGGATGAAATGCCTGCCCATGTTAACCTGGGACAGGCTGTAAATCAGACTGGTGTAAAGCTAGCAATGCAGATATGGACTAAACTGGATTCAAAAGAGCGTAAAGAAATCTCCCAATTTCACTACCAGAATAATAGCAGAGAAATCCTAATCTATACCCGTGGTAGTACAGAATTCAGGTGGGGCAATAATGAACGATTGCAGGAAAAGATTGCGTTTTTCAAACAGATGCTCAAGATAGAGCAGGATATGCAGGCTGAAGGTAATGATGGTTTGGAATATGTAGATTTGAGGTTTAAGGGACAACCAGTAGTTAAAACTGTAATGGAATAAGGTGAATTTTGTACGGTTGCATGGTAAACAGTAATGGTAAATTACATTAACCTTAAGTGAAAGTTGTGTTGAGTTAGGGGCGTAGACCGTTTAAGCCGATGCTTAATTATACTTATTGCATGTAGAAGGTGTGATATAAATGCAAAGTAAAAGCGCCAAAGTGTCTATAGCCATAGTCAGTCTCATATTAGGGATAATGTTGGCGGTCCAGTTTAAGACTACCGCCAGCAATAATAGTGCCCAGTTACCTACTCGAGTTGAGGATGTAGCCCAGGAACTAAATTCAGTAACTCAGGAACGGGACGCTCTGGCCGAGGAAGTAATATCTTTGCGGGAAAAGTTAAGTAATGTCAGGAAAAACGACGAGGCTATGGCCGATTTACAAGATGAATTACAAAAAACTAGTATGGCAGCTGGAACTACGGCAGTGGAAGGGCCTGGCATTATTCTTACCGTAAATGATATTCCTCGAAAAATACAGGCAGGTGAAGATCCCAACGACTCTATTGTACACGATAGCGATCTTTTTACCCTGGTTAATGATCTTAAAGCTTCTGGAGCAGAAGCGATTTCTGTTAATGATCAAAGGATTACTGCTATGTCTGAAATTAGATGTGCCTCTACCTTAATATTAATTAACACCCGACGGGTAGGACCTCCGTTTGTTATCAAGGCTACCGGTAACCCGGACATGCTAGAAAGCGGTGTGAACATTAGCGGTGGTTGGCTAAGTTTTATGAAACAATGGGGTTATCAGATTAATTTGCAAAAATCGGAAAAAGTACAAATACCGGCCTATAAGGGACCTATAAGATTTGAATACAGTGTACCGGTGGAAAAAGGGGAAAAGGCGGAATAGATTATGTGGTTAATTATTATTTTTTGTCTATTAATAGGGCTGGCCATAGGTTTTCAAATGCCGGTTTTATTACCCCTAATTTACGCCAAGTATATGTCGATAGCTATTTTAGCTGCTCTAGATTCTGTATTTGGTGGTATTCGCGGCTACATGGAAGATGGATTTGATACTACCATTTTTGTCAGTGGTTTCATAGTAAACGCCCTTTTAGCGGCTGGTCTTGCTTATATCGGAGACAAGCTGGGTGTGGAATTATATCTGGCGGCGGTAATCGTTTTTGGAGTTCGCATATTCCAAAATTTAGCCATAATACGTCGATATCTAGTGAAAAAATACTAAAACTAATTTGCCTGGTTTTAGAGGAATAATACTAACGGTGTGGTATTTTTATGTAGGAGATTAATAAGGGGTGCGTTAGTATTATCAAAAGAAATATGGTGGCAAGCCTGGATATCGGTACTAATAGTATTAAGGCAGCTCTGGCCGAAATTGTTTCGGGAAGAGATATCAATTTACTGGGTATTAGCCAGGTAACATCCTCCGGCTTGAAAAAAGGCAACATAGTGGACATAGAAGGAACTGCAAGGGCTATCGACCAGTGTCTGAATGAACTGGAAAGGTTGACCGGAGTACAGATATATAATGCTCTGGTTGGTTTTTCTGGTGTAAGTATTAATACGTTTAATAATCATGCGGTGGTCTCAGTGGGAAATCCCGGTTACGAGATTACTCGTGATGATAAAGAAAGGGTTTTGCAGTCAGCCTGTAACATATCTTTGCCTCCTGATAAAATGGTATTGCAGATGATTGAGAGACAATACATAGTTGACGGTTATGATGGGGTAAAAGACCCGGTAGGAATGGTAGG
>JAAYCQ010000213.1 GCA_012729715.1 Syntrophomonadaceae bacterium
AAGAAAGGGTTTTGCAGTCAGCCTGTAACATATCTTTGCCTCCTGATAAAATGGTATTGCAGATGATTGAGAGACAATACATAGTTGACGGTTATGATGGGGTAAAAGACCCGGTAGGAATGGTAGGAAGCAGGTTGGAAAGCGAAGTTTCTATAATAACTGCAGCCAGCGCTGCTATTCAGAATATGCAACGAAGTACGGCCCGAATTAATCTGCAGGTAGACTACTTAATCTATAATCCTCTGCTAGTTAGCGAATCGGTTCTTCTACCTGCTGAAAAGGAGATGGGAGTAGTACTTGTTGATTTTGGTGCCGGAATCACCGAGGTAACATTATTTGAAGGCGGAAGTATGCTATACTCATCGGTTCTACCAGTAGGTGATGAGTATATAACCCGGGATCTGGCCATTGTTTTAAAAACTTCCCTAGAAGAAGCTGTCAGAATTAAGCAGCATTATGGAATAGCCAGCCCGGAATTGCTTGGTCAGGATAGCATGGTAGCTATTAAAAATGTTCAGGGAAAAGAAATAAAACAGGTGTCCCAGCAGGTGATAGCAGATATAATAAATGCACGGGTTGTTGAAGTGATTTCTATGATACTTACGGAAATCAAACGCCATTATTCTCCCGAGGGTATTCCCGCCGGGATTGTCCTCTCTGGCGGTGGGGCTGAGCTAACTGGATTAACCGATGTTATAGAAGAATATTTAAATACGTCTATCCGCATTGGTTTGCCCGAAAACTTAAAGGGTCTGCCGGCAGAGTTTAATCGGCCGCAAAATGCAGCCGTTCTTGGAGGTGTTATATATGCTGCCCAAAATACAGGGGCAGTCTATTATGAGGAGAAAGGTTTTACAGGTTTATTCCATAAAATTAATTACTGGTTAAGAGATTTATTCAGTTAAGGTAGAGGAGGTTTTGGGATGCCCTTGGATTTCGATGTGGAAACGCAGCAATTTGCTAATATCAGGGTAATAGGTGTAGGAGGTGGCGGCAACAACGCTATTAACCGGATGATAGAAGCCGGTTTAAAAGGGGTAGAATTCATAGCGGTTAACACTGATGCTCAATCTTTATACCTTTCCAAGGCGGAAAAGAAGATACAGGTGGGGGAAAAACTTACTAAAGGACTGGGAGCAGGTGCAGACCCGGATATCGGAAAAAAAGCTGCTGAAGAGACTGCTGATGAGATTAAGAGGGCTTTGCAGGGTGCGGATATGGTCTTTGTTACTGCCGGTATGGGTGGGGGTACAGGAACCGGGGGAGCACCGGTCATAGCCCGAATTTCAAGAGAAGTTGGGGCTCTTACAGTTGGCGTAGTAACCCGGCCCTTTAGTTTTGAAGGACGTAAACGTAATCAGCAAGCTGATACCGGTATACAAGGTTTAAGAGAAGAAGTAGATAGCTTGATTACTATACCCAATGACCGTTTATTACAAGTGGTCGATAAACATACCGGTTTTAATGATGCCTTCAAAATAGCCGACGATATTCTTCGCCAGGGGGTTCAAGGAATTTCCGACCTTATTGCCGTACCCGGAGTAATTAATTGTGATTTTGCCGATGTGCAAACCATTATGCAGAACACAGGCTCGGCTTTGATGGGAATAGGAACGGCCAGTGGCGAAAATCGTGCAGCCGAGGCGGCTCGTATGGCCATATCCAGTCCGTTATTAGAAACCTCAATTGAGGGTGCCAAGGGCGTATTATTTAACATAAGTGGTGGCAATAACCTCACTCTCTTTGAAATTAATGAAGCAGCCGAGATAATTCACCAGGCGGCTGATTTGGAAGCCAATATTATTTTTGGTGCCAATATTGATGACAGTTTAGACGATGAGGTGCGGGTAACAGTTATTGCTACTGGATTTGCCACCTCTAGAACCCAACAGTTAAGTGAAAGTCATACCTCAACCCAACCGCGTCGGGGTATGGATTCTCCGCCTTCTTTCCTGGACAAGGGTGATTTAGATATACCTCCATTCCTGAGACGCAGGTAAAAACCGCAATATATAACTGTAACCACCGGGAGACATCACATGTTTCCCGGTTTCTTTATTTTTAGGTAATAATTTGGCCTATTACTACTACCTTAAAAAGACAAATTATGTATCTGACATTTGGTATAATTTGGAATACATAATCGGTAAAAGCAGGCATAGAATTTCATTAGCATAATATGGCCAATTTATTACGCCCGCTTATCCGGTAAAGGAAAATGGTGATATAGTGGATGGGCCAAAAGTATATGCCGATGTAACATTCGCAATAAATCTGCTTATGGATTTTATAATACTATGGGTAACTGCCCGACTGGCTGGGAGCAGGGTAATTTATTTCCGGCTTTTTACCGCTGCTCTGCTGGGAGCTGTTTATTCTGTTCTTTATCTTTATTTTGCTATGACCCTCTACTACAGTGTACCTGCAAAACTTCTTTTTTCCTGTTTGCTCTTAGTTATTGGATTGGCACCTCATAGCTGGACCGAGTTTAAAAAAGCCCTGGTCTATTTTTATGGTATTAGTTTTACCGTAGCCGGTGCCAGTATTGCT
>JAAYCQ010000214.1 GCA_012729715.1 Syntrophomonadaceae bacterium
AGGAGTAGGAACAATAATCGCATCGTACTTTCTAGCACATCTATTTTCATATAATTCAAATAATCCGGATAAGATTCCTCGTAAGAATGACGGTATCCACTCTTTAGCAAGTATTTGTCTTGGTACATCTTCGTGTGAATCATAGATAACGCAAAACCCGCTTTTCTTCAGTTTAACCCCTAAACCCAATAGCTCAGGGTCATGAAAATGATAAATGTCAGCTTTCAAATTTTTAGCTTTTTTACATATCCTTCTCTTGGCACCTCTAGATAGTATTCTTGACATTCTATTTTTAAATGGGCTTTTTATCGATAAAATTTTTACTCCATTAATTACTTCATCATCTTCATTATCATTTACAATAAGGAAAACTTCATTTCCTGCTCTGGCAACTGATAAACATTCTTTCCAAAAAATGCGTACGTCATATCTTGGATGAACAGTTGTAATATGGCATATCTTCATATAGTCCTCCCGAAGCATTATGTTTCAAAATTTATAAGCATCTTGCAAGGAGTATGTTATTAATTAGTACTATAATTCAATAATTCTTTATAAAGCTTTAGTAGTCGTTCCTCTTGTTTTTCCCAATTGAACTCTTCAATAGCATTGCTTATGCTTGCTTGATATAAGGTTACATCGTCTTTCTTAATACTCTCAATCAAAGTTTTTATATGCTCAGCTGTATTCTCTTCTAATACCCATCCTAGATTATAATTATGAACAATTCTTTTAAGTTCATATAAATTTGAAACAATCACTGGCAAACCTGCCATTAAATACTCAAACAATTTGTTTGGTAAGCAATAGTAATCACTTAAACCCGTATTCTCTATTGTTGAGAAACCAATATCCGCAGAGGAAGTCCAATTCAATAAGCCATCAGGTTTAACCGCAGTTTTATAATGTATGTTTGTATTTTCCTGGGCATATTTAATAACAGTTGTTTCCAATTCTCCATCTCCCATGACAACAAGATGCTTAGCCTTATCATTTAATTCTTTAAAAGCTTCTAACAACTGTAGTAAACCTCTACCAGAAGACAACACGCCTTGATAAAGAAAGATAAGATGCTCGTTGGGAATATTAAATTCTAGGCAAAATAAATTGTTCTTTTTTACCGATTTATAAGGAGGACAATTCAATATTAATATGGGTTTTTCAATATCATAAAGTCTTACATATTCGTTAGCTATGCTTTCGCTTACTGTTATTACTTTATTGGTTTTTTTTATTAAGTACTTTTCTAGAATTGAGAGACTTCTTTGCCACAAAGATCCTTGGACTAATCCATTTACCTGAGTTTCATATTCATGAGCATCATATATTATAGGAATTTTTAACTTTCGTGCTATTGCAACGCTAATAGGTAAGGCATTCAGATCATGTGAATGTACAATATCCGGTTTTAAAACTAAGGCTTTTTTATACATGCTACAAAAACATTCGAAATACTTTATTAATTGAATCGGCCTTTTCTTTGGCCAACTACGAGTTTTTAAAGCAAAGCGATGTATAGTAAAATGACTACTCTCTTCGTAGGTTTTCAATCCTTGCTCATGAAGTGCAAATACATTTATATTGATAGATAATTTTTCGTTGATAGACCTACATTCTTTTATTACTCGAGAATCATTAACAAAATTATTTAACACAATATTTAGCGCTTTGTAAGACACAGTTAAATCCCCTTTTATTTTGTTATCCATATTGGATATAATGTAGTGCCCCCCATATTGTCAACACAGTTAGGAACATACTGTAGAATACTTTGCTGGTAATATTCAGCTGGAGTAAAATATCCCAGAGTTGAATGGATACGGTTGTTGTTATAGAAAATCTATGTAAGCCTCTATAGAGGTAATCGCTTCACTATAAGTCTCGTACAGGTTGTAGTAGAGTTCTTCTTCTTTGAGAGTACGAAAAAAACGCTCAATATGAGCATTATATTCCGGTGTGGCATAGGCCGAATACAAAAGAGCTACGTCACAATCCTCAAGGGTTTTACGTCCCAAGGCTTGTTCGAGATCCTTTATTCTCAGTTCCAGGGATTTGACCTGATTGGTTTTACCATTGTTCTGTAGTCCTTGAACTCCACCGGCGATAAACTGGTCTCTCAGTTTATAGTAAGTGGCGGTGAATACACTGTATTTGCGGCAAAGGTCTGAAACTGGCACTTCCCCTTTTAGTCCACTAAGAACCAGGGCTAGTGAATCATCACTGGAAAGTTTTTTCTTCGGCATGGTAGTTCTCCTCCCTTATTTGGATTCTACCATAACCGTGTTGTCACTCTTTGGGTATCAGTATATGAGTTCCTAATTAAATTTTTGCTATTTGAGAATTTTGCATAATAGCA
>JAAYCQ010000215.1 GCA_012729715.1 Syntrophomonadaceae bacterium
TATAGGGATGCTTGCAGCCGGTGACATCCCCTCTCTGCATAATTCTACGCAACTACTTTACTTCTTCATAGCATTTTTAAAAATATATTGGGTTTATGCTAGCACAAATTCAAACCAATGTAAAGCATTTTACGTTTCCAATTAAAACCTTTTTTACTCTATAGAAACGGATTGTTTTGTCTCTCAAATCCGATGGTAGTAGCCGGACCATGACCTGGATATACTACAGTATCATCATCATAGCAGAGTAATTTCTGCTTAATATTAGTAATCAGTTCATTATATGACCCTCCCGGAAAATCAGTGCGGCCAATAGAGCCATAGAATAAAGCATCTCCAGCAAAAATAATATTATCGACTTTAAGAGCTACACTTCCGGGGCTATGTCCGGGTACTTCTATAACTTCAAGTTCGACGGTGTTACCTACTTTAATTGTATCCCCTTCTTTAATAAATTCGTCAGCAGCCGGACTTGTGACCTTACTGCCCATTAAGAAGGAGAAATTAGCTACCGCATTGGTAAGCATTTTGGCATCTTTCTCATGAATCAAAATCTTCGCACTGGTTAATTCTTTTAGTTCCCGGTTACCTCCGATATGGTCTATGTGCCCATGGGTATTAATTATATAAATTGCAGTAAGCCCGTTCTCGTCCAGCAATTTTTTTATGGCTCTAGGGTTTCCGCCAGGGTCGATTACCGCTGCCTCTTTGGTTTCTTCGCAACCGATAATATAACAGTTTACCCCTATACTGCCAATTTCCAGACCTTTTAAAATCATCACCAAAAACCTCCTTAAAACTGCCTGGCACTATCTAATAAGATGGTGCAGGGCCCATCATTACTTATTTCAACTATCATATCGGCACCAAATTCACCTGTTTGTACATTTACCCCAGCCTGTTGCAATAGAGTAGTACAGTATTCAAACAGGGACAGAGCTGCATCCGGTAATTCCGCCTCGGAGAAACTGGGTCGTCTACCTTTGCGAGCATCTCCGCATAATGTAAACTGGCTAACCAGTAAGATTTCTCCGCCAATGTCAAGCAGGGATAGATTCATTTTATCATTTTCATCCGGGAAAATCCGAAGGTTTATTATTTTATCCGTCAGATAGTCGGCGTCCTTGGTACTATCGCCTTTTCTAATTCCCAGGAGAACCATTAAGCCTTTATCAATGCCGGCAATTTCCTGGTTATTTACCAGCACCCGACTGCCGTTAGTTCTTTGTACAACTGCTCGCAATTCTATTCACTCCTAATTTCACCCGGCGCAGTACGTCTAACTTCCAGTACATCCTGAATCTGTTGAATACGCTGAATAATTGCCTGAAGCTGGGAAATATCTTTAATCTCCAATTTAAAATTCATTACTGCCAGGTTATTACGGGTTACTCGGGAAAAGACTGAATTTATTTGAATTCGGGTGTCGGCAATTACGGTCATTACATCTGTTGTAAGCCGGGCCCGGTCAAAGGCCTTAACTTCCAATTCAACTATATAGGTACCCCGGTTATCAGACCATTCCACCTCAATTAGGCGGTCTTTCTCCTGGCGCAGATAATTTTGTAAGTTAGGACAATCGTTGCGGTGTACTGAAACGCCCCGACCACGGGTGATGTATCCTGATACCGGATCCCCGGGTAAAGGATTACAGCAATGGGCCAGGCGAATGGCTACACCGTCAACTCCCTTTATCCGCAGGGCACTGGTTTCATTATCGGGAGTGACTCCAGTATTAATAGTCGGTACGTTAAGAATTTCTTCTACCGGAACATCCTGGAAGAACATCTCTTTAAGCCGGATTAAAACCTGATTAAAACTGACAGCGCCGTCCCCCAGAGCAGCATAAAGGTCATCTACGGATACAAAACCGAAACGTTTGGCCACTTCCTGCAATTGGTCTTCCTTAAGAAATTCTTTAGGATTAAGGTGTTTTTTCTTTAGTTCTTTTTCTAAAAGTTCATGGCCTTTAATTATATTCCCTTCCCGTTTCTCTTTCTTAAACCATTGTTTGATACGACTTTTGGCTGATGAGGTTTTAACGAAGTTCAACCAGTCACGAGATGGCCCGGTAGAGCTCTTGGAAGTTATTATCTCAACAATATCACCATTGGCCAGAGCATAGTCCAGAGGTACTATACGGCCATTCACTTTGGCTCCGGTACATTTATGTCCTACCTCGGTATGAACCCGATAAGCAAAATCAACCGGGCAGGCTCCCTTGGGCAGTTCCAATACCGCCCCTTTGGGAGTAAAGACAAAAACGGTATCATCAAAAAGGTCAATTTTTAATGATTCCATAAACTCCCCGGTATCTTTTATATCCTGCTGCCATTCTAGTATCTGTCTTAACCAGGCCAGCTTTTCATCAAATTTCTTTTCCCGAGGACTGCTGATTCCTTCCTTATAGCGCCAGTGAGCTGCTATACCATACTCAGCCGTACGATGCATTTCCCAGGTTTTAATCTGCACTTCAAAGGGTTCTCCCCCCTTACCCAGTAAGGTAGTATGGAGAGACTGGTACATGTTAGGCTTGGGAGTAGCAATGTAATCCTTAAATCGTCCGGGAAGGGGTTTCCACATAGTATGGATTATTCCCAGAACCCCATAGCACTCTCGAATTTCACTGACTATAATACGGATAGCAATTTTATCATATATCTCGTCAATATCCTTTTGTTGTTTGACCATTTTTTTGTAGATGCTGTATATATTCTTGGGTCGGCCTGCTATATCAGCATTTATACCTATTTGTTCCAGACCTTTCTTTATCTGTTCTATAATGTCATGAACGTATTCTTCCCGTTCTTTACGTTTTTTCTTCAGCCTTTTGGCTATCTCATAATACATTTCCGAGTCTAAATAGGCAAAAGCCAGGTCTTCCAGTTCCCATTTGAACTTAAAAACACCCAACCGGTGAGCCAGAGGGGCAAAAATCTCCAAAGTCTCCCGCGCTATTTCTTTTTGTTTTGGCTCATTCTGGTAGTTAAGGGTACGCATGTTATGCAGCCGGTCAGCCAGTTTAATGAGGATAACCCTTATATCCCGGGCCATAGCAATGAACATTTTGCGCAGGTTCTCAACCTGAGCATCCTCCCGCGAGGCAAAATCCAGGCGATTCAACTTGGTTACACCATCAACCAGCAGCGCTATTTCTTCTCCAAATTCGTTCAGAATATTGAGATAGGTAATGCTAGTATCTTCAACCACATCATGGAGAAGAGCAGCACAAATTGACGGAGTATCCAACTCTATGTCCGTTAATATGAGCGCCACTTCTACCGGATGAATAATATATGGCTCACCAGATATCCGTTTCTGGCCGGAATGGGCTATGGCGGCATAATCATAAGCCCGTTCAATAAGCTTAACATCGGTATCCGCATCATATTTTTGTACTTTTTCACTTATAGTCTGAGCCAATGGAACCATATTAATCACCATATAATTTTTTATTTAATTCCCTTTCCCATCGGTTGAATTCCTTTTTCTCCACCTGACCTTCCAGGTAATAAAGGGAATCACCTAGATTAACCGTTGAATTATGGGATTTAATAAACTTTATTGCCATAATACTACCTTTTTTCTGATACTCGCACAAGCCCAGCTCCGCCATAATATGTAATACAGGTATAAGATCCGCAGATTTAAAGTCGCTTTGTAGATAATCTCCTATAGATGAACAAAGTCTGTTAATATCTGTATTTAGCTGGTTACGTTGTAATTTCTTAAAATAAGCCAGAACCTTTTGAATCAGTTCAACCTTAGGATAGGTACGTTTGAGATAGTGTCGATTAAAATGCAAATCATCATCGTTAAAAAGGGTCCAGGCTTCTTTATCCTCACCCGCAGCAAGTTGATCCATAACCATCTGGGCTTCGTATATGCTATAGGGAATATCGGCAAAATAAACGTCGGTATTAGTAAGCCGGGCTGTACCTGTATTTACTCCATCAGATAATAATATGCCTTCCGGTGCTTGTAAAAAAGTACGACGGATAGTATTCCTTTTACGCATATCGTTTACACCCGCTTCTATACTTAGTGGCTGCCTGGCGGAAGCAAATGAGCGTAAAGTGGTATTGCGGTTGGCATATACTAATACCCGCCGTCCCTTAGCAAAATCAGGTTTCCCCGACAAAATTCTGGATTCCTCTATTATCCCCAGACTATATAAATTACGACCTTGCAGGTATTCATTAATGTGCTCATCGCTATGATTTGACCATAAATAAAATATATATTTAAGATTTTCAGGTAAATTTCGGGTTCTCATATAATATTTAAAAAACGCTATAGTTGAAAGATATATGTAATTTCTACCCCGGGATAATTCATCAATCAAGGTCGGTTGCCAATGAGGGTCTATATTACCATGTAGCTCTCGTAATACTGAAGTACGAAAATAACTTTTTAATAGTAGCCTGTATTTTACCAGGGTTCTGTAGGTAGGAAAAATAAACATAACCGGTCGACCCGCCCGGACTTGGTGGTTGCTCTGGCGTAAAGCCTGAAACAGCTCAATTCCTGGTTCAACCACTTGTTTATCATCAGGTAAATAGCTATTTTTCATATCTCTTAGTTTTAACTGCAGCTGTTTTACACCACGGAAATTATTCTCTTCCGGCTGAAAAAGTATATCCTGCAAACAGGTATCAAGCGGTTGTTCGATTAAATCTGAACGGTTAAAGGCTATTATCTCCATACCCATCCCGGCCA
>JAAYCQ010000216.1 GCA_012729715.1 Syntrophomonadaceae bacterium
CAATTGTTGCTTAACTAAAGAATGCAATTACTATTACAATAGGCAATGCATTGTCCAGCAGCAGGGATTATCAGTGGCATTATCGAAGTATACAAATAATGGATATAATGTATGATGTCAAAAACAGATGGCATCGATTGAAAGTGTTTTCGGGACAAGGAGGACTAAAAATGCTGTACTTTGGGAAATTCAGCTCCAAATACCCGGAGCAGATAGAAGGAAGGTTCTATGCGGCAGGGCCAGAAGGTGCAGATTGGTATGGGGGAATAAAGCCCGGTGATTATATATTCCCAATTTACCAAGGAAAAGTTGATCGACTTTGGCGCGTGATTGGATACACCAACCGTCCCAACAAAATAAATAAAGATAATCCTGGAGTGGTGGAATTTGAACAGATTAAAGTGTTTAGTCCGGTAAGATTATCCGATGAATTTCTCCGTTACAGATTTTTTAAACTGGATTTAAATTTGCTTAATAAGAGCGCCAAAAGTGTTTATAGATGCGGATTCCTTCCGATATCTACCAGTGAAGGGTGTCCTGAACCAATTGAAATTAATTTTAGGGATAATTTACGCAACATTTATGTCGCCCTCGCAAGTGCCGAATTAAAACCGGTAGTGGGTGACCTGCGTATAACCATTAACAATTTGTCTGAAAAGAGAATCACAAGCATTGATATATGGACCGGAAATCAATTCATTGAGTATAGTATTCTATGGAAATTATATTTGGAAAAAAACACAATAAAAGAAAGGTATTCTCTGGATAAGCTGTTTGAGTATGCACGGAAAGACCAGGCTATTTTCAAACAAAAATATCTAGAGTCAGTAATAAAAGATCTAGAGGAATCAGATGTTTTTAAGGTTTCAAACCCGGTTGCTTTATATGACAATATTTTAGTAGGGCGTAAAAAGACTCCCGTGAAAATAGTACCTCCCCAAAATGGTGGCAAAGGAAATGGTCTTGACGATTTATCAGACTATGAGAAATATGCCCGCTTGCTTAACTTCAACCCCAATTTAATTCTTTATGGCCCACCGGGTACCGGTAAAACCTATGCTGCTATGCGAATAGTCGAATCTTATGAACAACTACGAAATAAAGGGGTATTTGTACCGTTTGAGGCCGTAGTTGCTCAACAGAGAGCTGAATTCGTAACCTTTCACCAGGCATACTCCTATGAAGAATTTGTAGAAGGTATTCGCCCGGTCCTGGCTGACGAGGAGCAGGACGAAGGAAACCAGGACTTAAAATACAAGATTGAAAACGGTATTCTCAAACGTATGGCTAATGCGGCCTCGATTCAGCTTATGAAAAAGAACCAGGTATTGGGGACAGAGAACATTAGTGAAACCAGTAAGATATGGAAGATATCGCTTGGTGCTCGTTACAAGGAAGAAGATATATATCTTAGATGTTTGCAAGATGAAATAATTGCCATTGGCTGGTTCCATAACCAGTCGCTGGAGGGTAAGACCTATGAAGATATATATACTGCTCTACTAGTCGAACAAAAGAAAAAAAGTGGGGACGGTAATCTACCTAAACCCACTAATGATGCTAGCACCATTAACTATATGGTTAATGAGATCAACCCGGGTGATGTCGTACTGGTCTATGACAGTCCCAAAACCATTAGAGATATAGTATTAGTTACCGGAGACTATTATTATCAGAAAGATGATATGATATTTCCACACCGCAGGAAAGTAAAATGGTTAAAGCATTTTGATGAACCGAAAGATATTCTTGTAATTAATGGTGGGACGGGTCTAACTCTTAAGACCATTTACCAGCTTACCAAGCTAACTATGGCTGATATCAGACAGCTTTTAATAGAGGATGATGAAGAGGAGCAACGTGCAGCCGAAGAAGGAGTGGCCCCTTTTTATTTGATCATTGATGAAATAAACCGGGGTAATGTGGCCAAGATTTTCGGGGAACTAATAACCCTGATAGAAAAGGACAAAAGGGATAAAATTCCTTGTACGCTGCCTTATTCAAAAAAGCCCTTCACCCTGCCGGATAATCTTTATATCATTGGGACCATGAATACGGCTGATCGGTCTATTGCAGTACTCGATACAGCTCTGCGACGCAGATTCGCATTTGTGGAACTGGAACCTGATTTAAAGGTTTTTGATAATCCCTCATTAATAGCCAGTGCTAAAGTCAATGACAAAATCGATTTGGCGCGTCTTCTTGATGCCTTAAACAAATCGATTAATGAGCAACTGGACCGGGATCATAGAATCGGCCATTCCTATTTCATGGACATTGTTAATTTAACTGATCTCTATAATGTATGGTATTACAAAATTATTCCACTTCTATTGGATTATTTTTATAACGACATAGCTACTCTTAAAAACATTATCGGAGCAGAGTTTTTTACCAGCCAGGGTGGTGTAAATTATCTGGACCTTGTGGCAGCGGACGGTGCTGTCTCGGCTTTTGAAAGAGCATTGTTAGCTATTATCAAGTAGGTGGTAGGATGAGTAGTAGATTAATAACAGTTTACGAAGACAGGACAACTCGACTGGAATTAAGTGATAAGGAAAAACAAAACATAATTGCTTTAAAGGAATTATGGGGTTCTCAGAATTTAATTCTTCAGGCTGATGGCAGTCTCCTTTTGAAGCATTATGTTGGCTTTATCTGTCGTAATGGTACTCGCTTACAAATTCTGCCCAAGGTTTTTGCTAGCGGACCGGTTGAAAAGTCAGGCGAAGAATTTGAGAAAGGTAAAGCCATCAATTTATTACTTCGCTTGTTGAGTTATTCTGGTTTTCTTAATATTAAGGAAATTCCAGATCCGATTTCGGTAGAAACATATCAGAATGATTTGCTAGAGATATTTATCAGCATCTTTATTAATCAATTTAATAAGCTATTTCACCGTGAAATCCATCGTTCCTATCAGCCCTATGAAGAAAACATGCAGTTTATCAAAGGCAGAATTCTCTTTTCCCAAACTATAAAGGAAAATGCTTTTCGCAAACATCTGCATTATGTAGGTTACGAAGAATTTACCATTAATAATCCACTCAACCGAATTATAAAAACAACGATGTTGCGATTAATCAGTCAAACCCAGGTTGCCCGCAATAAAAAAGCATTAAAATTGGCCCTGATTCATCTGGAAGAGGTGGAACCAATTAATCTATATCCGGGAATTTTTAATGAGGTAAAATTTAATCGTTTAAATCAGAATTATCGACCACTGTTTAACATGGCAAAGATGTTCTACTATAACCATCAGCCCGGGCAAAGCGAAGGCGATGAATTTACATTTACTTTTCTGGTGCCATTAAATCAGCTATTTGAACATTATGTCTATAAACTTCTTGATAATAGTAAGATTTCAGGGCCTGGTTTCTATCAAGTTAACCATCATAAGCCGCAAAAATATCTGGCCAGTCGCAACGGTGAGAGCATATTCCAGTTAGAACCAGATATAACCTTAATTAAAGACAAGACCGTTGTAGCAATACTGGATACCAAATATAAGAATCCTTTCAAAGAAGCTGATGTACGCGTTCTACAGAGTGATATTTATCAAATGTTAGCTTATGCAGTTGCTTATCACTGTTTCTCTATTTACCTGGTTTATCCGTTTTTTAGTGGTAATGAGATAACGGATACCGAACTGGCAAATTATAATATAACTACTCCTGCTGGAAATGTTTCCTTAAAAGTCATTCAGTTGGATATTATTGATGATGAACCCGAAAAGATTCAGGTGCAATTGG
>JAAYCQ010000217.1 GCA_012729715.1 Syntrophomonadaceae bacterium
AAAAAGCAAGGCCTTACTTGCATTTTTATCAAGTAAGGCCCACTAATCAACACTATATTTTATATCAAAAAAATCAAAGCTTCTTCGGTCTACTAAAATAGTATCCCTCCTAAATATTAGCCACCAGGCGTTCATCCTGTTCTTGTAAAATACCTCGTTTAATCTCGGATGCATTAACAAATTCGGCTCCAAACATTATCTCAAGGTATTTACACGCATCCCAGGGATCTACTTTATCTCCACAGGTAAACACATCCACTGCTGCGTAACCCAGTTCCGGCCAGGTATGAATTGCCAGGTGAGATTCCGATATAACGACAACTCCGCTTACCCCTTGCGGGCTAAACTTATGAAAAACAAACTCTCTAATTTCGGCTCCAGCCTCCAAAGCAGCATTGACCATGATATCCTCAACTTTTTCGATATCATTCAATACCTCAAAACGACAGCCATATAATTCGGCCAGTACATGTCGCCCTAAAGACTGCAATCATGTCGCCTCCCTTCATTTTTTAAAAAGTCCCAAACCTCCCATCCTTAAAAAAGATACATGTAGAATTTTAGCATATTTCTGGTACATGTCAATAATTAATAGCAGAATCCTGAGGTAAATTAATCTAAAGCGGCCAAATCAATAAATATGATGCAAAATCGGTATATTTAACTATAATATATATTTATGCAGGAAAGATAATCATGCTAATAGAAATTGAGTACTTATTAGGAGGAAACTACTTTTATGAATAAATTTTTTCTTCGGGTCTCAGCATTTTTTTTAAGTCTTATTTTGTTTGTGGCCATTCTTCCCTACCCTACCTCGGGCGAAGTTAAGAAGGAGACTTCTAAAAAAGTAATAATTCTTATTTCTGATTACATAGATACCAGCGATCTTATTAATGCCTATACCCCTAATCTCAACGCCCTGCTTCAGAAAAGCGGATCCGCTTTAATGAATATCCGGGCTAAAAATAGGTATCCTGCCAGTTCTTATATGTCCCTGGCAACAGCTTCCCGGATAGGAACTATTCAGAATGCCGGGTTATCTTATAACAGTCAGGAACTGGTCAACCACCTTCCAGGATTTATAGAGGACAATTCTAATTCTCCCCCTCAGGCGGGCTCATTATTTTCAATGTTTACCGCCAGTAACCCTCCTCCTGATGGAGTTGTAAATCTATTTATTGAGCCCAGCAGAAAATACGCAGCCACCTATAATCCTACTTATCAAGTCGGCAGTTTTGGCCTACAAGCCCGGGAATTAGGATTGCAGGTGGCGGTTCTGGGTAACTCGGATACCAGGTATTCGATTTGCCGGGATGCGGTAATTTTAGCTATGGATGAGAAAGGCATCGTACCCTGTGGTAATGTAAGCCAGAACCTGTTGGACCCTGCTCCCCGCCATGCCGGAGGCTTACAGAGCAATCATAAACGTATAATAGATAATATGAACCGTTTACTTAAAACTAGTGACATACTGGTAATAGACCTGGGAGACACTAGCAGGGTGGAATTAAGCCGGGCTAATGCCGCCGACCCTATTGCGGCAGAACAAAGAAAAATGGCAGTGGAAAGAAACGACCAGCTATTAGGTAATATCATTAATAACATTGATATGGATAATACCATGCTGATAATGCTTACTCCCAATCCTAACAAAGAAATGTTATCACAGGGGAACTTCGGCCTTACCCCAGTTTTTATTTATACCCCGGGTCAGGAACCGGGATTATTAACTTCTAATACTACCCGCCGCCCAGGTCTGCTTAGTAATTACGACCTGCAACCAGCGGTGTTTTCCTATTTAGGGAATAATTATTCCGATCCCGGAATAAGTACTATCAAGTCCAACCACAGCTTGCAAGTTTTGGATGAGCAATTGACCCTATTTTGCAATTTACGAGCTAGTCGCAACCCGCTTCATTATACTTTCATGTTATTTGCTATACTAGGAACGTTAATTGGATCCCTAGCCTTTATTGTCGGTCGTAAAGAATTTCTACCCTATGTCAACTATATTGTATATTCTACCTTGAGTATGCCGCTAGTTTTTCTGTTTATCAGTTTTAGCAAGTATTTTTCACCAGGGGGCGTAATACTAATTAGCCTGGTCGCAGCCCTTTTAATGGGGGCACTAATCCAGAGTATATTTAAAGACCCCCTGGACGCTCTGCTATTTTTAACTGCCATTACTACAGTACTTTTAATGGCAGATTGTTTTACCGGTTCCCGTTTAATGCTGCTATCCCCTCTAGGTTCGGATGCTATAGCCGGGGGACGCTTTTATGGAATAGGAAATGACTATATGGGGGCACTGCTGGCCTGTACTATAATTGCCACTTTACTGTTACTTGCCCGGCTAAAATCTCTAAAACCGGTTTATAAAACTATACTGGGATTATTACCAATGCTCATCGCCACCGTAGTAATAGGCCATCCCCGCTTTGGTGCCAATATGGGAGGATTCATAACTGCTATGGTAAGTACGGGATTCTTTTTAATTATAAACAACGGGCGTAAAATATCGCTTAAACAGGTATTTCTGATTGGACTGCTGGCTATCCTGGGGGTATTTGCTCTAGCCCAACTGGATGCCATGTTTAATCCTACTCCTTCCCATGCCGGCAAAGCCATAAGTACTCTTTACTCCGGCGCTGGTATTACGGTAGTACTTTCGATTATCCAAACCAAACTGGGTATATTGGCAAGCACCATATATAACTCCAGTTGGAGCTTAATCCTGGTGCTCTTGGCTTCTATCCTGGCATTACTGAAATGGAAAACTCCCAATATCATGCTGAGAATAGCAGTGGAATACCCGGCCATAGATCGGGCTCTTAAAATACTACTGATTACTGCCGTTACTGTATTTGTTGTAAATGATACCGGAGTTATTGCTGCAGCCCTTATAATGCTATACCTGCTTAATAGCCTGTGGTTGGCCATAAGTAGTAATGGCTATCCCAAACAGGGGCGGTGTTAAGAAAATATGCGTAAGATATTATTTACCTTTTTAACTATATTACTAGTAATTTTTTCTTTATTATCTACCCAACTGCAGGCAGAGGATAAACCTGTACCGAAACAGGTAATTATATACATGATTGATAAACTTGATTTAAATGATCTTAGCCCCGAGGTCACCCCTAACTTATGGGCTATACAAAATAAAGCTGGTCTGGGGCTTCTAAACACTTTAAGTGCCGGGGAAAGAACCAGTAGAAATGTAACCTGCACTATATCTGCCGGTAAACTGGCATTAGGCAGTTCTAATGCCGATCTTAACTTTAAAGCCAATGAAATAATTCAAGGTGAAAAAGCAGGGGATATATTCTATCGCAATACTGGAATTCCCCCTGCCGACCATAATATCGTAATAAACAGTATCGAAGTAATTAAAAAAAATAATGAAAATCTTGGTTTGGGTAAACCCGGACGGCTGGGTGACGAATTGCATGCTATGGGATTAAAGACGGCTGTAATTGGTAATGCTGATTTGCCGGGTTATTATTCTCGTACCGGGCCTTTAATAGTTATGGATTCACGCGGTATTATAGATAATGGATTTACAGGCAAAGAGGTAGTTGAAAAATCTTCCCCCCTATTGTTTTCAAGCAATTACCATGCTATATTGCAAGCTTATAAAAATGTAAATGATTATGATGTGGTATTAATTGATTTTGGTGATCTGGCTCGACTGGATCAGCTTGGGAGTCTGTTCTCAAATGAACAGTCGCAGAAGGAGAGAATTAAGCGACTGCAGGCCATTGATGCCTGTATTGGCAACTTACAGAAACAGGTTGATAATAATAGTATAATTTACGTTATTAGTCCTACCCCGTCCCGGGCTGCCTTTGAGCAGGGCGAACTCTTAACTCCACTAATAATCGATAAACCAGGTTTTACCGGAGTTTTAACCAGTTACTCCACCCGGCGGGAAGGAATAGTTTCCAGTATCAACCTAAAAAATTCAATCTTACATGATTTCAACCCGGCTATCCGGGATACTATTTATGCCCAACCTGCAAGTGGGGTTTATGTGAATCTGAATAGTATTATTCAGCGAGCTGCATTTGATTATGTAAATCAGCCCTGGGTAGTTACGATTCATATTGCTATAATACTGTTCTTTCTGATACTTGCTTTATTATGCCGTTTGAAGAAGAAGAGTGCAGCACTTACCGATTATCCGATTCTGTTTGCTCTGGCTATACCATTGGGGCTTCTCTTGATTGGAAACTTTGATGTTTTTAACCGCTGGCTTTTTCTGGGCCTTTCATTGGGTATTAACCTGCTTCTCACCCTGTTTTGTTGGTTTGTTTCCCGTCCCCTGAAAATAAGCCCGTTAAATACCATCTTATTGTTGACCATCCTGGTTATAGCCCTGGATCTGATTTTTAGCCTGGGCATGATTGAGCACTCCATGTTAAGCTACCGTATCACGAGTGGTTCTCGTTACTATGGTCTGGGCAATGAATACATGGGGATTCTTATCGGTGCAACCATAGCCTTTACCGCCTTACAATTACAGCAATCCTTTTCCCGACGCAAGCTAATTTTAGTTGCCCTGTTATTTACCCTTATAGTTTTTTTAATTGCCTACCCCCTCTTTGGGATAAATGTGGGTGGAAGCATAACCGCCTGCATCGGACTTGGTTACACCTATCTTCGTTATCGACAACAAAAAATTAATTTTGCTAAAATATTCTTCTTAATTTTGGGTACCTTTGCGCTGGTATCAGTTATGGCCATAATTGATTTAAAACAACCGGTAGAAATACAATCCCACCTGGGGCACAGTGTTAACCTGCTGTTAGTTGGGGGATGGGAAGAGATACTCGGTATAATAAGTAGAAAAATACAAATGCAAATACGGGTTATAAACTATAGCGTGTGGGGTTGGGTTTTCCTGTTTTTGGTACTGGTTTCTACTTATTTGGTATATCGACCGGCTCATTTAGTAAAGAAGACCCGGCAGCAACTACCCGTTATATATGCTGCATTACAGGGAATAACAATGGCAGCTGTCATAGCCATCATCGTAAACGATTCCGGTATTACCGCTGCCGCTGTTTTAGCCTTGTATTTTGTTGCCTTATCTCTTAAGTTCTTGAATTTCGAGTTAGGATAATCATCTCTTATTCCAGCCCGTTTAAAAGATTTTTAATACCATGACTGAACTCCTTCTGGTTCCCTTCGCCCAGCATATCATAAAGCTGAGCATTAAACTCAGCTCCGATCTTAACCAGTTCTTCGGCTATAGCCTGGCCTTTGTCAGTGATATAAACCCTGATAGCCCTGCGGTCTTCCGGATCAAGCTGCCTTTCCACTAATTTGTCCTTCTCCAGCTTGTCAACCAGTACGGTCATTGAGGAACTGTCTATGAGAGTCCGATTACCTATTTCTTTCAGGGTAATACCATTCTCGTCATAAAGACAGGTAAGAACAAACGATTGTGGTATGCTCACCCCGTATGGCTCCAACTGACTACTTAATTGTCGGTCAATTTTCTTCATAACAGCTCGCATACTAAAACAAAGGTAAGTGTAAAAATCAGTCATTGATGTACTCCTTTACATAATTATATTGAAATCCATTATTAATGTTATTCCTATTTTTCCACTATTTCCGCGGGTATTTGTTTATCATATACTATAATATTATAATTCATAAACTGAATTTCGCAACTTAAATTAAAATTATGAGTTCAGGCTTGAACTTCATGTTATACCTATGGTATTTTTAGAACATATTAAATTAAAATACCATGATAAGGATTAGTAGCTCTATTGGATAGTTACAGAGAGCCGGGAGGCTGGAAACCGGTACTAAAGGTGGAGCGAATGGACCTTGGAGTAGCAGACTGAAATACTAAATCAGTAGATTAGGTTGAGCCGGTTATCCCCCGTTACCAGGAAAAAGCGTTATAAAGCGCCTGTTTAAGTGGACCGTCATGGTCAATAAGGGTGGTACCGCGGAAGCCTCCGTCCCTTGCGAACGGGGGCTTTTTTATTTAATTCGAAAATAGATTTTTAATTAACACGGCCATGGGGGGTTAATTAGAAAGGATGAGTGATATGTCGGAGGGTAAGAAACGTATTTTAACTGGGGATCGGCCCACCGGAAGTTTGCATCTGGGCCATTATGTAGGCAGCCTGGCCAACCGGGTTAAACTGCAGGAAGAGTATGAGAGCTACATTATCATTGCTGATGTACAGGCTCTTACTACCCATTGGGAGAAAGACGAGAACTTAAAACGGGATGTCTTTCAGATTACCAGCGACTATTTAGCTGCAGGTTTAAATCCCGAATTATCTACAATATTTATTCAGAGTATGATACCGGAAATACACGAATTAACCATGTATTATTCCATGTTTACTTCTGTAAATGTATTACGCCACAACCCTACTGTTAAAAGTGAAGCCGCCCAACATGGTTTTAAGGATATGACTTATGGTTTTCTGGGCTATCCGGTAAGCCAGGCGGCTGATATAAGCATATTCAAGGCCCATCTGGTACCAGTTGGCGAAGACCAGATTCCTCATATTGAATTGGCCCGGAAAATAGTACGTCGTTTTAACGATTTGTATAAACCAGTACTGGTAGAACCCGAGGTTTTAGTCGGGGAGGTTCCTCGTCTGGTTGGCCTGGATGGCAAAGCCAAAATGAGCAAAAGTCTGAATAATGCTATCTTTTTAGCCGATACTCCCGAAGAAGTATGGCAGAAAGTTAGGAATTCCGTAACTGATCCGGCCCGTATTCATAAGACCGACCCGGGCCATCCGGAAGTCTGTACGGTATACGAATACCACCGGGTTTTTAACCCAGAAGAAGTTGCAGAGATAGAAAACGACTGTCGCCAAGGACATATCGGCTGTGTAAACTGCAAGAAAAAATTAAGTGAAAAGATAAACCAGTTATTAGAACCTATGCGGGAAAGAAGGGAAAAATATAATAATGAGTCCATTCGGGAAATATTAATGGAGGGCACGAAAAGAGCACACCAAACCGCTCTGGATACAATGGCTGAAGTGCGCGAAGCTATGGGTATCAATTATTTGGAGTAAAAAAACTTTCCCCCCCCGGCCTGCCCACCGGGGGGGGAAAAATTATTTGTCTTTATATTGATCAGGTAACCAGCTATTAACCAGTTCCGGATTCTGTTTAATCCATTCCCGAGCTCCATCCTCAGCATTTCCCAAATCCTCAGCCAGACCCATAGCTGACCCCAGGTCTTCGGGACTCCAGGCGAAATTATCAAACAGAGTATATACTTCCGGCATATCTTCCTTCAAGCCTTGTCTTACTATAGTATTAATAGTTTCAGCTTCACCATAATCCTTATTAGGGTCATCAAGATACTTGAGATCCCAGCGGGCAAATTTCCAGTGTGGAGTCCAACCAGTTACAACTACCCATTTATTATTATCAATAGCCTGTTTCAGTGAAGCAATCATAGTTCCTTCACTGCCTTCGACCAGCTCAAAGTCCAGATTATAATTTTTAATCGCTTCTTCACTTGCTATCATAATACCGGCACCGGAGTCAATACCGATGATTTTACCATTAAATTTATCCTTTACCGTATTCATCTCTTCAATAGAATCAATGGTGACATACTGGGGAACTACCAGACCAATTTTAGCTCCTTCCATACTTGGTCCCAGATCCTCAACCTGGTCTTTAACTTGCTTCATGTATTCACCATGGGTTACTGGTAACCAGGCGGTAAAAAAGGCCTCAGCCTTTTTATTAGCCAGTCCTTCATACATAGCGGCAGCGGTAACATCCATAATTTCAACTTCATAGCCCATCTTATCTTCCAAAATGGCTTTCATTATATGGGTTTCAGCACTAGCACAGGCCCACTGCACATAAAGGAGCTTTACCGGTCCCTTTTTTTCCGCCTGCTCGCCTCCACCTCCGCAGCCAGCAACAGCAACTACGGAAAAGGCCATCAGTAACATCAGACTAATAACTAATAGAGTTCTCTTTTTCATATGTCATTCTCCCTTCTCGTTGTTTTCCCCAGGTTTTGAGTTATGCGGTCAAGTATAATGGCCAGAATAACTATGGCCACACCAGCCTCAAAACCCATACCCATCTTAAGCTGCTGAATAGCCGTCCATACAACACCCCCCAGACCTTTAGCTCCAATCATAGCGGCCACAACCACCATCGACAAAGACAGCATGATACACTGATTAATCCCAGCTAATATACTTGCTCGCGCTAAAGGCAATTCTATCTTGAACAACATTTGCAAAAAAGTTGAACCAAACGATTTCCCCAGTTCCACCAGTTCCTCTGGAACCTGTTTTAATCCCAGATCAGTAAGCCTTATGACCGGAGGCATAGCGAAAACAATCGTAGTTAAAATCGCGGGAACCACACCCAGACCAAAAAAAGGGATAGCCGGCAAGAGATATACGAATGCCGGCAGAGTCTGCATAAAATCCAGTACTGGACTAATAATCCGATGAGCTGTAGTATTTTTTGCAGCCAGTATCCCCAATGGAATTCCTATAATCATACACAATGCTACTGCCCCAATAACCAATGCTAAAGTGTCCATTGATACTTTCCATAAACCAATATTGTAAATAAACATCAACCCAATTATGGTAAACAGCGCAGTTTTTTTATTTACCAACCACCAGGCTAATAGGCCAAAAACAATTATCAATAATTCTGGGGGCATGTTTATTAAAAAACCCTGTAAACCCTTAATCAATTCTTCCATTCCCGTAGCAAAAGCCTGGGTGGAATCACCCCACTCTACCTGTAAATAGTCAATAGCCTGGTCTGTCCATCTAGCCAGTGGTATAGACGGAATCCTGTCCATCATACTACTCATTGGATTCCCTCCTTTCGCCAGCCAGACCTGCTATTACAGAACCCCTGACCAGCACTCCTTTCAGATTATTGCTTTCATCAATTACAGCCACTGGCACTTTGGTATGGGCCAGTACTTCCAGCAGGTCATATAACGGAGTATCCGGGTAAGCCACTGGAGCATCATTTTTAATAATCGTATCCAATTGTCTGATTCCCTGTTTAACAATCTCAGAAGCATCATCGGCATTAATATAACCCAGCAGCTTGCCTAGGCGATCAGTAACAAACAGCGATGACATGCCAAACCTTTCCATAATATGCAGAGCTGTCATGGGGCCATCTTTGGGATGAACTACATTCCTCGCTTTCACCATTACCGACGATGCTGTCAAGGCTCGAGAGTAGTTGACATTTTCCACAAAACGAGCAACATATTCGCTAGCCGGAGACAGCAGTATATCCTCCGGTTGTCCCATCTGTACAATTTTCCCGTCTTTCATAAGGGCAATCCGCTCCCCTATCTTTAGTGCCTCATCCAAATCATGGGTAATAAATACAATGGTTTTCTGTAGCTTATTTTGAATCTCCAGTAATTCATCCTGCATTTCCTGTCTTATCAACGGGTCCAGAGCACTGAAGGGTTCGTCCATCAACAAAATATCCGGGTCTGTAGCCAGAGCCCGGGCGATTCCCACTCGCTGTTGCATACCACCACTAAGATTGGCTGGATAAGAATCTTCCCAGCCTTTGAGTCCTACCATTTCGATGGCTTGTAAGGACTGTTGATCACGTTGGTCGCGTGCAATTCCCTGTATTTCCAGACCATAACCAACATTACCCAGTACAGTACGATGGGGTAAAAGTGCAAAACGCTGAAATACCATTCCCATTTTTTTGCGTCGCAGTTCCTCTAACTGGCGAGAAGACATACCTGTGAGCTCCTGCCCATCAATAATTATTTTTCCGGCAGTAGCATTGATTAGACCGTTAAGGCAACGTAATAAGGTGGATTTACCACTTCCTGATAAACCCATAATGACAAAGCTTTCACCCTGCTCGACCTGAAAACTGACATCCCTGATGCCTACTACCTGTTTGGTTTGCTTTTTAATGCTCTCATTATCCATACCCTGGTTTAATAATCTTAAGGCCTTTTCCGTATCCGACCCATAAATCTTGGTTAAATGCTCGACCTTTATTATTGCCATATAAATCATCCCTTTGTTCTGATATTAATTTTAAAATATTGTCAAATACGATCATAATTAAATTGTTTAAAGAATAAGAAACATCATGGCACATTATGCCAATTGGATTGCCAAAATAGCTGCCTGATATTGAAAAATCAGCAGCACATATTGTTAGATTAATTTTAAGAAGATAGAAAATATTAAGGGACAGCCTTCAGATGGGAAGATATAATAAGGTAAATTTAATTGAAGAAGGCACAATAATCCCCATTCTCCCCTTCCTATTGCTTACGAGGTTAGCTGCCGGATTCGGGTCCAGGGCGACCCTACCAGATTTCCTGGATTCACCCCAAAATATTGGTTCCCCCGCTCCTGGTTAAACCAGGATTAAGCATGAGAATGGCCAATTTGCCGTTCGAAGAAGCATTATACGATTGTCTTTGGATATTATACACTTTATAACACCTTAATTTCAAACACTCGATACTCTACAGTGGTAAATCCTTTTTATCCTAACGTCAATATTAGACCAAGTGCCAAGCAGGGAAAAGTTCATTAGTTTCCGGTAAAAAATCGGGTTAAACGGTCACCAATATTAAATAAGTCCAGGGCAAAAGATAGGGCAATAAGCAGAGCAAGTATACCTAGCAGGTTATATTTTAGTCTCTGCTCTTCAACCTTCTTTTGCTCCGCCTTCATTTTATTCTCATCCCTTTTTCTGCGGGAATAATACTGATAATCCATTCTTACAC
>JAAYCQ010000218.1 GCA_012729715.1 Syntrophomonadaceae bacterium
TATTCAATGCATAGTAAATTATAGCGGGCAGGTTAATACTTGTCAAGCATAACGCCCCCTGAGGAAGCTATGCTCAGGGGGCGTTTTTGCCTATAAAAACGTAATCATATCGGGCTAAAACAAGAACACCTTAAATGCGCTAGCATGATCTATACCGGGCATTTTTCTTCTTTGCAACCCGGGCTACACCCAGGGTGGTTATTTCTCCGGCAGCAATTAATTGCTGCGACTCCTCAACATCTGCTTCTCTGATAAGCAGGGAAATACCACACGAAGTACTGGCCTCGCGGGGTGTTGGCGAAATGGCACATTTTATCCCCGCTGTCTTCAAGGTTTTGTGGGCACGAAGACCTTCATTATGGTTTGGAAACAGGATATAGTAATTATAGCTTTCTTCTGCCACTTTTCTGCCTACTTTTCCAGCATTTCAAGGAAAGCTTGAATCCTGGTTCTAAGCTGTTCGAAATCTTGTTCACTATAATCAGTTTCAATATGCAGTACTGGTATACCCGCTTCTTTTAGTTCCTTCTGTACCAGATAGCTTTCGGTTGAATATAATCCGCAAAACTGCAGGTTATAATCGACTACGCCGTCAATTTTATATTCTTTTATCAGGCGCATAATATCATCTATTCTCCCCGGGTTAGGAGTAAAGCAGGCGCAATTAGTTTTCATGTAGCGTTCTGCCAGAGCCTTAACTTGCTCGTCAATAGTATTTCTGCTTTCATCTACCGGGTTTTCAAAGTAGCGAACACCGGTGCACAGTTCTTCTACTACTACTGCAGCCCCGCTGGACTCCAGTACATGATGAAGCTTCCAATTGGGGATAGCCATGGGGGTACCGGTAATCAAAATACGGGGGGCGTTAGCCGGAAATACTCCCTCACCCCGAGCTATTCTACCATCCAATTCATCGCACAGTGCATTAACCTTTTGTGCAAAACGGGTGGGGTCATCATAGAAAGCAATCTGGGTAATAAGAAGAGTATCTTTACCACTTATAGGCACCGGGGAGTTTTTTCTGGTCTCATAGAGGCGGGCTAATGCCTGGCGTTTACCATTGATAAGCTTGATGTTCTCGGCCAGGGCTTCGGGAGTTATCTTAGTTCCGCATTGTTCTTCTACTTTTTGCATTAATATTTTAATTTCATCTTCCCAGGCCTTGAAATCTTTTTCTTTTTTCATCTGAGGAAGATCCATAACATGTACGGGAACGAAGTCACTAAGAATCTCCCAGGCTTTTTTCTTGCCATCACAGGTTGTCTCCCCAATATACATATCAGCTATTTTAAAAAAGGGGCAGGTTCCGTCCAGGCGCGCTCCTACCGAAGCCTTAATCAGTGGACAGGTGTTAGCCGGCAAGACTTTTTCCCCGCCGGGAACCCAGAACTGGGAACCACCACAAAGCCCAGTAGCAATACCCCCGGCAGCAAATATTACCTCATCAGGTACATATACGCAGAAAGTACCAAAAACTTTGCCGCCTTTTTGCTGATGGGTAACTAACTCGGCAGGACGTACACCATGAATTTCCGCAACTACAAAATCAAAATAGTCCATTCCTTCGGGACGGTTTTCCTGAGAAAGATAAACAGAACCAAAGGCATCGGGAAGGACTTCACATAAAATATCGTGTTTTTCTAAATCCATCCCCAGGTCACTCCACATTTGACGATAATCCGCCATGTACAAAACTCCTCTCCTATATTCTTGATATTTTTATAAGTTGAACCAGTACCAAGTGGTAAACTTATATAGAACTATAACAATTGAGAATAATAAATATAATAGTAATGTATGAATATATAATACAATAATTAATACGTAAAGGGAAAGGAATTATGCGTCACTATTGAGACATTTTTTCAATACGAATAGACAAAAAAAACCCCGGCCATACAGCCGGGGTTTTTGAAGCAAAATATTTCTTATTTGGGGCCCATGCGGATAGCGCCATCCAGGCGGATAGCCTGAGCATTGAGGTACGGATTCTCTATAATAGCGCAGCATAGGTGTGCAAATTCGGGCGGCTCTCCCATACGTTTGGGGAAAGGTACCTGAGCACCTAAAGAATCACGGGCAGCCTGCGGGAGAAGCTGCATCATTGGGGTATTAAAGATACCCGGGGCGATGGTGTTAACCCGGATGCCGTCGCGGGAAAGGTCACGGGCGATAGGCAGGGTCATGGCTACAACGCCACCCTTGGAGGCAGAATAAGCAGCCTGTCCCATCTGTCCGTCATATGCAGCTACAGAAGCTACGTTGATCATGCAGCCTTTTTCACCATTGGCATTAGGTTCGTTCTTGGACATCTGCCAGGCAGCCAGTCTCATAATATCAAAGCCACCTACCAGGTTGATGTCAATAACCATCTTGAACCAGTCAAGGTTAGTGGGGCCATCTTTGCCGATAATCTTGGAAGCACTGCCTATGCCGGCGGCATTAACCAGTACATCCAGTTTACCAAATTTGTCTACAGCGGCCTGAACTACAGCTTCATTGTCTGGAGTAGAGGTGACATTGCATTTTACAAATACAGCTTTGTCACCAAACTTGGCAGCAAATTCTTTACCTTTTTCTTCATTCAAATCAGCAATAACGACCTTGGCGCCTTTATCTACCAGCATTTCTACTGCTGCTGCGCCGAGTCCGGAAGCTCCACCTGTTACTATTGCAACCAGACCATTGATATCCATTCCAATTCCCCCTTAATTGTAGTAATTATATAACTAAGGTAAATTATAGCAGATTTATTAAGGAACTAAAATCCCTTTTTTATAATAGTTACAATTAATTTAAAATATTAGTAATACAAAAATTACAATTATTTGCCTCAAACGACCATAATAGCTGTATATTAGAGCAAATGTTATAACAAGGTAATGAGCCGCAAAAGGAATTTATGTAAATGTGTTGAAACTTTGTAGTATAGTTATTAAGGTAAAAGCACTTTGCATTTTGAATAAAATTGGATCTATTTATTAAACTCCTAATTAGACGAATTACTGAAAATCACAATAAATTAGCATTATTTAAGGCGAGTAATGACAATTTAGTTTATCCCGTTATTTTTTAAAAGGGAGCAGTTTAATGTATTCAGAAGAATATCTGGTCAAGCAAAGCATTCAGGGCGATACCCGTGCTTTTGAAGAATTGGTTTCACAGTATCACAATAAAATATATGCTCTGGCTTATCGCTATATGGGCAATGAAGAAGATGCTTACGATATGGCCCAGGAATCCTTTATTAAGGCTTTTCGTTCCCTGCGGACTTTCAAAGGAAATTCCAGTTTCAGCACCTGGCTTTATCGAGTTACCACCAATGTTTGCCTGGATGAGTTGCGACGACGAAAGCGAAGAATTGTGGCCTTATCTCTGGATGAACCCCTGGCTACTCAGGAAGGGGACGAGGTGGAAAAAGAAATTGCGGACAGTTCTCCAGGCGTAGACATAATATATGAACAAAAAGAATTCTCCCAATACATACAACAATTGCTAAGTGAAATGAAACCTGAACATAAAACAGCTATAGTACTGCGTGATGTTATGGAATTTAGCTATGAAGAGATTGCTGAAGTAATGAATTGTTCCATGGGAACAGTAAAATCAAGGATTAGTCGAGCCCGGGAAGTGCTGCGAAAAAAAATTACTGACAGGGAACTTTTGCCTTAGATTCTCGTCTAAGAAAGCGAGGAGGAAGGGCCATGAAGTGTGAGTACATCAGGGAAATGCTATCATCTTATATTGATGGCATGACCAGTGAAAAAGAGAATAAAATTATTAAGGCTCACCTTGAGAACTGTTCACAGTGCCAGAGTGAACTGGAACACCTGAGGGCGCTTTGTGCTACTCTAAAAAACCTTCCAACTCCTGAGTTACCGGAACGTTTTGGCGAAGATTTGCATAAACGGCTGGTAGAAGAGCAAAGTATCATATTAAGGCCCAGGGAAATCAAAACCCCTAAAAAGTCCGGCTGGATTGCTGCCGGGGTGGCAGGAATTGCTCTGGCCGCAGGAATTTATGCCAGCAGTGTTTTACCTATTACTCCTATGATTGCTGCCTGGCAGGAAAAACATGATAAAGATACTAATAATAAGCCTTCGGTGGCTATTAATGAAATAATAAACCGTATATATAGCGGGGATAAAGAGAACCCGGCGAAGGAAGATGTTACGCCTTCGGAGAATCCCAAGAAGAAGACTCAGGTAGCTGTTAACAGCGGCCAAAAGAATGTTCCGGGAAATAAAACGGACAATAAGACAGATGAGAATAAAGCTGAAGTAACTCAAGTCATAGAGGTAACGCCCAGGCTGGCAGATGTGTTTTCTACCCGGATTATGGTTGAGAATGCTGCTGAATCCGCAGATAAAATAGTACAATTAGCCCGCAGCAATGGATGGGAATATGCATATACAGATGTACCCCGTGCCATGTCCGGACCTAATAGTTGCGGCTTAACTATCAAAGTAAACGAAAAAGATGTGGACACGGTGATGAGTCAGTTAGGTGAGGTAGGCAAGGCCAGTGCACCTTTGCACAATCGCCTGGAACTTACCCAGCAGTACAGCGAAGTAGAAAATCAAATCAGCTTGCTGCAAAAACAAAAGGAAAACCTGCAACAAGCGGAATGCACCGAACAGTGCAAGCTGGATGAAATCGAACAAAAGCTTCAGGATTATTTGCAGCAGAAAGCTACACTGGATAAAGAGCTAGAAATGACTACGCTAGAAATCTACTTTGTGGGTGAAGTTAACCCCTAAATTAAATAAACTTACGGGGGCAGGAAGAAATTCCTGCCTTTTTTTTGTGGTGAAGGGTGACACGGGGGGGACGTTTTTGTCCCTGCCTCATATTTTTTCTTTCCCCCCGATAATGCTATAATTAGCAAAAGATTCTTAAGGTAGCTGCCTGGCTGCCTATGGCTATTATAAAGGTGGGGTTACCATGCCGAAAAAGAAATTAATGTTAATTGATGGGAATAGTCTCCTGTTTCGCGCCTTTTATGCGCTGCCTCTGCTGCATAACCGGGAAGGGGTGTACACCAACGGAGTCTATGGTTTTCTGACCATGTTTAATCGGGTGACTGCCAGTGAGCAACCCAGCCATATCGTAGTGGCTTTTGATATGGACCGTAAAACCTTCCGCAGTAATATATATGACGCATACAAGGCTAACCGTTCAGCTCCGCCGGAGGAACTACAGGGACAGTTTCAACTTTTACGCGGTGTGCTTACTGCTTTAAACGTCCACTACATTGAAATGCCTGGCTATGAGGCGGATGATATTATAGGTACCTTGAGCAAGCGGGCAGAGGATGAAAATCTGGACTGCCTGATTCTTACTGGTGATGGAGATGCCCTGCAATTAGTTTCTGACAGGGTACAGGTATTAATGACCAAAAAAGGTATTACTGAAATGCAAATCTATAACCCTCAGCAGGTGAGGGAAAAATGGGAAGTTAACCCTGAGCAAATGATTGAGATTAAGGCTCTGATGGGAGATGCTTCCGACAATATACCAGGAGTGCCGGGGGTAGGTGCTAAAACTGCAGTCAAGCTTATAAAAGAATACGGCCATATCGAAAACCTTTACCAGCACCTGGAAGAGATAAGCGGGCGTAAACTGGTGGAAAGGCTTACCGAGAATCGAGATCAGGCCTTTATGAGCCGGGAGCTGGCTACCATCGTTAGGGATATGGAACTAGAATGGGATTTGGATAAGTTTAAGGTAGAAGAGCCCGACCACGATCGTCTGGTGGAATTATACAAACAACTGGAATTTAATAATTTTCTTACTGCTTTGCAGGAAAGCAGTAAAACCGGACGGGAAGTAAGTATTGAGGACATAAACGTCATAGAGTTGGAAACAGAGGAACAGGCGGCAGAGTTTAAAAATACTGTGGAAGCTGAGTTGCCACTGGCCATCTACATCGAGACCGATTACCATCACCCTATGTGGGCTAAAATTAAGAGCATATACTTTGAACAAAATGAGCAGGTGTATCATTTGCCGGTAGGGGAGAGGGCTAGCTATCGCCTGGAATGGATGAGGTCTTTGCTGGAGTGTGCTGATATCCCCAAATATCTGCATAATGCTAAATACGCTCAGGTGTTGTTGATGCGGTATGGGTTGCAATTACAAGGTGTAGTTGGGGATAGCTTACTGGTTGCTTACATTGATGACCCCAGTTTTGAAGGGGATGATTTGGCGACTGTAATTTTTAAATATCTGGATATTAATGTGCCTGAAAAAAATCCAGCACTCCTGGTTTCGCGTCTCTGTCCCCTGATTAATAGTCTGGAAGAGAATATTCCCGATGAGCAAGAGTCCCTGCTTTACAAGGTAGAGATGCCGGTATCAGAAGTACTGGCACACATGGAGTTTACCGGTATTAAGGTGGAACGGGAAACGCTGCAGTTGCTATCTGCGGAGATGGCTGGGGGAATAGAGCGTGCTGAAAAACAGATATTTGAACTGGCTGGGCAGGAGTTTAACATAAACTCTCCCAAACAGTTAGGAAAAGTACTGTTTGAGGATATGGGGCTGCGGGTGGTGAAAAAGACTAAGACTGGTTACGGTACCGGTGCGGAAGTGCTGGAGGAGCTATATGACGACCATGAAATTATTGCCCATATACTGAACTACCGGCAGCTTACCAAATTAAAATCAACCTATGTGGATGCATTGCAGGAGTTGATTCATCCAGATACTAACCGGGTACACACCATATTTAAACAGGCTCAGACTGCCACTGGACGTCTGTCCAGTGTAGAACCCAACCTGCAAAATATACCTATAAAAATGGAAGAGGGGCGCCGTATCCGTAAGGCTTTTACCTCGGTCAACGAGGACTATGTACTGATGTCGGCTGATTATTCCCAGATAGATTTGCGGGCTCTGGCTCATATCAGCGGGGATGAGAAGCTGATAGAAACCTTCCATCAAAACATAGATATTCATACCCGCACGGCTGCCCAGATATTTCATGTTCCCCTGGACCAGGTGGACAGCGAATTACGTCGGCGGGCCAAGGCAGTTAATTTCGGAATTATTTACGGCATTAGCGATTTCGGCCTTTCCCGGGATACCGGGGTAAGCCGCAAGGAAGCCCGCAGCTATATTGATAATTATCTGGATTCCTACCCGGGAGTTAAGAAATACATGGAGGATATAGTAAAATTCGGCCAACAGCATGGTTATGTAGAAACCTATTTAAAACGCAGGCGCTACCTGCCGGACCTTAATGCCAAAAACAAAATGCAGCAAGCCTTTGCTCGGCGGATGGCGTTAAATACCCCGATTCAGGGCACATCGGCCGATATAATAAAACTGGCCATGATTAAGGTTTTTAGCCAGCTTAAGGAAAGGGAACTACAGGCCAAACTGCTACTGCAGGTACATGATGAATTGGTTTTGGAGGTACCGCTGACTGAAGTGGAGGAAGTAGCTGAATTGCTCAAGGACTGTATGGAAAACGCCTGCGTTCTAAAAGTGCCCTTAGAAGTATCGCTTAGTATAGGCCGTAATTGGTACGATATGGTGGACTTTAAGTAATTTTATATTTTTCAGGGAGGCCTAAGATGCCTGAACTTCCAGAAGTGGAGACTATAGTAAGAGCCCTGCAATCTAATGTAGGAGCCGGTATTAAGCATATAGAAATCAAACGGGAAGATATCCTTCGCCTGCAGGAATTTTCCGTACTAGAACTTCAGGGCCAGAATATAAAGAATATCCGCCGCCGCGGAAAATTTCTGATATTTGAGCTGGGCCGCGATCTCAACCTTATTTTTCATTTGGGCATGAGCGGCCGTTTCTATATGCTGGCATCAGCCGAAGAACCGGCAGAAAAACATGTTCATGTAATCGTACATCTTAATAACGGCATTAATCTAGTTTACCAGGATCCCCGCCGGTTTGGCGGAGTATGGCTGGTAAAAGAGCGGGAGCGCTTTTTCCGTAATATGGGGAGGGAACCACTGTCTCCTGATTTTTCCGCTACCTATCTGGAAGACATCCTTAAATATCGTAAAGCCCCGGTGAAGAACTTGCTTTTAAATCAAAATCTTATTAGCGGCATCGGTAATATTTATGCTGATGAATCGTTATTTGCTGCCGGTATCCGCCCGGATCGCCCGGCAGGTTCATTATCCCGGCAGGATATTAAAAAACTACATCGATCCATAAGAAAGGTTTTGCGCCAGGGTATTGAACTACGGGGTACTACCTTTCGTGATTACCGGGATGCATTTAATGAAAGCGGTGGTTTTCAGGATTATCTTAAAGTTTACGGGAGGCATAATCAACCTTGCCCGCAGTGCGGCCAACCTATTGAGCGTATCCGTATAGGTGGTCGCAGCACTCACTTTTGCACCAATTGCCAGCGCTAAAGCTGGGTAACATTTTGATACTTTTGTCCATATAGTAGATTGAACCCTGCTAATTATGGATAGGAGTGTTGCCCATGGACTACCTGACTATAGTATTGTTTGCTCTGGCAGTAAGTGCAGACGGTTTTGCGGTAGGAATGGCCTATGGCATAGGGAAAATTAGAATACCCTTCTTCTCCCTCCTGGTAATATCCCTGGCCTCGGCGCTGGCGGTAAGCTTATCCATGTTATGTGGCAAAGGCCTGGCGGAATTGCTTTCTCCCCAAATGTCCTCTTATGTGGGTGCCATTATAATCCTGGGCCTGGGAATTTACTTTCTCCTGACAGCAGGCAAAGAAAAAATCAACTCCCTGGAAAATAGCCAGGAAGAACCCCTCCTGGCATTTAGTATAAAACCTCTGGGAATAATAGTGCAGATACTCAAACAACCCTCGCGGGCAGACTTCGATTGTTCCGGGGAAATAAGCACGGGTGAGGCCTTTATCCTGGGCCTGGCCCTGGCGATGGATGCTCTGGGCGCAGGAATAGGAATTGCTATGACCGGAAGCAATATTTTATATACTGCCCTGTGTGTTGGTATGTTAAAATTTATATTAGTTAATAGCGGAATTTACCTGGGAAGTAAAATCAATGCCACAGAGTTAAAAGCTGTTACAGCTCTGGTTCCCGGTCTGGTTTTTATCGCTATTGGTATCATGGAAATATTATAAAGGTGATGTTATGAAAATAATTGGTCTGACGGGCGGCATAGCTTCCGGCAAAAGCATTGTAGCCTCAGTTTTCAGAGAATTGGGGGCAATTATACTTGATGCCGACCAGATAGCCCGATTGGTGGTTTTACCCCATCAACCGGCCTGGGAAGACATTGTAGAGTTTTTTGGCCCCCAGGTGGTAAATGAGGACGAAAGCCTTGATCGTGCCAAAATTGGGGAGATTGTTTATAATAATCCTGATTCTCTAAAAGAACTTAATCGCATCACCCACCCCCGCATCATGCAATATTATAAAGATGAAATGCGAAGGATTAAATTAGAACAGCCGGATGCCATCGTTATCCTGGAGGTTCCGCTGCTGTACGAGACTAATATGGATAAACTGTGCCAGCAGGTGGTAGTAGTCTGCGTAGATCGTGAAACCCAGATAAAACGTTTAATGGAACGGGATAAGATGAGTTACGAGGATGCGGTAAGGCGGATAAATGCTCAAATGCCGATGGATGAAAAGGTTCGGCGAGCGGATTTCGTAATTGACAACCGAGGCAGTATGGAGGAAACAAAAGAAAAAGCCACCAAATATTACAAAGAAATTTTAACCGGGGCTTAAATACAATATAACAATAGGAAAATAGCCGGAGGTTTTAATATTGAAAGACAGTAAAAAAAGATTTTCTACCATAATGTGGTTTAGTATTTTAATATTTTTGGCCATAGTATTGACCTTCCCCCGGTGGATAAGCATATTCTATCCCCAGCCTCATCGCAACCTGGTCTTTTCGGCCTCTTATCAGTACGATGTTGACCCTCACCTGGTTTTTGCCATTATTCGGGCGGAAAGCAAATACCAAAATACGGCCCAATCTTCGGTTGGGGCGCGGGGACTGATGCAAATAATGCCCGAGACGGGGCGATGGATAGCGGAGCAGCAGGGGATACAGGATTTTGACCCCGAAAGTCTGCATGATCCGGAAACTAATATACGTCTAGGATGCTGGTATTTAAGCGATTTAAATCGGGAGTTTAATGGTAACACCCCTATGGTGGTCGCAGCCTATAACGCAGGTCGAGGTAAATTAAAGGAATGGGTGGTAAATGGACAATGGGACGGCAGCCCCGAAACCATTGATAATATTCCTTTTCAGGAGACCCGGCTTTACGTAAAAAACGTACTCAAAAACTATGAGGCTTACCAAGCCATATATAAATGAGATAGGCGCTAATAACAAAGTTGTCTTGTACATAACTTCGAATTTAGACTTGATTAATTGTTTAGAGTGAGGCGTGAGGGGTAAGGCGTGAGGATACGTCATTACTCCGTAATATAATTCTAATGGTTATTTCCGTACCCGCTATTGGCGGGTTATTTTTATGTCCGGAGCCGGATAATAGCAAAAAAATGGAATAAAACTAATACTTGTCTAATATAATTGTCTTATCAACATCATAAAAAGGAGGACAAGTAGATGTTTAATTCACCTAAAAAGACATTCTTCATTGGCTCACTGTTGCTATTAATCGCTATACTGGCATTTTTTATACATAGACATAACCTGGCGGTCTACACTGCCAATCTGGATACCCGTCCTTTTAATGCGGGTGTGTGCAGGCCGGTCAATTCAGTGGAACCTGCCCTCATATCCGAGCACCAGGAGCGGTTGATTGCCTCTGCCATTTATGAAGGTTTGCTTGCCTACGATGCTAAAACCGGGGAACTGCAGCCTCGGCTGGCTCGCAAATGGAAATATTCCTCTGATGGCAAAACCCTGATTATACACTTGAAAGACAACATAAAATTTCATAACGGCAAAAAAGTTACTGCAGCTGAAGTTAAATCAGCCTGGGAAAAGAGTTTTAGCGAGAGCAAGGAATGGTCCAACATCAGCCTTTTTCTCTCCGTCGTTGGCAGTAATACTATGCTCGACGGTTATAAAAAAGAGATATCCGGTATCCAGGTGGTAAACGATAAAACCCTGAAAATAGTATTTGACCAACCTAACACGGCCTTTATTTATATGCTAACCAGTCCTGTATTCTGGGTCTATGACAGCAATGTGGAAGATAATCCCGCTCCAGGTACCGGGCCTTACCGACTCAAAGAAAACCAGAAAGACAAAAGCATTCTGTTGCTCCGTAACGATAAATACCACCAAGGAATGCCCCGCCTGGCGGCAATTAATTTTAAAATTTACGATGATGAACTGCAAGCCTTGGAGGACTATAAGTCAGGTAAATTGGATTACCTGGACTCTATACCCTTCAACCAGATAAAGGCAATCAAAAAAGACCCGCAATACAAAGCACTTTACCTGAGTAGACCGCTCTTAAACACCTATTCCCTGGTCTTTCATGTAAACAAACAGCCCTTTGCCGATGGATATCTCCTGCGCCGGGCCTTAAACTACGCCATTGACCGTAAAGCCATTAATGATACTATTCTAGGTGGAGCCTATACCCCGGCACGAGGTGCAGTCCCCTCCGGGTTGGCAGGATATAAGAGCAATATGAGCGGCTATAGCTATGACCCGGAAAAAGCCCGGCAACTGCTGGAGGATGCCGGCTATATATCAGGTGACCAGTATATTCCCCTTCTAATCAGCTATGATAATGACGATGGGCACAGGGCGGTACTGGAATTGGTAGCCCAGCAACTAAACCAGGTTGGAATTTCAGTGGAGTTTAGCCCCATGGAATGGGATTACTACAAAAAACAGCTGGGCAAAATGCAGATTGCCTGCGGGCGGGTAAGCTGGTATGCTGATTATCCCGACCCGGACAACTTCCTCTATAGCATGTTCCACAGCTCGAAAATTGGGGTCAGCAACTACTCGGCCTATCACAACCCCCAGGTGGATAAGCTGCTGGACTTATCCCGTAAACAAATAAACTTGGAGAAACGCCTGGAATTATTGCACCAGGCTGAAGAAATAATTGTAGATGATGCCCCCTGTTTATGGCTATTTCAAAAATGTGCCCATAAATTAATAGGAGAAAACGTATCCTCCCTCAGCGTTGATAACATGGAGATGATAGACTGGTACCGGGTAGAACTGCGCAAACCTGATTTGGATGAAGGGAAGGATAAAATGGTTAAGGGGCGGAAAAAGGTATAAACCTATTAACATTTCCCAGGCAAGGCAAAGCACGACCTGAAATCAGTATTCTAAAGATGCCGTACAAGCGGCATAGCAATTGACACCAACCCTAAACCATTATATAATTGTTCTCGTCGGGATACCGATAACTTAATAATTGTGTCGGAGTGGTGGAACGGGCAGACACGTACGTTTGAGGGGCGTATCCTTAACCGGGTGCGGGTTCAAGTCCCGCCTCCGACACCATGCTTATGCGAACTTCCAAGTTGGAGTTTGAAAATAATATCTAGTTTATCTCTGAGAACAGTGACCTCATGTAAGTATGAGGTCATTATTTCTTTCTGCGTTTCTAGTAAGTTCCCGAGAACTAGTTTACCCTTCTGGCGCTTTATGTAGCTTACCGCATCCCGGCGGATGAATTATTATGCCAATGACGGAACGGCACAGGGGCCGTTCCCTACATTATCTGAGTGAAAATAATAGGAGGAAGAGATATGTAGGGAACGACCCCCGTGTCGTTCCGAATCGGGGAGGGAAATTAAGCGCAAAAATATAGAACGAAAACCCAGGGGGCTATACTGTGGAAAATATTAGCGTCTAATAACATCGGATATATCTCCAGAATCAATAACGGAAAGACAGCCTCCAGGTGCCAATAAGTAACGTAGAAGTTTAAGACCCTTTTGTTGATTCTATCTGCTACTGGTTTTTAAATAAGGCAACTTTTATGGCAAAATAACTTATGCTATCGGGCAGGCTATCTTTAATAGGCCGGAGCTTTTCATAGCCTACAACTTGTGCTGCGGCTAGTATCTGTTCCTCCTCTAAGGGACTGAGAAATTGTTCCCAGTTAACCTGGTAACCTTCCTTAGCGGCTTTTAGCAGGTGATCTTCTACGGTGGTTAAGCTTAAATTACGTTCGGTAGCTATTGTTGGCAGGGATTTGCCGGTTTGATGCTCCTGCCAGGTGATAATATGAGAAGGAATTTTAGGCTCCTTTTTTTTCTTCTCCGGTTGTTGTTTATTTTCCCTCCGGGGGGAGGGGCCTGGAGGCACATCAGTACTATTGTCGGGTTGCAGGTCCCTGGTAGATGCTGATTCTACCGAATATAGCTTTATTATCTCCAGGAATTGCTCACCATATCTTTCATACTTTATCTGGCCCACTCCATTTATCTTAAGCATCTCTTCTCGATTTTGTGGTAGGGAGGCAGCCATTTCTTGCAGGGTAGTATCCGGGAAAATTATATAAGGAGGCAGTCCTTGTTCCTGGGCAATTTGCCGGCGCAAATCACGTAGAGCCTGGAATATTGTGCTTTCGGGCGCTGCCGCCTGGGGTATTTTGGGTAAACTTACTATAACCTTTTCTTCGCTGCGCAGAACCGGGCGTGCCCGCCGGCCAAGTTGTACCACTGGGTAGCGTCCGCTGTCAATTATAAGGTAATCTTCAGCAGCCAGTAGATTAATTAAATCAACAATCTGCTGGGTGCTATAGTTGCTCATAATCCCATAGGTAGAGAGCCGGTCAAAACCCAGTTCCATAATCCTTTTTTGTTTTGCTCCCTTTAAAACGGCAGCAATAAGTTTACTGCCGTAGGCTTGTTTCATTCGTACGATACAGGAGAAAATCTTTTGTGCCTCTATAGTAATATCGCGCAGTTCCCGTTCTAAACAATTAGCACAGTAATTGCAAGGTTCATTATCCTTTTCACCGAAATATGCCAGTATATATTGGCGCAGGCAATGGGAAGTGTGGCAATAGTCAATCATGTCCTGCAGTTTAGCGTATTCCATGTCTTTGCGGATTTCAGAGCGGCTGCTATGCTCAATCAGGAATTTTTGAATTAGTATATCCTGTGCCTGGTAGAGCAGGATACAATCTGCCGTTTGACCATCCCGCCCGGCTCGCCCAGCTTCCTGATAATAAGCTTCCAGGTGTCGGGGCATGTTATGGTGAATAACAAAGCGTACATTAGATTTGTCAATACCCAGTCCAAAGGCATTGGTAGCTATCATAACCTGAATCTTATCAAAAATAAAGGCTTCCTGATAACTATTCCTTTCGGCATTATTTAAACCGGCATGGTATTTACCTACAGAATAGCCCCGCTTAGTAAGTTCTTCGAATAGGCTTTCTACTTCTTTACGGGTAGCCGCATAAATAATCCCGGCATGATCCGGATGCTCATCCAGGTAACGGCAGATAAAACCGGTTCGTTCTACGCCTTTGACAACGGAAAAATAAAGGTTGGGACGGTTAAACGAGTTGATTAAAACCAGCGGTTCTTTAAGCCCCAGTAGTTTTACAATATCTTTTTGCACTCTGGGGGTAGCAGTGGCGGTAAAGGCAGCCACTACTGGCCGTTTAGCCAGAGTCTCAATCCAGGCTCCGATTCTTAAGTAACTGGGCCTAAAATCGTGTCCCCATTGGGAAATGCAATGGGCTTCATCAATGGCTATCAGGGAAAGGGGAAGTTCTCCCAAAAGCTCGGTAAACTGGTCGGTTTCCAGACGTTCCGGGGCCACGTAGAGCAGCTTATATTTACCTTGCCGGGCTATATTCAGACGCTGGTAGAACTCAGTTTGGGTAAGCGAACTATTAATAAATGAAGCAGCTATCCCCTGGTCATTAAGTGCGTCAACCTGGTCTTTCATCAGAGCAATTAGTGGAGATATAACCAGGGTCAGCCCAGGCAGCACCAGGCCGGGAAGCTGGTAACATAAAGATTTGCCACCTCCAGTAGGCATTACCCCCAGGGTGTCATGTCCTTCTAAAATACTATGTATTACTTCTTCCTGACCATCCTTAAACCCCAAAAAACCAAAGTACCGATCCATAGCCTGCCGGATTGAAGTTTGCATATCATTATTCTCCTAAATTAATCCTGTTATCATTATATACAATAAATAGATCACCAGGTTTAATGGATATAACAGAACAATAGTCCAGATAAAATGGAAAAAATATGCAATAAAAAGGAAGCAGGAGAATAAAACTTTTAATTGGCCCGACACCAGAGAATATCTTAGCCGTAGGAAGATCCCTACGGTTTTTGCTTTTTAGTCCAGATGCACTAAAAGTAACGAAAAAACTAAATATTATAAGCTAACCAAAAAATTCATGAATTATGGAGGATATACGCGTGAGACTTTTGCATAATAGCAAAAATCAAGTTCTTTGAAACTACAATATGGTATTAGAGCATAGTAACCGGTTAAATTTTGGTTAATATTGCCTTTATCATCAACAAGGTTAATGGATTTGTCTAAA